>JAJYHG010000065.1 GCA_021784895.1 Actinomycetes bacterium
TGGCTGAAATGACAAAGCCGCCCTGCCCGGCGTCAACTATCGTGAGCGGTCGACGTCAACTATCTTGAGCGGTGCGGTCGGGGGTTGATCATGGTTGCTTGGGTTCGCTGCGATGCCGGCGAGCCGGCATCGCAGCGCGGCGACGGTAGCTGTCCACGTTCATCTCCAGGATGGTGGCGTGATGCACGAGGCGATCGACGGCGGCCACGGTCATGGCTCTGTCGGGGAACACCTGATCCCATTCAGAGAACGGCGCGTTGGCCGTGATCGCGATGCTGCGACGCTCGTAGCGCTCGGCGATGAGCTCGAACAGCACCGAGGTCTCGGCCTGGTCGCGGCGGGCATAGCTGAGGTCGTCGAGCACGAGCAGGTCGTAGCGATCGAGCTTGGCCAACTCCTGTGGCAGGCGCAGGTCACGGCGGGCAGCCTGCAGACGCTGCACGAGCTCGCTGGTGCGCACGAACAGAACCTTGTAGCCGCGGTCGATCAGTGCGTGGCCGATGCCGGCGATGAGGTGGGTCTTGCCCACGCCCGGCGGGCCGAAGGCCAGCAGGTTGTGTCCCTGCGCGATCCAGCTGTCGGCCTCGGCCAGGGCCATGACGTGCGCCTTCGAGACGGTGGGCACCGCGTCGAACTCGAACAGGTCCAGCGTCTTGGCGTTGGGCAACTGGCTGTCGACGCGGTTGCGTTGCAGCCGCCGCGTTTCGCGCTCGGCGATCTCGTGCTCCAGCAGCGCGCCGAGGAAGCGCTCGGCGGGCCAGCCCTCGCGGTTGGATTGCTCGGCCAGGTCTGCCCACAGCCGCTTGGCCGTGGGCATACGCAGTTCGGTCAGCATCAGCGGCAGGCGCGCCGCGTCGGCGCTGCCCAGGGCGATCGGGGCGTTCATGCGGCCTCCAGCAGTGCGTCATACACGATGGGGGCCGGCAGCACGACCCGCACCTCGGGCATGCACGCGGGCCTCGGCGCGAAGCGATCCACCAGGGCGTCGAGGTCGGGGACCTCACCCTGCTCGACGAGGCCGTGCAGCACGCCGGCGAGCTCATTCACGACGTTGGCGCGGTCGGCCAGGTCGAGCAGACCGACCATCAGCTTGCATGCCTGCCGCTCGGTCAGCCGGTCGCTGATGTGCGCCCAGGTCCGTGCGTATTCGCTGCGCGGGAACATGGCGTCGCGCAGCACCCAGCGGGCGAACGCGCCGGGCTTGCGCTTGAGTGCCGGCAGCATGTGTCGCCAGTCGATGCGGCGCGGATACTTGTCGGTCGTGCTGCTGTACAGCCGCTCGCACTCGAACACCTTCACCCCGCCCAGCCAGGCTTCGAGGTGGGCGCTGAACAGCCGCACCTTCAGCACGTGGCCGACCAGGCGCGACGGCACGCTGTACATCGAGCTCTTGGCCGTGAACACGCCGTACTTGCTGACCCGGGCGTCGACCTCCTCGAAGTCGGCGGCGCGGCGCGGCGGCAACGGCCTGAGGCAGGCGCGCTCGGCCTCCCAGCCCCGGGCGCAGCGGGCGTTGAGCCGCCGCACGACCTCGGCGACGAACTGCTCGTAGTCTGCCAGCGCATCGAACGCCCGCGAGCCGCGCAGCAACAGCGCTTGGTCGAGGGCGAGCTTGAGACTGCCCTGACGGGCCTCGATGGAGCCGTTCTCGTGGCTCTCGCCAGGATTGTTGCGGCTGGCGCGCAGCCCATAGTGGGCGCATAGGGCCTCGTAGTTGCGGGTCAACTCCTCCTGCTCGGCCAGGTTGTTGAACGCCGCCGAGAGGCTGTCGGTGCGGTGCTCCTCGGGAACGCCGCCGGCCATCCACAGCGCCGCCTGCAGGCCGCTGCTCAGCGCCTGGAAGCTCTCGCCGCCGAGCACCACGCTGACGTGCCGCCAGCCGCTGTGCGCGAAGGCGAACTGGTACAGACGGTGCGGGAAGGACGCACCAGCAATCACGACACCGAGTTGGTCGGCCACCGTGAAGTCCGACAGCCCGAGCCGTCCCGGCGGATGTTCCTGGGCGAAGAACAGTTCGCGCTCCTCGCCGTGCTCGGCGCGCCACTGCCGCATGCGCCGCTGCAGGGTCCGCAGCACCGACTCGCCGAACTGCTCGGGGTGGCGGCGCTGGAGTTCCTCCAGCACCGTCACCGCCATCAGCCCAGGCTTGGCCTCGAGCAGTGGCACGACCTCGCCGCTCCACACGTCGGCCAACGGATCGGATCGCGTTCGCCAGTTCCTCGGCGGTCGCTGTGAGGGCAACGCCGCCATGCTCTCGATGCGGCGAGCGCTGGCCACGCTGATCCCGGTCTTGGCGGCGGCCGCCTCCTGGTTGTAATTGACGCGCAACGTCTTGTACTTGGTCACTTGATGGTCCGTGATGCGTTTGCCGGGCACAGTGGCTGCCTCCTCATCGAGGCAGAGCACTCTAGGACCCGACCGCTTCACGCTCCCCGGCGGTGTGCGTCAACCGCTCAAGATAGTTGTCGCCGACCGCTCAAGTTAATTGTCGCCAGCCAGTCATGCGCGACATGCGGTTGGTGACGCGAATGGTCACCGTGTCGCCTTCA
>JAJYHG010000198.1 GCA_021784895.1 Actinomycetes bacterium
GGCCACCGTAGTTGAAGGCCACGAACAGCGTGATCCGGTCGTTGCCGGCGGTTTCGGCCTCGGCCCAGCGCATCTTCTCGATCAGGCGCTCTGAGACCGGTGGCGTGCGCCTGCCGATGAAGCGCATGCGCACCCCCTCTGCCTTCAGCTCGGGTGTCTCCGAGTCGATCCGGCGCGCGAACATCCGCATCAGGCCCGAGACCTCGGCCCGCGACCTGGACCAGTTCTCAGTCGAGAACGAGTACACGGTCAGCTCGCGGATACCGAAGCTCACCGCATCGCGCAGCCGCGCCTTGACCACATCCGCGCCGGCCTCGTGGCCGCGGATCGCCGGCAGCCCGCGCTGCCTGGCCCAGCGCCCGTTCCCGTCGGTGATGATCGCGACGTACTGCGCCCGCTCCGCGCCCAGCTCTGGCGCAGCGAGATCGCCCGGCTCAGACCGCGGCGGCACCTCAGACCTCGAGGATCTCGTCTTCCTTGAGCCCCAGCAGCTCGTCAAGCTCGGTCACGCGCGTATCGGTGACCTTCTGCAGCTCCCCCTCGGCCCGGTGCTCATCGTCGGCACCGATCTCCCCGCCCTCCTTGAGCTCACGCAGGTCGTGCATCACGTCCCGGCGGACGTTGCGGATCGCGACCCGCCCGTCCTCGGCGATGCCACGCACGACCTTGACCAGCTCCCGGCGGCGCTCCTCGGTGAGCTCCGGGAGCACGAGCCTGATCACGGCGCCGTCATTTGACGGCGTGAGACCGATGTCGGACTCCATGATCGCTCGCTCGATGGCCCTGATCGAGCCCTTGTCGTAGGGCTGGATCGCCAGCAGCCGTGCCTCTGGGACGGTGATCGTCGCGAGCTGGCGCAGCGGTGTGGTGGCACCGTAGTAATCGACGCTGATGCGGTCAAGCAGCGCCGGGCTGGCGCGGCCCGTGCGCACCGAGCCGAACTCGTGCCGGGTCGCCTCAACACACTTGTGCATCCGCTCGCGCGCGTCGTCGAGCAGGCCGGATACCAGATCGTCGCTCATGTCTTCACCAGTGTTCCCACGCGTTCCCCCGACAGTATCCGGTTGATGTTGGCCCCGTCCGCCATGTTGAACACGACGATCGGCAGGTTGTTGTCCATGCACAGCGCAAAGGCCGTGGCGTCCATCACCTCGAGGCCCTGCGTGAGGGCCTCCCGGTGCGTGAGCTCGGGCAGGAACTGAGCCGTCGGGTCACGCGCGGGGTCGGCCGAGTAGACGCCCTCGATCCCGTTCTTGGCCATCAGCACCACCTCAGCGTGGACCTCGGCGGCGCGCAGCGCCGCCGCGGTGTCGGTGGTGAAGAACGGGTTGCCGGTGCCGGCCGCGAAGATCACCACGCGCCCCTTCTCCAGATGCCGGACGGCGCGGCGGCGGATGTAGGGCTCGGCTACTTCTGAGATCGTGATCGCAGACTGCACGCGCGTTGGGATGGCCGCCTTCTCGAGCGCATCCTGCAGCGCGAGCGCGTTCAGGACGGTGGCGAGCATGCCCATGTAGTCGCCCGTGGCGCGGTCCATCCCGCGGGCCGCGGCCTCCAGCCCGCGGTAGATGTTGCCGCCGCCGACAACGACCGCCACCTCGACGCCGCGGGCGTGGACGGTCGCGATCTCGTGCGCGACCGCCTGCACGCGGCCAGGATCGGTGCCGTACTCCAGCGCTCCCATCAGCGCCTCGCCTGAGAGCTTGAGCAGAATCCGCCCGTATACCGGCTTGCCGTTGGCTGTCTCGTTGCTCACGTGCGCGCCCGGTGCCCCTGCGGCTACTGGCCGATGCCGAAGCGCGCGATCCGGCGGATGACGATGTTCTCGCCCGTGTCGGAGGCGAGCTTGGCCCGCAAATCCTCGATCTTCTGGCCCTCGTGCTTGACGTGCTCCTGGCGCAGCAGCACGACCTCGTCGAGCCACTTCTCGATCTTGCCCGCGACGATCCGCTCGCGGACGTTCTCGGGCCTCTCCGCCGCCTGCTCGGTCGCGATCCGCAGCTCACGCTCGCGATCCTCGGCCGGGACCTCATCCTCGGTGATCGCGAGCGTCTCGGGCTTGGCGGCCACGTGCAGGGCGATGTCCTTGGCGAAGGCGACAAAGGCCTCGTTGCGGGCAACGAAGTCGGTCTCACAGTCGACCTCAACCAGCACGCCGATCCTGCCGTTGGAGTGGATGTATGACTGCACGGTGCCCTCGGTGGCCTCGTTGCCAGCCCGCTTGGCGGCCTGTGCCTCGCCCCGCGCGCGCAGCAGCTCGACGGCCTTGTCAATGTCGCCGCCCGCCTCCTGCAGGGCAGCCTTGCAGGCCATCATGCCGGCACCTGTACGGTCGCGCAGGGCCTTGACGTCGGCAGCTCTGATGTCGCTCACTGTGGTTCTCCTCGAGTCTCAGTTTCGGTCGCGGAAGGCTCCGCAACGGCCGGCTCCGGCGCGGGCTCCGCTACCACCGGCTCCGGCGCGGGCTCCGCTACCACCGGCTCCGGCACCGGCTCAGCAACCACAGTCTTTGCCTGCGCCTCGGCCGCAGCCTGTGCCTCAGCTGCCG
>JAJYHG010000155.1 GCA_021784895.1 Actinomycetes bacterium
CCACCGGCGTCGTCGGAGCGCTCGGACCGCTCGCGCTCCTGCGCCTCGGCCTGCGCCAGCACCTCCACATACAGCGGCGAGCTGGCCATCAGCTCGGCGTGCGTGCCGTCCGCGACGATCCGTCCGGCGTCGAGCAGCACCACCCGGTCGGCGAGCGCGATCGTGGAGAGCCGGTGGGCGACGATCAGCGTCGTGCGCCCCTGCATCAGGGTGCGCAGCGCCTCGTGGATCTCCTGCTCAACCTGCACGTCGACGGCGCTCGTGGCATCGTCAAGCACGAGGATCGGCGGGTTCACAAGCAGCGTGCGGGCGATCGCGATGCGCTGGCGCTGCCCGCCCGACAGCGTGTAGCCACGCTCGCCGACGACCGTGTCATAGCCGTCTGGCAGCGCCAGGATGAAGCGCTCGGCGCCGGCGGCGCGGGCCGCCTGGCGGACCTCCTCGAGGCTCGCGTCAGGGCGCCCGTAGGCGATGTTCTCGCGGATCGAGGCGGAGAACAGGAAGGGCTCGTCGAGCACCACGCCGACCTGGTGGCGCAGGCTCGTGAGCGTCAGCTCGCGCACGTCGTGGCCATCGACCTTGACGGCACCGGCGTCGAGGTCATAGAAGCGGGACAGCAGGCGCGCGACGGTGCTCTTGCCGCTCGCGGTGCGCCCGACCATCGCGACCGTCTCGCCGGGCTCGAGGCGCAGGTTGAACTCGTCGAGCACGGCGGGCCCACCGTCTGTGTAGGAGAAGCGCACGTGCTCGAAGGCGATCTCGCCACGGGCGTCCAGGAGGTCGACGGCCAGCGGGCCGTCGACGACGCTCGGCTGCTCATCCAGCACCTCGTAGATGCGGACCGCCGAGGCGGCGGCGCGCTGGCTCAGCATCACCAGCATGCCGAGCATCTGGAAGGGCGCCTGGAGCATCACGATGTAGAGGCTGAAGGCGAGGATCGCGCCGTCTGAGAGGTGGTGGTGGATGACCAGGTAGCCGCCCCACAAGAGGATCGCGGCGAGCCCGAACTGGGGCAGGTTCTGGACCAGCGGCGTGAAGCGGGCGCGGATGTCGGCGTCCTTGATGTAGGCCCAGCGCACGCGCCGGGCGGTGCCCTGCAGCTTGTGGAGCTCGCGCTGCTCGCCGACGAAGGACTTGACCACGCGCACGCCGCTGACGTTCTCATCGACGGTCATGGCGATCTCGGCCAGCCGGGCCTGGATCAGCCAGGAGACCGGGAAGATGCTCCTGCGCATGCGCAGGCCCATGAGGAAGACCAGCGGCAGCGTGGCGAGCGCCACGAACGCGAGCGGCACGTTGATCGTGAGCATGTAGGCGAAGGCGACCAGGGCGATCGAGCACTGCACGAGGATGCTCGGGCCGAAGATCAGGTAGCGCTGCACCGAGCGGATGTCGGAGTTGGCGCGCGAGATCAGCTGCCCGGACTGGACACGGTCGTAGAACTGGAAGTCAAGCCGCGTCAGGTGCGTGTAGATGATGTTGCGCAGGTCGGCCTCGATCGCGTAGGCGGTGCGCATCAGCAAAAGACGCGAGAGGTAGGCGGTCAGGCCGGCCGCGACCGCGATCACGAAGACGATCCGCACGTAGTGGGCCAGTGGCGTGGTGTGGAACTGGATCGAGTGGCTGAGGGCGCCGTTGAGCAGACTGGGGATCTGCACCTGCAAGAGCAGCGAGACGAAGGAGAGCACGAGCGCCGAGATCAGCATGCGGCGGTGGGCGAGCACGATCGGCAGCGCCCGGCGCAGCCAGCTCTTTTGCCGGTCGGTGTCGATCCAGGCGCGCGGAGGCTCATAGCGCGAGGGCTCGGGTGCGGGGGCGAGGCGACCCGCTGGGACGATGGCGCTCAACGCGGCAGCTCCTCGAGCAGCTGCCCGATCCGCTCGAGGCGCTCCTCCACGGCCGCGTCGGCGCGCGCGAGCAGCGCCCGGCCGGACTCGGTCAGGCCGACGTCGATGCGGCGGCGGTCACAGCTCGCGTGCTCGCGGTGCACCAGGCCGCGGGCGACCAGCCCGTCGACCACGCCGGTGATGCTGGGGCGGCTGACGGCGAGCTTCTCGGCCAGGTGCGAGGCGGCCTCCTGGCCCTCGCCGAGGGTGGCCAGCACGCGGTACTGGGAGAGCGAGAGCTCCGTGGTGGCCACCGCGCGCTCGACGATGCGGGCGATGTGCGCGAGCGTGTGACCGGGGTGGGTGGGGACCTGTGCGAGGGCAGATGGTTCGGTAGCCACACAGTTAGGTTAGCGAACCACTTTTGCCCCCGGCCGACGGCTGCGTACGGGCGCCGCCTGTCGCTCAGCCGGCTTCTGTAAGCCGACTGAGCAGCTCCACCGCCTCCTGCAGGGTCTGCTGCTCCTCATCGCTGAGCCGGGCGATCGCCTCGCCGAGCCAGCCCTCGCGGGCGGCGCGGTCGGCGTCGAGCGCGGCGCGGCCGAGGGTGGTGATCGCGACCTGCGTGCGCCTGGCGTCGCTTGCGTCGGCGCGGCGCTGCACCAGGCCCTCGGCCTCCAGCTCGCAGATCGTCTGGCTCATCGACTGCGGTCGCACC
>JAJYHG010000009.1 GCA_021784895.1 Actinomycetes bacterium
TTCGCGGTCCAGATCCCGTAGTTGACGTCGGAGATGGTGTTCCCGGCGATTGTCGTGGCAGCAACCGGCACGGCACTGGACACAACGATTCCCACGGTGCCGCTCGGCATAAAGCTCGCCAACGGGCTACCTGGCGGCGGCAGGCTGACCCCGTCGTCGGCAAGCTTGTTGGCGGTGATCACGTTGCCGTTGTCCTGGCCTGGCGGGAAGGAGTGCAGCAGTGTTATTCCAGCCCAGCCGTTGCCGTTGGCGGTGTTGCCATCGAGCACGTTGTCGTAGGTCGCAACTCCGGCTAGCAGAATGCCCGCACCGGAGCCCTTGACGCCGTTTCCATCGGTGATGTTGTTGGTCACGATGTTGCCGTAGACGCCACCGCCAGAGGGGTCGGGAGTGCCACCAGCTGACAGCGCTGAAGGGTTGACCGAGGAGAGCACCATGCCGCAGCCAAACGGGTTGTTCAGGATGCGGTTGCCCGCGACCAGGTTCAGCGCTGTAGGACCGAGCTCATCGGTTAGCCGGATGCCGCCGCCAGCGTTGCTCTCGACCAGGTTTGCTAGCACCCTCGAGTCAGTCACCGACATCAGATGGATCGCCTGCCCGCAGGTCCCGGGCACGCCCCCTGCGGGCGCGCACTCTCCAACCGGGTGCTTCGCCGTCAGGCCCCTGTCGTTGTCTTTGACGACGTTGTCAGCGATCGTAACGTCCGACGTGCGCTTGGCGAGGATCCCCTCGAACGTCGCGTTCTCAACCACAAAGCCCTTAACCGTTGCACCGGCAGCTCCCGTCCCGCTGAGCAGGAAGCCGTCGGCTTTGCCTGCGGCGTTCACCACAGGATCGCCGTGCCCCACGATGGTGAGGGACTTTGTGAGCGCCACGTCCTCACGGTAGGTTCCGTGGGCCACGGAGATCGTCGATCCTGTCGCGGCAAGCTCGACCGCGCGCGTGATTGTCTTGCAGGGCGCAACGCGGGTGCACATACTCCGGACACTGCCTCGCGGCGAGACATACAGGTTCTGCGCGGCCGACGCGCGTACCTGTGCTGCGTGGGCGGCAGCGCAGACGATCAAACCCGGCAGCACGGCCACTGCAACCGCCACAGCTCGCCGACGCCAGCCGGGAGCCAGACAGGTAATTACCCGTCCGGCGCTGCTCGTGAACATGCTTCTCTTCTCCTCTCTGCATGAGATTACATTAAGCGCTTAAGTATACAATAATCGTGCTCTAAAACGAATATCTGTGTGACCTACGTACGAGTGCTTCAGTTGAGGTATCGGCCTGAGTTTTGGCGGTGGATGGCGGTCGAGCCGGGCGCGGGTTTGGCTCGCGGAAACGCCCGGGTCAGAACACGGATCGAAGCTTGATCGGTCAGCCGCGAAGCGGAGACTGACCGGTGCTGGCCAGCGCGGCGCGGGCGAGCGCCATCGCCCGCTACCAGAGACTGCGTGGACCGGATTCGCGTCGACCCCGTGCGGGTTGAGCGCTGGCCCGGTGGGGAGCTGCGCACCAGCGCGCGCGGGCAACGCGGTAACGTTCCGCGCCGATGAGCGACCAGCCCGAACTGACCGCCGACCAGGTGCTGGCGCGCGTGGCGCAGGAGGGCGTGCGCTTCATCCGGCTGTGGTTCACCGACATCCTCGGCAACCTGAAGGCATTCAGCATCAACTCGACCGAGCTGGCCCACGCCTTTGAGGGCGGGATGGGCTTTGACGGCTCGTCGATCACCGGCTTCAACGCGGTCGAGGAGTCCGACATGGTCGCGCTGCCTGACCCGCGCACCTTCGCGGTGCTGCCCTGGCGGGGCGGCGACCACGCGGTGGGACGAATGTTCTGTGACATCCGCACCCCCGAGGGCGGGCCTTACGAGGGCGACCCGCGGCACATCCTGCGCCGCGCCGTGGAGCGCGCCCGCGCGATGGGCTTTGACGACTTCTTTGTCGGTCCCGAGCTCGAGTACTTCTACTTCCGCGATTCGCGCTGCACCGAGGTGCTCGATGAGGGGGGCTACTTTGACCTGACGGCGCTCGACGCCGGCTCCGACCTGCGCCGCGACACCGTGCTCGGGCTCGAGCAGCTCGGCATCCACACTGAGTACTCCCACCACGAGGTCGGCCCGAGCCAGCACGAGATCGACATGCGCTACGCCGGCGCGCAGGTGATGGCCGACCATTGCATGACCTACAAGATCACGGTCAAGGAGTACGCGCTCAAGTACGGCTGCCACGCGACCTTCATGCCCAAGCCGCTGTTTGGCAAGAACGGCTCCGGCATGCACACGCACCAGTCGCTGTTCCGGGACGGCCGCAACGCCTTTTTCGATCCCGACGACCAGTACCACCTCTCCGACGTGGGCAAGGCGTTCATCGCCGGGCAGCTGCGCCATGCGCGCGAGCTGAGCTCGATCTTCGCCCAGTGGGTCAACTCCTACAAGCGCCTGGTGCCCGGCTACGAGGCGCCGGTCTATGTCGCCTGGTCGCGGCGCAACCGCTCCGCGCTCGTGCGCGTGCCCGTCTACCACCCTGGCCGCGAGCAGGCGATGCGGATGGAGCTGCGCGCGCCCGACCCGGCCTGCAACCCGTATCTGACCTTCGCGGTGCTCTTGCAGGCGGGCCTGGAGGGGATCGAGCACGGCTACGAGCTGCCCGACCCGATGGAGAAGAACCTCTACCACCTCTCGCCCGAGGAGCGCCGCCGGCTGGGCATCGAGCAGCTGCCGGAGACGCTCGGGGAGGCGATCGAGCTGACCGCCGAGTCGGAGCTGGTGCTGCGCTCACTCGGCGAACACACCTTCAACCGCTACATCGAGATCAAGCGCCAGGAGTGGGAGGACTACCGGGTGCAGGTCACCCCCTGGGAGCTGGAGCGCTACCTGCCCGTCTTGTAGGGCGGCGGGGGCCGTGAGGCTCGGCCGTGTTGCGCTCAGCGGGCGGTGAGCACCAGCCGGGCGTGGGTCGGCGTGCCACCCGCGACCAGGTATCCAAGCCGGCCCAGCACGTGTTCCACGGCCGTCGCTTTGGCGCTCTGGTCGAGCGCTGCGAGCTGTGCCAGCCCCGCAAAGTTGACGAACAGCACGGGCTTTGAGCCGGCCGGCAGCTGCGCCACCGCATGCTTGAAGGCGGGGTCGCTCGAGAGCGTCGTTGCCGGGTGGAGCACCTGGGGCAGGCTGCTGTAGCCAAAGGCGAGGATCACGCGTCCGGCGCTCGTTCCGGCGAGGATCGGCAGCACACCGGCGAGCTGCTTGATCCCGCGCACCAGGCCGGCGCCCGCCGTGGGATCGAGTGGCGTGAGGATCAGGCTCGCCTTCAGCGTCGCCAGTGAGCTGCCGCTGGCGGCCAGCGACAGCGGCCCCAGCGCGGGCAGCAGGTCCTGCTCGGCGAAGCGCAGCGGCGCGCTCGCGCTGGCTTTGGCGCCGGCGTGGGTGCCGATCACCGCCTGCAGCTGTCGCATGACGGCAGCGAGCTGGCTGAGATGACCGCTCTGGGCCAGGCCGCCGGCGAGCGTGAGCGCGAGCCAGGAGCCACCGGGCAGCGAGCTGAGCGCAGTGGCGCCGGTGGTCGCGGAGCTAGAGCCCGTCGGCAGCCCGTGGCTGACCAGGTCGACCCGGAAGCCGTCACTGATTGCGGCGAGCCCAACGGCGGCCGTGGCGCCGGGCGCGAGCTTCGCCAGCAGCGGCCCGAGCGCCGCCGTGTTCAGTTTGGCAGCGCCGCTCCCGAGCGTCGGCAGGATGGCGGCGAGCGCCTGGTGCAGGGGCGTGTAGACGCTGATCAGCTGGCCGCCGCCGAGCGCCGCCACCGCTGTGCGGAAGCCAGCCGAAGCGGCGAGTGAGTCGCTGGGCTTGACCGCGAGCGCAGCGCCGACCGCCTTCGGCCCGCCGAAGATGGCGTAGTCACCCACCACCTTGCCGGTCATGCTGGCGCCCTTCAGCTTGGTGCTGAGGAAGCTCCGCGCCGCCGCCGGGTTGCTGGTCGGGGCGACCACCAGCAGGTCGTTCTTCAGTTGCTGGTGGTTGAGCGGCGACGCCGGCCAGGCGGTCAGTGCGACGCCGACCTGCTGCCCGAGCCAGTGCTTGACCGCCGGCCAGTCACCGTGCAGCCCGGACTCAAGCTTCGAGACCAGCGTCTTGTCCGCGTGGGGTCCAGCCAGCGCGTCGATCGCGTGCACGATCTCGGTCCGCAGCGCACCTTGCGGGCGCACCGTCACCGCCACGTAGGTGATCACCGAAGCCGGCACCTGGCTTGCGGGGTCGAGCGCCGATGGTCCCGGTGGGACCGCGGGTTTGCTCCTGCCGCAGGCGGTGATGGCGACACTGGCCGCCAGCGCCATCAGAACCCGCCCATACGCTCCCCGGTGCATGCCGCCACGATATCGCGTACGGAGCCGGCGCGGGTCATTTGCTCAGTGCCGCACAGAGCGTTACTACAGCAGTGCCTCAAGGGCCGCGAGCTCGGTCACCGGCAGCTGGCAGGCGAAGCGCTCACAGACGTATGCCGCCTGCCGTCCGGCTACCAGCTCACGCCCGCGCAGCAGCGCCACCGCCGTGCCGGCCGTGCTGGCGGCGTCGGTGCCCGCCAGCACCAGGTGGGGGCGGTACCGGGTGCGTAGGGCGCCGGTCAGCGGACCCGCGCCAACGATCGCGACCTCGCGCGGGGCCGCAAGGTAGAGATCGAGCGCCTGCAGCAGGTGGCCGAGGGCGAGCGGCTGGCGCAGCGCCAGGGGGGCGTGCAGGGACAGCACGCCCAGCGCCCAGCGCTCGTAGTGCTCCTCGCCGGAGAGGCGGGCTAGACGCAGCAGCCCGAGGGCCGCTGCGGAGTTGCCAGACGGTGTCGGCGTGTCCTCGATGTCCCTGCGGCGCGCGACCAGGTATGGCAGCTCGCGGGCGGTGGTGAAGAAGCCGCCGTGGCGCTCGTCACCGAAGCGCTCGATCAGCGTGTCGGCCACTGCCACCGCCTCGATGTACCAGTGCTCGTCAAAGGTGGCTTCGTAGAGCACGAGCAGCGCCTGCAGCAGGTAGGCGTGGTCCTCGAGGTAGGCCGGCAGCGCCGCGCGGCCGTCCTTCCAGCTGCGCAGCAGGTTGTTCTCGCCGTCGCGCAGCTCGCTCAGCAGGAACGCGGCGCAGGTGCGCGCCGCCTGCAGGTAGTCCTCGCGCCCGAGTGCGGCGCCCGCGTCGGCGAGCGCCGTGATCATGAGCGCGTTCCAGGAGGTCAGGCGCTTGTCATCCAGGCCGGGGCGCGGCCGTGAGGCACGCGCGGCCAGCAGCCGGGCGCGGATCTCGGCGAGCTCCGGCGGCGCTTCGCCGGTGGCCTGCAGCACGTTCTGGTGCTGCTCGAAGTTGCCGGCCGCGGTGGCACCGAAGTAGGCGATCGCGGCTGGGGCCAGCTCCGCGCCCAGCGTCTCGCGCAGCTCGTTAAGCGTCCAGGTGTAGTAGCGGCCCTCGCCTCCGTCTGAGTCGGCGTCGAGCGCGGCGCAGAAGCCGCCCTCGGGGCCGCGCAGCTCCCGCAGCGCCCAGTCGAGCGTCTCGGCGCAGACCTCGGCAAAACGCGGCTCGCGCGTCACCTGCCAGCCGTGCAGGTAGGCGCGCGCCAGCAGCGCGTTGTCGTAGAGCATCTTCTCAAAGTGCGGCACCCGCCAGGCGGCGTCAACGGCGTAGCGCGCGAAGCCGCCGCCGACCTGGTCATAGATGCCGCCGGCGGCCATCGCGTGCAGGGTCGCCGGCACGAGCTCGGCGTCGCCCGCGGCGAGCAGGAACTCGAGCGTGCAGTGGGGCGGGAACTTCGGGCCGCCGCCGCCGTGGAGGCCCGCCGAGCCGCCCCAGCCGGCGTGGACGCGGTCAAAGCTCGCGGCCAGCGCGCGCACCGAGTCGGTGATCACGCTGGCCGGCACCTCTGCCTGCGCCGCGCGCCCCGCGCTCGCGCCGGCCGTGATCGCCTCCGCCAGTGCCTGGCCCTGCTCGCGGACGCGGCTGGGCTGATCGCGCCAGGCGTCGGCGAGCGCGTCGAGCACCATCCGCCAGCTCGGCAGCCCGCCGCGGGGCGCCGGCGGGAAGTAGGTGCCCGCGAAGAACGGCTGCTGCTCCGGGGTCAGGAAGACGTTGAGCGGCCAGCCGCCCTGGCCGGTCAGGGCCATGCAGGCGGCCATGCAGATGGCGTCGATGTCGGGGCGCTCCTCGCGGTCGACCTTGATGCAGATGAAGCGCTCGTTCATGGCCGCGGCCGTGGCGGGATCCTCGAAGGACTCATGGGCCATGACATGGCACCAGTGGCAGGCCGAGTAGCCGATCGACACCAGCAGCGGCCGGTCCTCGGCGCGGGCGCGGTCAAGCGCCTCCTCCCCCCACGGGTACCAGTCAACCGGGTTTGCGGCGTGCTGGCGCAGGTAGGGGGAACTCTCCTGCGCGAGCCGGTTCATGGCCCCAGGCTACCCGCCTGGCACCGCGCCGGGCTGCTGGGCCGCATCCTGGTCGGCCTGCGTGTACGCGCCCCAGCAGGCGAGCACGGCAGCTGCCAGTGACGCCCCGGCGGCGGCGTAGGCGATCCGCGGGCCGAGCGTGTCGGCTAGTGCACCGGCGATCAGCGCCGTGACCGGCAGCGTCCCGGGCAGCGCCACGGTCCAGGCCCCCATCACGCGCCCGCGCAGCTCAGGGGCGCTGCGCAGCTGCACGAGCGTGTTGGCGGAGGCGATCATCCAGATCGAGAACAGGCCGGTCAGGGCGACACCCGCCAGCAGGACCGCGAGCGCCGGCGCAGCGGCGGCGACCAGCACGCACACGCTCGCTGCCAGCGCCAGGGCGCGCACCTGGACACCGGTGGGCTGGCGCCGGGAGGCAAGCAGCGCGCCCGGCAGCGCGCCCGCCCCGAAGACCGCCAAGAGCAGGCCATAACCGCTGCCGCCGAGATGAAACACGCGCGTCGCCAAGAGCGGGTAGAACAGGGTCGGGGTGAACAGCAGCGCCGAGCTTGCGGCCAACAGCAGGCAGGCCCGAAGCAGTGGCTGCGAGCAGGCGTAACGCAGCCCTTCGAGCGCACTGGGCCGGCCCGCGCCCGCTTGGCGCAGGCCGGGTTTGGCGCTGGACGGGGCGGCTGGCCGCGGCTGGTAGTGGATCAGCACCGCCAGCGGCGCCAGGAACGTGAGCGCGTTGACGAGCACGCACCAGGCCGGGCCAGAGGTCGCGAGCAGCGCGCCCCCGATCGCGGGGCCGAGCACCCGCGAGAGGTTGATGACCACCTCATAGAGGCTGACCGCGCCGGCCACGCGCTCGGTGCCGACCAGGTCGAGCACGTAGATCTGGCGCGCCGGGGCGTCGAGCGCGCTGACCGTCCCAGTGAGCATCGTGATCGCGACGAGCGGCCAGTAGCTCGCGGTGCCCGAGACGATCAGCGCGTAGAGCAGCAGGCTCGAAGCTGTGAGCAGGCTCTGCGTCCAGATCAGGATCGTGCGCCGCTGGTGGTGGTCGATCAGTGAGCCGGCCCACAGCCCGCCCAGCAGCGTCGGGCCGAGCCCGGCGGTCGAGAGCAGGCCGAGCTCGAGCCCGTTGCCGTGCCAGCGCAACACCAGCCAGCCGACCGCCACCAGCTGCGTCATCCCGCCCGAGGCCGACGTGATCTGGCCGGCGAACCACCAGCAGAACGGCCGCACGCGCAGCGCGGCCAGGGGGCCGCCGTGGAAACCTGTCTCGCTCGTTGCTGTCACGATTGTCCAGCCTAGGCACGAAACAAGTTCCACGCCAGGACTCATCTGAAGGAGGCGACCTTGCACCGAGTAACCGTCAATTCACCGGCCGCGCCCGCCGCGGTCGGCGCCTACTCGCACGCCGTGCGTGTCAGCGGCGAGCTGCTGTTCATCTCGGGGCAGATCCCGCTGGATCCCGACAGTGGCGAGATCACCGGCGAGACGCCCGCGGAGCAGGCGCAGCGCTGCCTTCAGAACCTGGATGCGATCGCCAGCGACGCCGGAGCCTCGCTGCACAACGCCGTGAAGGTCACGATCTACCTGACCGACATTGCCGCCTTCGCCGCGGTCAACGAGGTCTACGCTGGCTTCTTCAAGCACGACCCGCCAGCGCGGGTCGCGCTGGCGGTGGCGGCGCTGCCGCGCGGCGCCCAGGTGGAGGTCGACGCGATCGTGGCCGTGGGCGCCTGAGACGGCCATGCCTGCCAGCGCCGCGCAGCGGCTGGTCAACGCCGCGAGCATCCGGAGCGCCGCGCGCGCCGGAGCCGGCGTCGTTCGCGAGACGCCGATCATCACCACGCGCACGCTGTCTGAGTTCTCGGGCACCCACATCGTGCTGAAGGCCGAGAACCTCCAGGGGACCGGGTCGTTCAAGTTGCGGGGGGCGATGGCGAAGCTCGCTGCACTCGGCGAGGCGAGCGGCCGCGGCGTCGTCTGCGGCAGCGCCGGCAACCATGCGCAGGCGGTCGCCTACGCGGCGCGTTCGCGGGGGGTGGCCTGTGAGGTGTTCATGCCCGAGGCGGCGCCGATCGCCAAGGCCGACGCGGTGCAGGCGCTCGGTGCGACGCTGCACCTGGGCGGGCGCTCGGTCGACGACGCGGTCGCCGCCGCCAAGGAACGGGCGGCCGCGGCGGGAATGCAGTTCATCCACCCCTTCGACGACCCGGATGTGATCTGCGGCCAGGGCGGGGTCGGGCTCGAGCTGCTGCGCCAGGTGCCGGATCTGGCTCGCATCGTGGTGCCGGTGGGTGGCGGCGGGCTGATCAGCGGAATCGCGGTGGCGGTCAGGTCGCAGCGACCGGAGGTGGAGGTGGTTGGCGTCCAGGCGGAGGCCTGTGCCCCGGTGGCGGGGTCGCTGCGGGCGGGCAGGCCGGTCGCTGTCGATTCGGCCCGCACGATCGCGGACGGCATTGCCGTCAAGCGCCCGGGCGAGCTGACGCTCGAGCTGATCGATCACTGGGCCAGTGAGCTGGTGGTCGTGGGCGAGGACCAGGTCGCCGAGGCGATGGTGTTCCTGATGGAACGCGCCAAGCTGGTGGTGGAGGGCGCGGGCGCGGTGGGTGTCGCCGCGCTGCTCGCGGGCCGTCTGCCCGCCGCGCCGGCCGGCGGGACGACGGTGCTGGTGCTATCGGGCGGGAACGTCGGCGCCGGCCTGCTGGCCGAGGTCGCGCGCCGGCACGAGACCCAGGCGCGGCGTCGCCTGGTGCTGCGCCTGCGGATCCCTGACCTGCCGGGGCGCCTCGCGGAGCTGCTCGCGGTGATCGGCACCACCGGCGCGAACCTGCTGGACGTACAGCACATCCGCGAGGGGCTGGACCTGCACATCCAGGAAACGGCGGTACAGCTGGTGATCGAGACCCGTGGACCGGAGCACGCCGCCGCGGTGCGGGCCGCGATCGAGGCCGGCGGCTACCACGAGGCTACCGAGATCCGCTGAGCAGCGCTGCGGAGGGGCTCCGCGCACGCGCGGGCGCCGAGATCCGCGTACGCGCCTCATCCACCAGGGCGGCGATGATCGTGCTCTCGGGGTCAGCCTCGGGGTGCCACTGGACACCCAGCACAAAGCCCGCGTCCGGAAGCTCGATCGCCTCCACCAGCTCGTCGCTGGCTGAGCGCCCGGTGACGACCAGGCCGTCACCGAGCTTGCCGATCCCCTGGTGGTGGTGGGACTTGGTCATCGTGCGCTCGCCACCGGCGCTGCGTGCGGCGAGCGAGCCGGGCACCAGCTCGACGTCGTGCTCGTTGCCCTCGAAGGTCCCGGGTTGGCGGCGGTGCTCGTCGCTGTGCAGCACATCCGGGAGGTGCTGGATCAGGGTCCCGCCGCGCAGGACGTTCAGCACCTGCATGCCGCGGCAGACGCAGAGCACCGGCAGGTCGCGGTCGATCGCACGCTCGAGCAGCGCCAGCTCAAAGGCGTCGCGCGCGGGCACCAGCCCGACCGTCTCCGGATGGGGCTGCTGACCGTATTGCGCGGGGTCCACATCGCAGCCGCCAGCCAGCACCAGGCCGTCGATGTGCTCGAGCACCTCGTCTGGGTCGCGCTCGAGCGCGGGGTCGGGGGGCAGCATCAGCACCAGCCCGCCGGCACGCTGGACCGCCTCGACGTAGGAGAACTGGAGCAGTGCGCAGGGAGCGTCCCAGACGCCGTAGCGGGCACGCTCGAGCGCCGTGGCAATGCCGATGACGGGGCGCCTGGTGGTCACGTTTCGAGAGTACTCCGGCGCAGTTTGGCCCGAGCGGTGAGCGCTCCCGGCACGTCGTCGGTGATCACGCCGGCCACGCGCGGGTCGGCCAAGAGCGGCGCGTGCGCAGCCGCCATGAAGTCCCAGACGATCAGCGCGATGCCCGCGGCCGAGGTCTCTGCGATCAGCGCTTCGGATGCGAGCGCCACCTCCGGTAGCAGGGTGCGCGCGCCCGCTGCGCGGGCGCGCGCCACCGCATCCACGGCGTTCTCCTCGATCAGCAGGCCGAGGTGCAGCGCCGGCGCCAGCGTCGCGATCTGCGCGAGCAGCAGATCGAGGAACGAGGTGACGAGCAGCTCACCGCCGGCGGCCACGAAGCTCTCTAGCGGCGCGACTACCTGGTCGGCGTAGCCGTCTTCCTTGAGCTCGACATCCAGCGCGATCCTCCCGCGGGCCCAGTCGAGCACCTCCTGCAGGCGCGGCGGGCGCAGCCGGGTGTGGCGTTCAAACCCGTCCAGGTCGCAGTCGCAGAGCATCACGCCCCCCTTGCCGGGGTCGTGGAGCACGGCGAGCTCGCCGTCGCGGGTACGGCGGACATCCAGCTCGACCATCTCCGCGCCCGCCTCGGCGGCGAGCTGGAAAGCGGTCAGCGTGTTCTCAATGGCACCGGATGCGTGCAGGCCCCGGTGCGCGACGACAAGCGGTGAAGACCCCATCTGGGGCGCGACGCTAGCACCCGCCGCGGCGACCGCCGCCGGCCGCAAACAAACACGCAGCTGACGCGGGCCAGCGTAAAGGTATACGAATCAGACCTTGACAAGATCGTCACAATTTCTTCTGGAGAGCCGGATAGGTTCCAGTCTGTAATGTGATCGCCCCGCCTGGGCGGTCAGGTAGACGACCAATCACAAAATCCCTGTGAGGAGGGTCATGTCTGTTATCAAACGTCGCGTCGGTGCATCGGCAGTAGCCGTGATAGCTGCCGCCGCTGCCACCGCGGGCGGACTGAGCATCAGCTCGGTCGCGAGCGCCAAGAGCGCGAAGGTCAACTGGGCCACGGTCACCTCGGCTAAGGCCGGTGGTGGCATGGCCGCGCTTGTCAAGGCCGCCAAGGCCGAGGGCAACCTCAACGTCATCGCCCTGCCCAACGACTGGGCCAACTACGGCACGATGATGAAGATGTTCACGAAGAAGTACGGGATCAAGATCCACAGCTACAACCCCAGCGGCTCGAGCGCCCAGGAGATCCAGGCGATCAAGCAGGACCGCGGCCGCAGCTCCGCGCCGGACGTGATCGACGTTGGTGAGTCCTACACCGCGGCGCCCGACCCGGCGCTGTTTGCGCCCTACAAGGTTGCGACCTGGAACATGATCCCGGCCACCGCCAAGAACCCCAAGGGTCTGTGGTTCAACGACTACGGCGGATACCTCTCGTTTGGCTGCGACACGGCGGTCGTCAAGCGCTGCCCGACCTCCTGGCGGGCGCTGCTCAGCCCCCAGTACAAGGGTGACGTGACGCTCAACGGGGCGATCGGCCAGGCGGCCGCGGCGACCAACGCCGTCTACGCGGCCGCGCTCAACACCGGCGGCTCGCTGACCAACGTCAAGCCCGGGATCGCCTTCTTCAACAAGCTCAAGGCGATTGGCAACTTCAACTCGACCGACTGCAACGCCGTGTCGATCCTCGAGGCCAACCAGTGCCCGATCCTGCTCAACTGGGACTACCTCAACAGCGCCAAGGCGTACGGCCTGCCGGCCAGCTTCGCCAAGCACTGGAAGGTGATCGACCCGAGTGGCAAGGAGTTCGCGGGCTACTACGTGCAGGCGATCAGCAAGTACGCGCCGCACCCGGCGGCGGCCCGCCTGTGGGAGGAGTTCCTCTACTCGAGCACGGGCCAGAACATCTGGCTCGAGGGCGGCGCCAGGCCGATCGAGCTGCAGGGGCTGGTCAAGGCAGGCAAGGTCAACAAGCGCGCATACGCGGCGCTGCCGAAGGTGACCGGGACACCGGTACTGCCGACGGTCGCTGACTCTGCCAAGGCAGGACTGGCGATCTCGGCTGCCTTCCCGGCTTGACGACTGCAGCGCAAGCAATCGAAGCAACCAAGGGTCCCGCGGCGCCCCGGCGCCGCGGGACCAGCCGTGTCTCAGGCGCCGGGGGCGCCTGGGTAGGCATCCTCCCGTTCAGCATCTACGTGCTGGTGTTTCTGGGATTACCGATCTACGAGGTGATCCGCGGCGCCTTCTCGACCACCGCAGGCGCCTTCACGCTGCAGAACTTCAAGACCATCTTCAGTGGCTCGCAGTACTGGATCCCGCTCGAGAACAGCGTCACCCTGTCAGCCTGGACCGCGGTCGTGGGAGCCTTCTTCGGC
>JAJYHG010000166.1 GCA_021784895.1 Actinomycetes bacterium
TGGGATCGCCGGCACCCGGCGTCTCTGCGCCTCTCTATCACTTGACGACCGTCCAGCGGTGCGTTTGGTACTCGCCGGTGGTACTCGCGCCAAGCTTCGGGCTACAAACAAGACCACAATCCGCTAGCAAAACCATGTATGTGCAGGGCTCTTGCGAGTGGGCCGTGCAGGAATCGAACCTGCAACCTTGGGATTAAGAGGTCTGTGCGCCACGTTCCGGAATCGCTTCATTCAGCCCCGGGGCGACGCGACCCGTAGGCGCTTCGATCGCGCGCCTGGTGGGGCTATCTGCTACTCGCAACTGCTACTCGCAACGGCGCTCCCGTGTTTGACTCGGTCGTCAGAACTGTCTGTTGCTGCGCATTTACAGGGTTTTCTTCAACGGGAGCGACGGGACTCGAACCCGCGACCTCCGGCGTGACAGGCCGGCGCTCTAACCGACTGAGCTACGCCCCCGTGGGGTCTCCAGTATGACAAGCGCTCGGTGGTTACGCGGCGCGCGGCGCTGGACTGCGGGTGGCGGGATTGGACGCACGCCACAAACGGCAGTGACGCAGCGAAACTTTCAGCGCCTGGATGTGATTGAGAGTACGAGTGTCTTGCAGCCGGACTCATACCGGCCATGGGGACGGGTGCTGAGAGGACACCTGGGTGAGGACCTGCAGTGCGGGTCCTCGCTCGGGTTAAGGGGCAGGGAAGGGCGCGCCCAAGCGGGGCGCGCCCAGCGAGCACAGTCGTCGCGTTTCAGGGTGGCCGATTCGGTCAGCCGCCAGCGGGCGGCCGCCAGCCGCCGAAGACTGCCTCCAGCTCGAGCGCGATGGCGATGGTCACGTGGTCGGCGAAAGGTGCGGCGGCGACCTGGACCCCGACCGGCAGGCCAGAGCGGCTCAGGCCGAGCGGCACCTGGGTGACCGGGACGCCCGCGAGGTTGAAGATGGCGGCTGGCGTGAGCAGCCAGGGTCGGCCGTAGGTGCGGCCGTGATGGGGCGCGAGCGTCGGATGGGCCGGGTGCAGCAGGACGCCGTCGCCGATTGCCTCGCGCAGCTCGCCTACCAGGTGCTCGGCACGCGCTTGCAGGCGCGCGCGCCCCCCTTCGCTCGAGGGCAGCGTGTCCAGCAGCGCCGCAAGTCGCGCCGGCAGCGTGTGCCGCCCACGGCCGAACAGGAGTGGGAGCGCTCCGCGAGGCTCGCCGGTCCCGTTCAGGTGGGCTGCGATGCTGGTCCCGGGGGCGCCCGAGTGCATCAGTGCGGCCAGGACGGGTAGGGCAGCCGTCCGCCAGCTCGGCAGGCTGATGGTGCGCACGTCGGCCCCCGCTCCCGCCAGGGCTCCCGCGGCGCGCTCGCGCGCGTCTCGCAGCTCGCGTGCCAGCGGCCGCAGCGAGCTGTCTTCGACCAGTGTGACCCGCAGGCCATCAAGTGATACCGAGGATGGCTCTGTCAGGTTCGCTGCCACCACCTGAGGATCCAGGTCGTCGGGCCCGGCCATCACCTGAAGCAGCGGCAGCAGATCCTCGGCCCGCCGTGCGAGCGGTCCGATCGCGCACAGGCGCTGCGCTTCGTCTGCGGGCGGGGGCCAGATCCCGGTGGTCGGGATCAGACCGGGAGAGGGCTTGTGTCCGAACACGCCACAGAAGAGCGCCGGTATGCGGATAGAACCGGCGAGATCGGTACCGACGCCAAATGGCGAGCCGCCGCAGCCAACGGCAGCGCCCTCACCGCCGCAGGCGCCGCCCGCCGTGCGCGTGTGGTCGTAGGGGTTGCTCGTGCGCCCGTAGAGTGGATTGTCCGACTCGATCCAAAGGTTAAGCTCCGAGGGGTTGGTCACGGCGAGCGGGATCGCGCCAGCGTCCACGAGCCGCTTCACGACAGTCGCGCTGCGCGGCGCTCGGTAGTCGCGGCGGGCGGGCACTCCGGCGCTGTTGGGCATGCCGCGCACCGCGATCGACTCTGTGATCGTGAACGGAACACCCGCCAGCGGCGCAAGGAAGTCGAGCGAGCGTCCGCGCAGCGCCGCCTCTCCGATCTCCTGATCGAGCGCGCGTGCCTGGTCGCGAGCCTTCGCGAACGAATCTGCGGCTACGGCGTTCAGCTGCGGCCCGGTTCTGAGCAGGACCGCGATGTGCGCCTCGACCACCTGCGTTGCGCTCAGCTCCCGGCGCCGGATCGCGGCCGCCAAGCCGACTGCCGAACGCGCCGTCGGCGTCGACGGCGCCATCCCGCGCGCGAGCGGTTTAGCTATGTCTGCCATTGCAGCGCGGAGGCTAGCGATTGGCGCTGCTCTCGGGGCGGTTCTGAGTGGCGGTCACGGCTGCAGATGACGCATCGGTCTGGGTTGAAGCCAGCTTCGGCCAGGCGGGTGATTTGGGCATCGTTGTCGTGCCAGTGGCGATTCAGATGCCGTGCGATGACGATCGCGGCAACCGTTCCGGCGCCTGCGGCGATCAGTGCGCCGGCGGCGCTCTCGGCGCTCGCTCCGCTGGTCCACATGTCGTCGATCAGGAGCACGTCTTCGCCGTCAAGGCGTCTGGCTGGCACGTAGCGGGCGGGATCGTAGACGCGCGGGATGGCTACCGAGTCTGACCTGAACAGCAGCCGCTCGTAGCGATCCCTGGTGGTGGGGCAGGCTGAGCCAACGATGCCGCGCAGCGGATGATGGAGGTCGCGCAGGGGGTCTGCTGATGGCACTGTGGTGATCAAGTCGAAGCTGCGTCCAACGCCGGTCGCGGGGAGGACCGCCGCGGCGAGGCAGCACTCGTGCCGGGAAATGAACTGGTCAAGCAGGGTCGTGATTGCTGCCAGAGCGTCCTGCACAAACCGGTCGGCGTCGCGCTTGTAGGAGATGATCAGCCTATGCAGCCACTCACCGCCGACGCTATAGGAGATCGGGACGATCACGGCGAGGTGTTGCTCGGTTGCACGGCAGGCACGGCATGGGCCTGCGCGGTCGACGAGGTTCAGGCAGCGCGGGCAAGCTCCCGGGCCATGGTGCGGCGCGAGCAGTTGGCTAGTGGCCAAAGGCACTGACGACATCAGCCGGATCGTCCGCTACGACCACGCCAGGTTGTTGGGCTAGCGCGGCAGCCCACTCGGTGGTTACGGCCGGGCGCATCAAGACGACGAGCCGGCCCTGGGAGAGGGCGTGCCGGGCTTGGATGCGGGTGCCGCTGCGCTCGGAGGCCTCGACGATCACGCTGCCGAGCGTCAGCCCGGACATCACCAGGTTGCGGGCGGGGAAGGTTGTGGCGCTCGGCGGCGCCTCTGGCCAGAACTGGGACACCAGCGCGCCCGCGCGGGCGACCTGCGCCTGCAGCTCAGCATGATCCGGCGGGTAGACGTGGCGCAGGCCGTTACCGAGCACCGCCAGCGTGCGCGGGCGCTGCGGGAGCGTCAGGCTCAGCACGGCGCGATGGACCTCGGCGTCGATGCCTGCGGCCAGGCCGGAGACTACGGTCAGTCCCGCCCGCGCGAGTGCTGCGGCGATTTGCCGCGCCAGCTCGCAGCCCGCTTCGGTCGGACTCCGGGTCCCGATTACCGCCACCGCGTGGCGGTCAGCTTCCAGCAGCCTGCCCGCCACAAACAGCAGCGGCGGGCGGTTCTCCACCACGCGCAGGTTTGCCGGGTAGTCAGGGTCAGTGAGCGTGAGGAGCCCATAGCCGAGCGCGCGCCAGCGCTTGATGTCACTACTGGCGCGCTCCAAGGCTTCGAAGGAAAGCAGTCCCAGCTGCTGCTCGAGTAGCGCGAGCGCTGAGACCCGGTCGCCTCCGTCGCGGCGGACGGCCAGCACGTAGCTGGCCCACGCTCTCCCGCCCGCGCGCATCAGCGCGACCAAGGCGGCTGTTTCAGCCTGCGGTGGCTGCGCTTCCGTCAGTCTGCGTAGTCGGCCGGATCCAGGTCCAGCGCCACGACCTTCGTGACGCTGGCCGAGCTCGGCACCATGAGCACCTGGGCGGAAGGCGTCGGAGCCGGCCCGGCGAATTGCGGTGGCTGTGCGCTTGCCTCCGCGCCCGCCTCCGCCTCCGCCTCCGCCTCCGCCGCTCGCGTGGCGGCTGGCTCGACAGCGGTCTGCACGGGCGTATATGTGCTTTGCTCCGTGTCCGGCAGTCCGGCCAGTGCGTCTATTCGCGGCGACAATGCTGGCCCAGCTGTGCCCACTGGCGCGGGTGTTGAGCCATCCAGGGCATCGTTGAACATGCCGCGAGCCTCGTCCTGCACCCCCTGCAGACCATGCCGGAAGTCGCGCAGCCCACGGCCGAGGGAGCGCCCGACCTCGGGGAGCCGTTTGGGCCCGAGTACCAGCAGCGCTACGACGAGGATCAGCAGCAGGTGAGTCGGCTGAATGATGTCGGTGAACACTCGTTAGAAGGATACAGGCCATTGCGGTGCGGCTCAGGCAATCATCATGCCGGGGGCGCCACGGGTGTCCAGGATGGTGCGGCCGCCATGGGTGTCTGGGACGGTGCGGGGCCGGGAGGCCACGGTCGCCATCAGCTGACATAGCGGGTCAATGCCGGGCTGCGAGCTCCGAGGAATGGCCAGCCAGGATTCAGCCTGGCTGACACTTCGAGCCAGAGCTGGTAGCGGAGGCCACGAGTTGCTGCCGGGAGCCTGATCGAATATCTGACGATGCCACGGCTCGTGCTGTGGACTGTGCCGAGCTGCTGGCTGCCGGGATAGCCGATGATCTTGCCCTCGACCGTCACGTTGAGCCCGTGCGCCGGCACGTGACCGCCCAGGACGCGGCCGGTCAGCGTCAGGCGCTGCCCGGCGGCCGCCGGGCTCGCGTCCAGAGTGGCCCGTCCGGTGAAGCGTTCCTGCAGCTGGCTGACCGCCGCCCTGAGCTGCGGGGTGCCGGCATATGTCACATAGACGCTTCTTGTCGCCCCGGGGCCAACTGTGTAGTGGTATTGCCCTCGGGTGTTGGTCCGCGTCCGGCCCAGCAGCATTAGCTGGCCGCCGGCTACCTGCGCCCACACTTCGATCGGGGCGCCGGTGACCGGCGCGCCGCGCAACTTGAGGTTGTGCAGGGTGCCACTGAGCGTGAGTCTCTGACCGTAGCCGACGGTGAGCGCCGGGGAGTGCGGCACCGTCTCACAGCGCTGTGATCTGGCGGCGATTCGGCCGGTCCCGGTTCGCCCCCGCGACTCGGAGCGGCGCCTGGCGCTCGCTGGCTGCGCCGGGCAGCGGCGGCCGCGGGCGGCCTGGTGGGACGCCTGGCGCGCGCGCAGATCAGCACCAGGGCCTCCACGGTCGTGGGCTGCTGGCAGCCAGTTCAAGGCGTGGCCGAGGGCCAAGCCGCTGAGCCCGACCGGCTGGAGGACGGATCCGACGCCCGCAAGCGTGGTGCTCGTATTGGGCAGATCGGGCTGGAGGGCCGGCGGAATCGCGCTGTCGACCGAGCCGTTGACGCCGTCCGCGGTCACGGTCAAGCTCGTGTTGTCGCGCAGCGGCAACTCCCAGACCGTGGTTGTGCCCTGCGGGCCCGCCGTCAGCTGAGCGGTGTTGCCGGCCACGTCACCGACCTGGGCACTGAACTCGTAGGTGCCCGCCGGCACGTCCGCGTCGTCTAGGTTGACTGTGTAGAGGTCGCTGCCGTTGCTCGCTTGGCGGGCGAGCCCAAGGTCGTAGACGCTACCCGTAGCAGTGTTGGTGGCGTACACGCGCACGTACGCCACCCCCGAGGCGAGCGGGCCACCTGGGTCATAGACGGTAAGTCCAATGTCGTCGGGCGTGGTCGCTGACAGGTTGTCGAACGAGCCTGCCGGCGGGATGGCGTCCTCCTCGAACTGGTAGGAGCCGAGCTGGTAGACGTTCCCGGCCGCATCGGCTGCGGTACAGGTGAGCTGGCCACCGGGCGGCGGCACGGTGATCGTGATCCGCTCGCCACCGGCGGCGTCGGCGTTCAGGTTGCTCAGCGGCCAGGTGCCGGTCAGTGCCCCCGAGCAGGAGATCGACGCGACCGGCGCCTGCCCGGCCGGCAGGTCGGCCGTGATCGTGACCGCCTGTGCGGTTCGCGACCAGGTCGACTGTGAGGGCCCGTTCGAGTAGGGGTCGGCGCCGGCGTCGATCAGGGGTGATGAGCCCCACTGGGTGCCGCTGCACCCAGTGGGGGTGCAGTCGTTGCCGGGGTTCTCGACGTTCACGGTCTCCGTGAAGGTCGAGCCGACCATGCCGGCTTTGGTGACTGGAACACAGGCGATGTGGTTGGCGCCGTTGGTCGTCAGCTCGAAGGAGGTCACGAAGCCAGAGCTGAGTGGTGGTGTGCTGATCTGATTGCCGTTATCAGTGCAGGCGATAGAGGCAATCCCGGACAGGATCTGGGCCTGCCCGGTGGTGGCGTTCTGCTCGCCGCCGGTCACGACCACGGTCGGCGTGCCGGAGATCCAGGAGCCGTTGGCGGCCGCGCCGCTGAAACTGATCGTCGGCTGGTTGGTGTCGATGGCTACGGCGAAGGTGGAGGGGTTGGCTTCGTTGGAGACGCCGGCTACCGACGTCGCGTAGCAGCTGAGCACGTGCGGCTGGGTTGCGCTGGGGCTGTTGCCGGAGATCGTGACCTGGTTGCTGGGGCTGATGGTCGCCTTCAAGCCGTCCAGCGAGCAGTTGAGCGCCTGGAGACCGCTGGGTCCAGATTGCGGCATCACGGTTACGGTCTGGGCGGCGTCGGTCCAGCTCCCGGGTGTGTATCCCGGGTCCTGGAAGGTGATCGTCGGGACCACGGTGTCGACGCTGAAGCTGCCGCTGGCCGCACCGGTCAGCGCGCCGTTGACATCGCCGTTGCTGGCGGTGCAGGTGACGTCGTTGCTGCCGTTGACCGCTGTTGGAATCGTCCAGTAGGTGGTGCCGGCGCCGCCGGCGGCGCCGGCGCTGAGTGCCGGCGTCACGGCCTGGCCGTTGTCGGTGCAGCTGAGCCCTGCGAGCCCCGACGGCCCGACTGTGACCGCGAGCGTCTCCGAAGCCTGGGAGGTCCAGCCGGTCTGAGGGTTACTCCAGGCGAGCTGGGGTGCCTGGTCGTCGATCTGGATCGCGCCGGTGGCCGCGACCTCTGGTGAACCGCTCGCGCTGAAGCCCTGGGCCTGGTAGTTGCCGGGGTTTGCAGCCGCGACGACTGCCTCATAGCTGCCGGAGGCGAGCCCGCCGGGTAGCGTCCAGGTGCCGGCGTTTGCCTGCCCGGCCCAGCAGGGGTCGGTGCCGTTCTGGAACTCCCAGCCGATCTGGCCGCCGGCGTTGACGACACCCGGGCCGTGGTTGCCAAGCAGGCCGCTGGTCGGGGTGCTCGGTCCCTGCAGCGCGAGCTCGAGCGAGCAGATGCCGGCCGGGTCCGAGGCCGCGTAGGCCACAGCCAGGCCGCCGCTCTGGGTCTGATACCAGGAGCCAGCGCTGACCGGCGTGTTCCAGCTGAGCGAGCCCGCCGGCTGGCTCTGTGAGTCGCTGAAGCTGCCCGAGAGGTTGGTCACCGAGTAGTTGGCGGAGTCCCCGCCGCTGCAGTCGGCGTCGCGCGCGCACCAGATGGAGAGCGTCAGCGTCTGATACGGGCTCTGCGGGTTGACGCTCGTGTCGGGGGACTCGACCTCAACGTTGGTGTAGTTCCAGCCCGAGGTGTTGCCGTGCGTGTTGCACGCGCCGGGGGCCACGCCGCCCGGGCCCGTGTCGGTCTTGGTCACCGCGACGCCGTCAGCGATCCAGGTCCGGGGCGCCTGCTGGCTGATCGAGCAGTCGGTGGTCCACGGAAACGCGAGGTCCGTGGGGGCGCTGCCGCCCGAGCCCATGAATCCAGAGGAGAGCCCGCCGGTGTCGTCCTCGTTGGCCGAGCCGAAGCTCGCCGCCGTGTAGGCAAAGCCGTTGAACTGGACGCCGCTCGGCGCGCTCCAGGAATGGACCGTGCCGCTGACGGCGGTGTTTGCGGGGTAGAGGTTCCCCGACGACGAGGCCGAGACGACGCCGCTGTGGAGCAGGCCGGTGTAGGTGTTGGCCCGGGCGCGAGCCGGTGCGAGCGCGGCCAGGCACATGGCGACCACAGCGACGAGCGGCACGCGTCTGGCAGCCGCGTGGCCTCGCCGCGAGCCGCGGCGGGGCCGCTGGCGGTTCCGGTGGTGGCGGTGGGGCACGGGTATCCTCTCTGCTTGGGCGGTACGGGTCGGGTCAGCAGCTGACGGTGAACGAGAAGTCGCTGTTCACGACTTGGCCGTTCACGGCGGTGGTCGTGACGGTGAAGGCAAGCGCATGGCTGCCGGGGTTGTCCGCGCCGAAGCTCGAGACATAGGCAGTGGGCTGGCCGCTCGCCGTGTTGTTGGCGCCAGCCAGCGTGTCGAGCTTGTCGTCGTTCGGCGTCACTGTGATGATCGGGTTTGTGGGGTCAGCGGCGGTACAGGTCGTGACCGCCACAAACGCGCCGCCGTTGCCACCCGATACCGATACCCCGCTCGACCCATACGCCAGCTCCGCTGTGGTCGACCCGACCCACACCTCACCCCACGCATTCGGCCCGGTGTTCGCTCCGGCAGGCCCGGCAGGCCCGGCAGGCCCAGCGGGGCCAGCCGGGCCAGCGGCTCCGCTCGCCCCGGTTGCGCCTTGCGGGATTGTCAGGTGCAGCGCGTCGACCCCGTGTGCGCCACGCCAGATCGAAGCGGTAGCGCGCGCCGATGCGCTCGCCTCTGTGACCCACACGTGGGGACTGAGGCGCACCGAGGTGCCGTTGCGGCCGGCGGGGCCGCGGACACTCCAGGTGAGTGCGCGCTCACCCCGGGGGCAGCGTTTGGCCGCTAGCACCAGGGCTCCGGCTCGGGTTGCGCAGGCGTGGATCTCGGCGTTGCCGGGCGCGGCAAGTGCGTAGCCACCGCCGGCGAGCGCGATGCCGGCCGCGAGGCCGATGATGATGGGTAGGGGTCGGGGTCTGGTCATGGATGCCTTTCGCGTTCTTGCTGGCGGATCGTCAGAGGCTGCACGCTCCCCCGTTGGTGACGCTTGGCGCGCATCCGGGTGGCGTTTGAGGCGGGTTGGCTGAGCTGCTGTTGCTGCCGGCTGTGGAAGAGGACGAGCCGCCGTCGCCGCCAAGGGAGGTTGACGGCGGTGTCGCTGTAACCGGTGCAGCCGCCACGCTGCTCGTGTGGGTGTGCGATGGAGTGTGCGACCACCCGGTGGCTCGGGTCGGCAGCCGGTTCCGCCCCCGTGATCTCCGGCCCTGGCGGCGCCGTGGCCTCACCGGGCGCACGGCGATGCTCGGCGCTGTTGCTGGGGTAACCGAGAGGGTGTGCCGGTGGTCTTGGCCTTCACGCCGTTGGGTCGTGTCCCGCTGCACGGTGCCGTGGCCGTTGGCGGCGTTGGCGGCGTTGGCGGCGTTGGCGGCGTTGGCGGCGCGCATGTGGCGTGCAGGGCTGCCCACGCCAAGGGCAGCGGCTGTTGCGGCCGCGGCCAGGCATCCAACCAGTAGGAGTACGGCCACCGCAGACCCGCGGGCGCGCAGCGCCGGCCGTGTTCGCGTTTTCCGCTGCGACACTGTTGCGCGTTGGGTCTGGGGCGAGCAGCCGCCGGCCGTCGTCGCAGGTGCGTGCCCGCGTATGGGCGGTGGCGCTGGGTTTGGCGATGTGTCAGCCTCTGCGTCTGTCTCGAGCTGGACCTCGACCTCGAGGCTGCCGCCCCAAAAGTCGGACGCGTGCGGCAGCACCGTCAACTGGGGTGTTTCGCGCCGCGGCTGCGAGCTGATCGGCACGAGCTCGTCCACGGATCCGTACCAGGGTCGCGGGAAACGAACGACATTTGTCGTCGCGGTATCGCCGGCCCCCTTTCCCCTGGTTTCCGAGTCTTGGTCGGTCACGTCTCCTCCGAAGCGCTTAGGGCATCCGTCCGAGCGCCGTGCAATCATCTCCGTTGTTAGTCTCAGTTAGTCTAAATTAGAAATAGCGCATCTGTGGCGTAGAATCAATGGCGATGTCAAATAGTGATTACGAAGAATCATTTCTGACCGTGGCTGAGGTTGCGGAAGTACTGCGCCTCAACCAGCAGACGGTGCGCAACTGGATCGACGCCGGCTCGCTTCCGGCTGTCCGCGTGGGCAGGCGGGTGCGCATCAAGCGATCCGACCTGGAGCGCATCGTCGAGAGCGGTTATCAGGGTTCACTGCCGCCAGCCTCCACGATCTCGGGGCCGAGTGCAAGTGACTTTTGGAGCGGGGAGCCCGTGGGCTCCTTGATCCCTGACCTCGAGCGGGGCTCGGGGTGAGCTTTAGGGACGAGCTCGACCAGGAGCGTGAGCGTGTCGTGCGGCTGGTCCAGCATGCCGGCGCAGGCTGGGCCGAGGCGATTCGGGCCCACAGGCTGGCGCCGCCTGACGAGGGCTTTGCGGCCCGCTTGCAGAGGCTGTCTGAGGCGGCTGCGGCGGAGCAACTCGCCTGGCAGCAGGCGCATGAAGCGGGGTTGCAGTGGCAGCCGGTGCGCGGTTCGGACGGAGCCGAGCCGCCCTACGAGTTACGCCCCGGGACCGGCCGGCGCGGGCCTGCCGATCTCTGGCTCCAGTTTGACGGCGCGGTGGCGGCGATGAATCATGCCATTGGTGGCGCGAGCGCCGTGGTGGTCAGCGCCGCGTTCGGGGGTCTCGCCGAAGCGGCATCGAAACTCGCCGCAGCGGTGGCCGGGGAGGACAGGATCAACCGCGAGGCCAAGGAGCTCGCCCGGACCCGGGACGCTGCTTGAGGGGCAGGCCGGCCGCCTGTCCGGCCGGTGTGCAACGTCGGGGTCGCGCGCGATCGGGCTGGCTCATGAGGCCGGCCGACGATGAGCCTCATGCCGGCGATCCGTCATGATTACCCGGTGCCCGTGCGAGGCGAGTCGGCTGTGGTGGTCCCGGTCGCGGCGGCAGAAGCGGTGGTGTCGGCGTGGCGGGAGCGGTTCGACAGCTCGGCGATGCAGGGAATGCCCGCGCATGTCACTGCGCTCTATCCGTTCCTGGGCGACCACGACCTGACTGAGGGGGTACTGGCTGGGCTGAGCGCGCTCTGCGGCGAGTTCAGCGAGTTACGCGTGCGCTTTGACCGGCCGGGGCGTTTCCCGGGCGTGCTGTGGCTCGACCCCGAACCCGCCGCCGGCCTGCTCGATCTGACGGTCAGGATCGCCAGCCGCTGGCCGCAGGCGCCGCCATACGGCGGCCAGTTCGCGGACGTGGTCCCTCACCTGACGGTCGCCTGCGGGCAGGAGGCGACCCTCGATGCCGTCGAAGCGGAGATCACGCCGCGGTTGCCGATCACGGCGGTGCTCACGGCAGCCCGGCTGTATGTGTTCGACGGCTCACACTGGCAGCCGCGTGCCGAGCTTCCGTTTCACGGCCCGCGTGGCTCACGAATCCTCAGCGCGACTCGGCCAGCGTCGTGACCACGGCCTCATATACCCCGGCGCCATAGCCGTCGGAGCTGACCCGGACGTTGCGGCGTCCGTCTATCGCCTCCGGGATCGTGGGGTCGTGTGCGGCTGCGTTGGCCGTCAGCCAGAAGGTGCCGACGACGTCTGCCACCTCCAGATCCTCGCGCGAGTCGCCGCAGGCGATGCACTCCTCCGCGCCGTAGGCGCGGTTCTGCATGTGGCGCGCAACCGCGCGCGCCTTTGACGCGCACGCGGGGATCAGGTGGTAGGCGTGTAGGCGGCCGGCCGCCTCGTCGGCATACCGGCTGCTGCGGACCGTCTCAGTGGCGTGTGGGCGGCTGTCATCCCCCATTCCGTGCCCGGCGATCAGACCGTTGTCGACCAGCCGCAGCCAACCGAGCCCCGCCTGCCCGAGCAGCTCATTGGCCTCGTCGAGCGGCACCTCCCCGCGGAACAGATGTGAGACCTCGCGGCCCTCAGACCAGGGGGTGTGGTATTCGAGCCGCCCCTTGAAGGCCTCGAGCAGCCGTTGCGGGCCGCCACTGGCTGCGATCTGGGTGTAGATCGTCCCGCGCTCCGGGGAGGGCACGCAGTCGCCGGTCAGCCACTCGAGCTCGCCATCGAGCACCAGCCCGCAGCCGAGTTCGAAGATGTAAGAGCGCTGGCCCATCAGCCGCATGAGTTCATCAACGCCCTGCTGCCGCCGGCCGGTAACGCTCACCACCTCCACGCCCGCGCGGGCGCACGCTTCGAGTGCCCGCGCTGCGCTCAGGCTGAAGCCGCCATCTCCGCCGCGGAACAGCGATCCGCCCGGCCCGAGAAGCGTCCCATCAAGGTCTGAGTAGAGCGCCCGCAGCACAGCCGCCGACCGTAGCAACGAATCCAGCTGGCCAGCGCCCCGTCCGTCCCGTCCGTCCCGTCCGTCCGATCCGCCCGATCCGCGGTGTCCGCCTCGCCATACTCACGCGGTGGCCGCGCGCAGCAAGAGATCGGACCCCTGGGAGGCGCTGCTGGACCGAGGCCGTGCCGACTCGCGCCTGGTTCACGACCGCCGGACGCTGGCCCAGCAGCCGCTGCTGGTCCCACTGCCGGTGGACCTCGACCCGCGTGTGCACGATGCGCTC
>JAJYHG010000190.1 GCA_021784895.1 Actinomycetes bacterium
ACTCGACTGTGGCCTGGACCCGCGGACTGTAGAGCGGCGGGTCGCTAATGGCATGCTGACCCGCGTCTGCGCGGGCTGCTGACGCTCGTCGAGCTCGAGGACATCCTGACACGCAACCCGACTCACCGTGCCCTTCCCCGACCACGATCTGGTCGTGGAGTTCGACGGCTACGCGACGCACCGCCGCAGGCAGGCGTGTGTGTCTGACCGCCGCCGTGACCTGGACATCCTGCTCGAAACCGGCATGCCGACGGTGCGCCTCGCCCACGACGACGTCAGCGACGCAGGCATCGCGCGGCTTGCGGCTCTGCTTCAGGCGCGAGCGCTGCGGTTGAGCCCGGCGGTCCGCTGACCGCCGGGGGGAAGCGCGGGCGCAGCGCGGGGCAGCGCCCGGCGTTATGGATCGTGCGTGGGTGGGAAGCGGATAAGTGATGGTGTGCACGCAGGTGTGTGCTAGATGAGGCCAACTCTGCCCAAGCTTGCGGCGCTGGCCGTGGGTGCGCTGTTGGCGGTCGCGGCGATGGGCTCGCCGGTCATAGCCCGCGCTGCCCGCGCCACGACGCCCGCGGTGCGTGGCCGGGAGCGCCCCGCCCGGGCGCAGCTCCTGTCCCAGAGGCCGATCGCACCAGTGGTCGCGGCGGCGAAGCTTGCGCTCGCGGGCGCACCGATTCCGGTGGCGCTCAATCCTTCCACGCCGGCCGGTGTGGGCGCGGCCGTGGCCTCCGACTGCCTGCCCGCATTCGGGCCGGGCACCACCTACCAGCTGTGCAGCCTGGGCGCCGTGCACGCGCGCCACACGGTGGTCCTGCTCGGTGATTCGCACGCGTCGATGTGGACTCCTGCCTTTGTGCAGGCTGCGGTGCACCTCGACTTCAGGCTCGTACCGCTTGCCAAGCCTGGTTGTGCGCTCTGGGCGCTGCACGAGAACCGGCCCGGCTGGCCGTGTCTAACGTGGTGGCGCGGTGTGTTGCGGGAGCTGGCGAAGCTGCGTCCGTCGGCAACGGTCGTGAGTTTCATGACGGGCAACTACACCGTCGCCCAGGCTGGGCTCGCCGAGCGGCTGGTCCAGCGTGTGATGCGCGCGGTTCCCCACCCGGTGCTGTTCGCAGATCCGCCGAGCGATGATTGGTATGTGGACAACGTTCCGACCCCGTCGCAGTGCATGAGCTCCCCCGAAGCCAACCTCGGGCGCTGTGCCCTGCACGTGACAGCCGCGATCCGCGCTTCGCTTCAGAGCATCCAGGCGATGGTCAACCGGGACGGCTATCCAGCCATCCCGACCATGCAATGGTTCTGTGATGGGGACATCTGCCCGACTGTGATCGGCGGCACCGTCACCAGCGAGGACGGCAACCACGTGACGCCGCAATACGCCCGCGTGCTGGGCCCGCGCCTGACGAATCGCTTGCGGCCGGTGTTGCACGCGCTATGGCGAGCTGAGGCCGAGCCGTCCTCGGCGGTGGGCTGAAGCCTCAGCCGCGGCTTGCATCCCCGAAGAGGATGCTCAGCGCGTCGAAAGCGCGGTCAAGTGCGGTGGCCGGGGCTTGCATGGCGTCAGCTGCGAGCGTCCGGCGACGCTCGGCGCCGACGGCGCGCAGGCGCCCACACGCGACCGCTGTCCGCGCGACCAGCGAGCCGCCGCCCAAGCCGCCGTCCTCCGCGCGGCGGCAGGCGACTCGCTGCAATCTTCAGGCGCGTTCCGGTGAGGGATTCAGGCGCGTTAGGCCTGGAAACCTCAGTTGCGCTCTCATCAGCCGCAGCCAGTGTTGAACCCGCAGCTGGAGCACGTGTAGCAGGCGCCGGTGCGCTGCATCATGCCGCCGCACTGCTGGCAGGCCGGGCCGAGATCCAGGCCGAACGGGCTGCGGGCCGAGGCGGCGGGCACGACCGGTGGCGTGTCGGTCAGGGCAGAGGTCGCCGCCCGAGCGGCGGACGCTGACCCACTCGCGGCAGGCGCGGCCGACCGGGCGTCCTCTCGCTTCTGCTCTTGGCGCTGCATTTCGGCAGCCGGCAGCGAGGTGTCGCTCGAGTGCGAGCTGAGTGCGTCCTGTGCGGCACGGCGGGCGCGCACGGCCGGGGTCAGGATCCCTAGCTCCTCCTGCGTGTCGGCATCCAGGAAACGGGATGCCAGCCAGCGCATGATGTAGTCGGGCATCGACTTCGCGAACGGGATCTCCGGGTTGCTGGTCATGCCCTCGGGCTCAAAGCGCATGTAGCTGAACTTGCGCACCAGGGTCTCGAGCGGCACCCCGTACTGGAGCGCGATCGAGATCGATGTCGCGAAGGCGTTCATCATCCCGCGCATCGTCGAGCCCTCCTTGCCGATGTCGGTCAGGAAGATCTCGCCGACGGTTCCGTCGTCGTACTTGCCGGCGGTGATGTAGCCCTCGTGGCCGCCGACCGAGAACTTGTGGGTGATCGACTCGCGCTCGCGTGGCATGCGGTTGCGCCGTGGCGGTGCGGTCGCGATCGCGTCCGCAACCGCCCGCTGGATCTCTGCCTGCAGAT
>JAJYHG010000230.1 GCA_021784895.1 Actinomycetes bacterium
GCTGGTGTTGTACTCGCCCCACGAAACGCCATAGACCGTCGGGATGACCGGCAGGTTCTTGGCCACGAACTGCTCGATCGGAGCCAGGTCGTTGCGCTGCGCGGTGATCGTGCCGGCCGCCGCGAGCTTCTTGAGGTCGGCGTCGATCGCCGCGTTGTGCAGACCCTCGAAGTTGCCTGCGCGGTTTGTCTTGGTGGCCAGGGCGCTGTTCAGCCAGCCGTCATACAGCTGGTAGGGGGCGACGCTGGTGTTGGACCAGTGCATGGTCAGCTGGAAGTTGGCGTCTGCCATGTCGCTGTTCCAGGTGTTCACAGCCAGCCCGACGGCGCTGGCGTCAATACCAGCGGCCCTCAGGTCAGCGGCGACGATCTGGTCGTCGTGCGCGTAATCGCTGTAGGCGGTCGGGTCGGTGACCGACAGCTTCACGATCTTGCCGTGCAACGCGAACCACTTGCCGACCTTCTTGTAGCCGGCCTGCTCCAGCACCTTCTCAGCCGCCTTGGCGTTGGCGTTGGGGCTGATGTGGTAGGCCGCAGCCTTGACGCTCGGCGCCAGGAACTGGTTGAACACCGGCAGCGTCAGGCCGCTGGCGTTGGTCGCGATCGGCTCGGTGCCGGACTCACCCTGCGAGGCGATCGCCTTGCGGTTGATCGCCAGGCTGATCGCCTGACGGACGGCCAGCTGGTTGGTCGGCCACTCGTGCAGGTTCGGCTCGAGCGAATTGGTGTTCAGCGGCGGTGACCAGAACGTCAGCGGCTTACCCGCGAACGCCTGCTTGGGGTCCGCGATGAAGTTGCCGGCCCAATCGACCTGGCCGGTATCCAGCGCCGCAAGCGCCGAGGTGTTGCTCGACAGCGTCGGGAACTCGACGGTCTTCACCGCCGGAGCGCCGTGGCCACCGAAGGGGCCGCCCCAGTAGTTGGGGTTGGCGGTCATGACGACACCGCTGGCGCCGACGCTCGACACCGTGTACGGGCCGGTGCCGACCGGGCTTGTGTCGGCGTAGGTCGACGGGTTGCCGGCGCTCTGCCAGATCGACTGCGGGACGATGTAGACATCGCCCGCGATGTTCTGGAAGTTCGCGTACTGCGGCGTCGGGAAGTGCAGGGTGACCGTGTCACCCCTGGTCGAGACGCTCGAGATCGTGAGACCGCTGCCGTTGATGGCTGGGTTGTTCTTGATCAGGTTGTACGTGAACGCAACGTCGGCCGGCGTGAACGCCGTGCCGTTTGACCACTTCACGCCCCGGCGGATCACGAACGTGATCGACCTGCCGCCCGCGCCCCACTTGTAGCTCGTGGCGAGGAACGGGTAGTACTTGCCCGGCTTGAGGATGTCCGCCTGGAACAGCGGCTCGTAGATCAGCGACGTGGCGCCGACGATCGACGAGGCCGAGGTCGAGACGAACGGGTTGAAGCCGTTGGCCTGACCGACAGGGCTTGACTCCACCGTCAGCACCGAGCTGCTGGCGGCCTTGGCGTGAACGGCCGCGGTGGCCGAGCCGGCGGTGGCGAAGATCGCCCCGGCGGAGCCGCCTACGACGATGGCTCCCGTCGCAACGGCAGCCTGTACGGAACGTTTGTTGAGGATTCGCTTCATGAAGCGAGCACCCCCTCCTTTGATACATAGTTAGTTGCTGGTCAACCGACATCCGCGCCAAAGGTCTGTGGGACCGGCGCGGGTCACTGCACTGGCAGGGTCTGCGCGCCCTCGCTCCTGGCGGGGGCGCCAACCCGTCTCTCCTCGTCTACTCCGAGGCGACCTCCTTTTCCAGACCGTCCCTGGCGAACATGGCCGCCTGCCCCGGCACCTCGGACGCGAACGTGTCCGGGTCCGGCGAGGAAGCGATCAGGAGCTGGGTGTAGGGATGCGTGGGGTTCTGCACGAGCGCTTCGGCAGGGCCGCGCTCGACGATCTCCCCACGGTTCATCACCAGGATCTCGTCGGCGAAGTACCGCGCCGAGGCGATGTCATGGGTGATGTACAGGATCGCAAGGCGGAACTTGGTCCGCAGCTCCGCGATCAAGTCGAGAATCTCCAGGCGGATGGAGACATCAAGCATCGAAACCGGCTCGTCCGCGAGCAGCACCCGCGGCTCGGCCGCCAGTGCGCGAGCGATCGACACGCGCTGGCGCTGGCCGCCGGAGAGCTCGTGCGGGTAGGCGTCACGGAACTTCTCAACCGGGTTGAGCTTCACCTGGTCAAGCAGCCGGTCGATCTCGGTCACAGTCGGCTTGCGGCCGGTGCGCTCGGAGTGGACCGAGAGCGCCCGCTGCAGGTGGTAGCGCACGGTGTGCAGCGGGTTCAGCGACGCGAACGGGTCCTGGAAGACCATCTGAACCTCGCTCTTGTAGCTGCGAAACTCGCCGCGCCGCGAGGGCTCGATCTCCTTGCCGTCAAGCAGGATCTGGCCGCCGGAGCGGCGCTCCTGCCCGGCGAGCAGCTTGGCGATCGTGCTCTTGCCCGAGCCGCTCTCGCCGACCAGCGCGACCACCCGCCCG
>JAJYHG010000181.1 GCA_021784895.1 Actinomycetes bacterium
CTCGAGCCGGCCGACGCCAACGTCGGCGAGCTGGTCGACGCGCTCGAGCGCCAGATCATCGAGCGCCAGCGGCTCGAGCCCGAGGCGCCGGCGGGCCCGCGCCTCCACCCGGCCGCGACGCCAGCTCATCAAGAGCTTGTGGCGCGCGATCCCGATCACCCACGGCAGGGCCGAGTCGGTCTGGCGCTGGTAGCGCCCCGCGCCCAGCAAGACGGCGGCAAAGACCTCGGCAGCCAGGTCGGCGGCGAGCTCGCGGTCGCCGGTCTCACGCCGCAGGTAGGCGAGCAGCTCCGCCAGGTGGCGGCGATAGAAGGCCGCAAACGCCGCCCCGTCGCCAGCCGCCACCGCCTCAAGCAGCTCCGCGTCCGTCCACAGCGCGCGATCGTCGCGATGCACACTCATCGAACCCTCTATTGCACAAGGCTACGCCGCCGTGACCCGGCCCCCAGCCGGGGTCAACCGCCGGCGAGCAGGTTGACGAGCCGCGGCGGGCCGTCGTCGTCGACCCAGACGGCGTAGCCGGGACGGTAGGGGTTCTCACCCGCGTGCTCGTAGGCGAAGTGCTCGTTGACCCAGCAGCCGGTGTTGAGCAGCGCCGCACCCGCCGGCGTGACCCACTCGGAGGGCAGGTCATGGGGCAGCGGGCCGGCCCGGTGAGAGTGGCCAAAGAGCGCGTAGCGCGGTGCCAGGCCGAGCACCGCCAGCACCTGGCCGTAGGCGATCAGCGAGGCACGCCGCAGCCGGGCGTCTGAGAGGTCACCGGTCAGCGGCCCCAGGCCAGCGCGGCTGAGCGCGGCCACCAGGCCACGCACGCCGGTCTCAAGCACCAGCGACTGCGGCCAGCGGGCGTTGCGCAGGCGCGCGAGCAGCCGCACCTGTCCGCCGCCCTCCGGGCCGCCGGCGTCGCGGGGACCGTGCTGCGCCATCGCGAACATCCAGGCGTAGACCGGCGCGAGCACGCGCTCGTAGTCCTCCGGCCCCGACATCTCGGCGAGCGGCAGCTTGATGAAGCGCGCCATCGCGCCCGCCGCCAGCCGCTCGAACGCCGGCGTGGTGGTGTGGCGATCAAGGTAGTGGCCGTGGTGGGCGTAGACATCCTCCCGCAGCCAGAGCCCGGGGTAGGCGAAGCTGACCGCTGCGCCGCCCTGGCGCAGCAGGCCCTCCACCCGCTCAAGCGCAGCCGGGTGCAGCTGCAGCTGGTGGTCGTGGTTGCCGAACACGTAGACGACCTCGCGGCCGTGGCCAAGACCGGTGACCAGCTGTGGCAGGACGCGCGAAGCAGCGGCGAGCGCGTCCTGGAGCGGGCCCTCACGCAGCTCGATCACGTCGCCGAGCAGCACCAGGCGGTCGGCACCCGAGGCCGCGCCCGCCAGGACCGCCAGGGCGCGCGGGTCGTCGAGCCGCATACGGCCGCGGCCAGCGCCGATGTGAAGGTCCGAGACGACGAGCGTGCGCAAGCGCTACGCGATCGCCTGCCGGATCGGCTTGGGCAACATGAAGCGGGTGTCCTCCCTGACCAGTTCCAGCTCCTCCACATCCGTGGTGCCGCGGTCGCGGAAGAAGCGCACGAGCCGCTTCACCAGCTCCTCGGGGGCGCTCGCGCCGGAGGTGATGCCGACCGTGCGCATGCCCGCAAGCCACTCCTCCTGCACCTCGGACTCGTTGTCGATCAGCTGGGCGGCGGCGCCGCACTCGCGCGCCACCTCGACCAGACGGTTTGAGTTGGAGGAGTTGCGGCTGCCGATCACGAGCACCAGGTCGCAGGCCTGGGCGAGCTCCTTGACGGCCGCCTGGCGGTTGGTCGTCGCATAGCAGATGTCGTCGGTGCGGGGCGCGATGATCTCCGGGAAGCGCTCACGCAGGCGCTCGATGATCGCCCGGGTCTCATCGACGCTGAGCGTCGTCTGCGAGATGTAGGCCGCCCGGGAGGGGTCGGGGAGCTCTAGCGCGTCGACGTCCGCCTCGCTCTGCACGAGCACGATGTGGTCGGGCGCCTCACCCATGGTGCCCTCCACCTCCTCGTGCCCGGCGTGGCCGATCATCACGATCGTGTAGCCGTCATGGGCGAACCTGATCGCCTCGCGGTGGACCTTGGTCACCAGCGGGCAGGTGGCGTCGATCACGTTCAGAGCGCGCCTGGCAGCGTTCTCGCGCACGCTTGGGGCGACGCCGTGAGCCGAGAACACGGTGGTGGCGCCCGCGGGTACCTCGGCGACTGACTCCACGAAGATCGCGCCCTGCTCGCGCAGCTGCTCGACCACGTGCTTGTTGTGGACGATCTCCTTGCGCACGTAGACCGGTGCGCCGTGGAGCTCGAGCGCCTGGTTGACGGTCTCGACGGCGCGCTCGACGCCCGCGCAGTACCCGCGCGGCGACGCGAGCAGAAGCTTCTCTGGGGTGTGGGCCATCCGGGCCTAGCAGTTTAGAGCCTGCCGGTGGGCGTACCCTTCGCGGTGAGCCGGCACTACCAACACGGGCGGCCGGCTGCGGCCCCAAGATGC
>JAJYHG010000044.1 GCA_021784895.1 Actinomycetes bacterium
CGGGGCTGTGGCTGACAAACTGCGCTGCGCGCGGGCAGTTTGTCTGGTAGGGCCGGTTGGAGGCCGCGCTGGGCTCAGGCGGGCCGCTCGGCTGCGCGCTGGCGCCGGGCCAGAGCGGTCCAGCGCTTGGAGCTCACGACTCGATCAGTGCGCCGTTCACGGACTTCTGGACGCGCCTTGATGCCACCCGCTGCAGGCGACGGTGCGCCCCTTCCTGCCTCGGGGCCAAGCGGCTGTTGGGATCGCCGAGCTGACCACCGCGGCGAGGAGAAGCGGCTTGAAGCGCACCAGTGATCAGTGGTAGATCAATTCGCCCCTCATGATGCCCCAGAACGTCACCGTGTCCGAGCCGAGGCGCGCAGGTCCGTCGAAGATCGCCTGGAAGTTCCCGGTCACGTGATTGGGAGAACCTGAGCCGGCGAGGATCGTGCCGCCAGCTACCGTCACGCCGCCGCACCCGTGAACCGGAAGGGCGAACTCGCTATCGAAGCTGAGCGATCCCTGGAGCCGGGGTGACCCCCCGGTGGTCACCACCAGGGCGCCGCCGCTGTTGGTCGCGTTTCCATTCTGTGAGGGCGGCTGCACGGTGAGGTCGGCGTTGGGTGCGCCGGTGAGCGCCACTTCGCGGAATTCGGTTGCGGGCGCGGTTGTGCTGGGGTTCGGTAGTTCTGACGCAAGGATCGTGAGCTTCTGCATCAGGCCCTGACGCACCGCGCTGGCGAAGTAAAAATTCTTCTCTGGATCCTCTGTGAAGCCGAATAGACCGGCAAACCCTGGTGGTGGACATGACGGTGTCCCGGCCGGCTTGGGGAGATGGGTGTGACGCAGGTATACCTGATCGGCGGTCCCGCTGACCAGCTGCGCCGGGAGCGACGAGGGGCCCCGGAACGGGAGATCGACAAAGCCGTCCAGTCCCGACAGCTTGCCGTGCGCGAGGCTCATGCTGATGGTGCCGTAGCTGCGGCCTGACCCTGACAGGTTGACGATGAAACGCTTTGTGTCAGCGAGAACGGTCAGCACCGAGCTCCTGATCGGGAAGGTGTACTCTTGGAGCAGCACCTCGGTGCCGCTGCTTGCTCTCAACTTGCGCGAGAACAGGATCGACAGCGAGTCCTTCGAGCCTCCTGGGAGACAGTGTTGTGAGTGGTGCGGTCCGCAACCGCCCAAAACCCCGGACTGCGGAGCGATCGCCGCTCCCTGGCCAGCGATCAGCAGCATGCTGTAACCGTGCGGCAACGCCGCCACGGGACCGGCAATCAGTGCAATCGGCTTAGCGAGTGCGGGCGCTGCGAACGCCAACGTTGCCGCGGCGGCCGCAGCGATCGAGATAAACGGCGCCGCGTGCGCTCGCGGTGCCCCGGACGCTCGCAGGCTGCTAGCCACTCGTTTCATCGTCAAGGTCTCCTGTGTGTAGCCACTCGTGTCCGGTGGGATTGATGTGGGCGCGGGACAGCTAGATTCCATCGAGCTTCGCTCGTATCGGGGTGATCGTGGGATGGCCGCCGAGGGAGGCGCTGCAGACTGTCGAGTGTCGTTGAAGCAACAGCCAGCGTCCATTGCGGGGCGGGGTTACGCTCAGTCCATAGGCGATGAAGAAGTGCGGAATGCACGGGCCACCGTCCACGTAGGTCAGGGTGAAAAAGGCGCGCTGCCCCGGTGCCAGAGTCACGGTTACCACCCGCGAGCGCCGGCGCGCAACCGCGACGCGCAGCGGTCGGCCGCGACGGTCCAGCAATCGCACCGTCGGATAGCCGCGCAGCGTGCAGGCTGCGCCTCCCGCGTTTCGCAGCGCCAGATCCCACGACCGATGGCCGGCGGCGCCGAGGATGCGCACCAACGACAGGCGCAGCTGCGAGGTCCCGCAGGCCCGCACCAGCTGGGAGTACTTGTATGCGTTACCCCCGAAGTCGACGGCGACGCAAAACGATGAGGACGGGCAGGAGACGGACATCAGCGGCGGGGAGCTGCTGTCGACCGCCGCCGGCGAGCTCCACGTACCGTCGTAGGTGAGCGCGTTACCGCGGAAGTCGACCGCGGCGCAGAACGACGCCGACGGGCACGACACGGACGTCAGCCTGGTGTTGTCGACGGCGGCCGGTGCGCTCCACGCGCTGCCGTTGTAGGTGAGCGCGTTCCCGGCGTCGTCGACGGCGGCGCAGAACGACGCCGACGGGCAGGACACCGCCCGCAGGGCGGTATTGGCGTCGATGCCGTACGTTGTGTTCCAGGTGCTGCCGTTGTAGGTGGTCGCGCCGCCGGCGTCGTCGACGGCGGCGCAGAACGACGCCGACGGGCAGGACACCGCCGTCAAGGCGTTGTGGTCGACGGCGGCGGCCGTTGTGCTCCAGGTGCTGCCGTTGTAGGTGAACGCCTCGCCAAGGTCGTCGACCGCGACGCAGAACGACGCCGACGGGCACGACACCGAGGTGAGCGTGTTGGTCTGCGTGTCGATGTGTACCGGCGTGCTCCAGGTGCTGCCGTTGTAGGTGAGCGCGCTGCCGGCGCCGTCGACCGCGGCGCAGAATGACGCTGACGGGCACGACACCGCCACCAAGCTGGTGGTATCGACGGCGGCGGGCGTACTCCAGGTGCTGCCGTTGTAGGTGGTCGCGCCGCCGGCGCCGTCGACCGCGGCGCAGAACGACGCCGACGGGCACGACACCGAGTTGAGCGCGTTCGCGTCGATGCCAGCCGGTCCCGACCAGCTGCTGGCCGCGAGCGCCGCCGAGGGCGCGAGCAGCCCGATCGCGACTGCGCCGACCACTGCGGCCGCGTGCAATATCGCATTGCCTGCTCTATGTCTGGTCATACTTCGCCCTCCTCGTGTCATGCGCCAGCGTGGGTTCGGTCGCAGGGATCTCGGTAGCAAGCTCCCCCAGTTGCGTCCGTAGCTCGCGGATCCGCCGGCTGCCGGGAGCAAGCCGCCCGTCCGCGAGCGCGCCCTCTTCCAGCAGCTGAAACGCCACCCGGCCAAGCTCCCCGTACGCCTCCGCCAAGTCGTGTCTGAGCTGCGCCTCCTGGACGGTCTCGCGGGCGCCGGCGGCGACCTGCTCCCCGGCGGTCTTGAGCTTGTCGATCAGTCCCATTGTGCTCCTCGCTCCAGCTCGGCACGGGTGGTGTGCCGCTTTCGCCGGGCGAACCTGCGTCCGCAGTGCTTGGCTGGTGAACGCTAGGCCTGGCTGGGCCAGTTAGCATCGGGCGAGCGCCCCATCTTTAGGCCATATGGAGAAGGCTGGGATGTTCGTTGGCCCGGATGCGTCTGCGGCGAAGATCATCGCGGCAGCCTTGACCAGCTGAGAGCCGTGAGCTGCCGATGTTCGGGGTGAGCGGCGGTGATGACGGGGCGCCGCCTCGGGCAGATCGCCCAGATCGCTCGAATCCGCGATCCGCCTGTAAGCAACCCACCACAGCGGGCGCCCTACCCTGAGGCCGGGCTGCGCACCGCTTGGGTCAGCTCGCGGCGGGAGCGGACGCCGAGCTTGGCGTAGATGTGCTCGAGGTGATGGCCGGCCGTCTTGGGGGAGATGTGGAGCGCAGCGGCGATCTGCGCGTTGGTCATGCCATCCGCCGCGAGCGCCGCCACGCGCCGTTCCTGCGCGGTCAGCTCGCAACGATCAACGCTGCGTCGGCGCCGCCTGCCGCCTGAGGCGGCCAGCTCGGCGCGCGCCAGCCGGGCTACGCGCTCGGAGCCGGTCCGTTCAGCCAGTTCCAGGGCCCGGGCGAGCGGCGCACGCGCCTGCCGCGGCCTGCCGCTGCGGCGCAGGTGCGCGCCGCAGCTCGTGAGCGCCTCCGCCTGCGCGATCGGCAGCGGCAGTTGATCGAGGATCGCGAGTGCCTGCGCGAAGCGGCGATCGGCGTCGTCGTATCTGCCCTCGCTGGCCGCGAGCCCAGCCCGCCCGAGCGCCACCACCGCGCGCGGCCAGCGGCAGGAGAGGGGCTGCGCGAGGCACTCCAAATCCTCGATCAGCGCGCGGGCGAGGTCATCGCGCCCGGCGGCGAGGTGCGCCTCGATCCCGACGCCCGCCCAGGGGACGATGCACGGCTCACGCCAGCCGCTGGACCGCGCGACGTGCGCGGCATCGAGCATCGCCATTGAGGCCTGCGCGGGCTCGCCGACGGCGAGCAGGCGCCGTGCGTCGAGCACATCCAGCCAGAGTGACACCGGGGCACCATAGGCCGGCCCCATTGATGCCTTCACCGTGCGCAGCACGTCGAGGTGTGCCGCTGCTTCCTCATCGCGGCCGAACTCGGTCAAGAGCACAGCCATTGCGAGTTCATACCACGGAGACATGCGCAGGTCGCTCATCGCGCTCGCTCGTTGCACCAGCTCGAGCGCCTCGCGCGGGCGCCCCAGCCGGTGGGCGACGTCGGCGTACGCGACTGCGAGTGTGTTGATCAGAATCGGTGCACCGTCCTCGACCGCACGGGAAAACTCCCGGTCGAACAACTCGGTCGCGCCGCTGAGATTCTCGAGCAGCTTGAACGAGCCGAGCGTATGAGCCGCGTGCATCCATGCCCAGCCGGGCTCGCCGCCACCGGTCCTGTCCACCCACCCGGCGGCCTCGCGGGTGAGCAGCTCGGCCCCAGCGGGATCCCCGCCGAGCAGCAGCAAATACGATCGCAGCGTCTCCAGCGAGCCACGCAGCGGTGCATCCGCGTCCAGCAGATCGAGCGCCCGGGAGGTCGCAGCCAGCACCCAGGGGATAGGCGAGACGACGTGGCAGTTGAACACGGCGTCGGCGAGCGTCACCGCCTGGAGCGCCGGATCGTCCCCGGCGGCGGCCACCGCCTCCTCGTACAGCCGTTCCGCCTGCGCGGGCTGGGCGGCGAGCGATGCGACGCGGGCCAGCAGCGCCAGGGCGCCATTGCGAGCGGCGGGCTCGAGCTCCGGTCTGCCCAGCACCTCGGCGCACACCTGCCGCGTCGCCTCGAACTCGCCGCAGGCTGCCAGGACCTCGGCGTAATCGTGCAGCAGATCGACGCCCGCCGCCTCACCCGCCAGCTCCACCGCGCTTGCCAGGTGGCTGCGAGCCGCCCCGAGCGCACCCTGCGCCAGCGCCTCCCGGCCCGCGCGAGCCGTGACCTCGACCGCGAGGGGATCGCCGGTCAGCCGCGCCGCCACCGCATGTTCGGCGGCGACCGCATCCGGCTCGCCGCGCTCGACCAGCAAGCGAAACGCCTCGGCTTCGGCACGCTCCCGCTCCGATGGCGGCCGGCTCTCGACCAGCGCCTGTACGAACAGCGGATGCACGAACGCCGTCCAACCCGCACCCAGATCATCGAGCAGCCCTGCATGCAAAAGCCGCGCGTGGGCACCCTCCCAGGCGTCACGATCCAGCCCGGCAAGCGCACCCGCAAGCGCAGGCCGAAACCGCACACCGAGAATCGACGCGGCGTGCACGTAGCCAAACGCCTGCGGCCCGAGCCCGACGAAACGCTCCAGCAGTAGGGACCGTCCAAACCGGCCCTCACCCGATGCCTGCGGCAGCGGCACGCCGCCGCTCAGCGCGGCGCCGGCAACCTTCAACAGCAGCGGCGAACCGGCGCACGCCCCGACCACGCGTTCGCTCTCGGCGGCCCCGAGCGACACAAAGCCGGCCAGCAGTGCCGCCGAGGCCGCGCGGCTGAGCGGCTCGAGCGCCACCAAGCGCGCATGGCCCGACCCCACGAGCTCATCGGCCATCAGCAAGGCGGCATCCGGCTCCGGTCGCAGGCTGCCCACCACCAAGATCCGCGTCCCGCTCAAACGGCGGCAAAGGAACCCCAGGAGCGCAAGTGAATCCGCATCTGCCCAATGCAGGTCATCCAACACCAGGATCAGCGGCGCCTTGGCCGCAGCGGCCGCAAAGAACCGAAGCGTCCGGTACAGGCGCGCCGGCTGACCGCCCAGCCGGGCAAGCTCCGCCGCGTCGTCAATCGCGCTGCCGCCAAGCGCGACGATCGCCTGGCCGAACAACCCGAACGGCAGCCGCGCCTCCGTCGGGCTCCCGACCGCGGACGCACTCCTGAACCCAGCGGCCTGCGCCGCCAGCCTGCCGACGTCGATCAGCGACGTCTTGCCAATCCCCGCCGCGCCCTGGACGAACACCGTCGCGCCGTTCCCCCGCGAGACAGCGCCCTGCGCGTCGACAATCGCCCTCAGCGCAGCGTCACGTTCAAGCAGCGAGCCAGCTGCAACACCAGGCTCGGCCATGTCGATCGCCTGCCCCGAAGACGCCCCGCGGAGACTTCACGGCCGCAAGTGTACGGGCGGACCGAGCGCGGCCGAGGATCGGCTCGTGCGGACTGTCGTGGCTCACCCGAGCTGTGAGCTGTCGTGGCCGCCGCTTGCTGGCGTGATGCGCGCCCGCAGCCGCGCCAGCGATGCCCGAAGGGCCTCGGGCTCGCCCAGCGCCCGGCTGATGACCAAGGCGCCCTGGATGCCAGCAACCGTGTCCACGGCCAGCTGATGCGAGCGCTCGGGCCCATGGCCGGTTCGCGTGAGCGCGAGTTCGAGTGCCGCAATCCACTCGAGGAAGTACTCGCGGATCGCGCTCGCGAAGCGCTCACGCTCCTGCCCCAGGGCGAAGGCGCCAAACAGGCAGACGAGCTCTCGCGACTCGAAGTAGCCCGCGGTGCGATCGAACATCTCCGCGATCCGCTCGGTGGGATCGCCCGGCGCCAGCAGCGGCTCGTAGACGCGGGTGCGAAACCAGGCGCCGACCTCAGCGAGCACAGCCTGCGCCATCTCCTCCTTGCCGCCGGGGAAGAAGTTGTAGAGGCTTCCCTTCCCCAGCCCCGTCTCTGCGGAGATGACGCTGAGACTCGCGCCCATGTAGCCATGGCGCCGAAACGTGTGGGCGAGCGCGAGGACCGCGTCTGGCCGCTCGGCTACGGTGCGGGCCATCAGAGGCCGAGGTCACTCAACCCGGGGTGGTCAACCGGCCTCGGCTGGCCGAGATCCCAGAAGAACTTGCGCTCGGCGTCGTCGATTGCGAGGTCATTGATGCTGGCATGACGTTCGGCCATGAGACCGTCCGCATCGAAGCGCCAGTTCTCGTTGCCATAGGCGCGGTACCACTGCCCCGTGTCCGAACGCCACTCGTAGGCAAACCGGACCGCGAGCCGGTTATCCGTGTATGCCCACAGCTCCTTGATCAAGTGGTAGTCATGCTCGCGTGCCCACTTCTCGGTCAGGAATGCGACGATCTGCGCCCTGCCCGTGAGGAACGTCGAGCGGTTGCGCCAGCGACTGTCGGGCGTATAGGCCAACGAGACCCTTTCGGGATCGCGGCTGTTCCAGGCGTCTTCGGCTGCGCGGACTTTGACGACGGCGCTGTCGTGGTCGAAAGGGGGAAGTGGTGGCCTGCTCATGACACTCTCCTTCAGTTGTACTGATAAGTACAGCATAGACCGATCAGTGCATCGGGCGCGCGCCGGAGCGCGCGCCGGTCTCGGCGCCGCATGTCTGAGGTCTGGACCAGGTGCGTATCGTTTCGGCTCTGGGCGATATGTACGCGATCGACTTGTCCGGGGATCCAGATGAGCGTGCGCCGTGCGAACCGGCGCGAGCGCGGCCGTCGAGGACTCGGCGCCGGCTGCAGCTCGGCCGCACCTGCGGCGGCCACGTGTGATGATCGCGGCGATGGGCGCGGAACTCGTGGACGTGTGGCAGGTCGAGGCTGTGGAGGAGCCGCCGGGCCGCAGGCGGCTATCGCTGGTGCGCAGCCGAGAGCACCGTGTGCACGGCAGGCTGCGCACTCACACGGAGGTAGTCGACCGGACGGTGTTCTTCTCGCGCAGCTTCCGGCTGCTGCTCGATGGGCCCGCGATGGCGCACTACATGGCCGTGCTTGGGCAGATCGGGCAGTACGCGCAGGCGGGTGAGTTCGGCTGCTTCGTGCAGACACGCCCGGAGGCTGGACAGGTCGAGATCAGCCTCTACGAGCGCTGGTTCGATGGGGCCGAGCTCCACACCGACGAGCTTGCGCGGCGTAGGTTTGACGCCAGCGAAGAGGGGTCACTGGTGGCGAGCGCCGAGTTCTTGGCAGACCTCCAGATCTGGGCGCAGCAGCGCAACGAGCAGCGAGACGCTGCGATCCTCGAGGCACGCGACGCGGACCAGCAACGGCTGCGGCTGACCAGCGAGCGCGAGGCCGCCGGGCAGGAGCTGAACCGGCTGCTAGCCGCGTACACGCGCCGGTCCTGACCTCCGCAGGCCGCGTCCGTCTCAGCGGCTGCGGCTGAAGCGGTGCACGGCGTCGAGCAGCTCGCGCGTCTTCTCGCCTGCAACCTCGGGGTCGCCGGAGGCCAGGGCGTGCACGACGCAGTGGTTGACGTGGTCGTCGAGGATCTTGAAGGCGACCGACTCGAGCGCCGTGGTGACCGCCGAGATCTGGGTGATGATGTCGATGCAGTAGCGGTCGTCGGCGAGCATGCGCTCGATGCCGCGCACCTGTCCCTCGATCCGGTGCAGGCGCCCCACAAGCGCCTGCTTGTCAGGCGCGTAGCCGTGCGTCGCCGGTGCGGTCCTGTCAGCCAAGGGACGCTCGCTTCGGCTGGAAGCGCCGCAGGCGCAGCGAGTTGCTGACCACAAAGACGCTCGACAGCGACATGGCGGCGGCAGCGGCCACGGGGCTGAGCACGCCGGCGCTGGCCAGGGGGATGGCGGCCACGTTGTAGGCGAACGCCCAGAAAAGGTTGCCCTTGATGGTCGCGAGCGTCCGCCGCGAGAGACGGATCGCGTCTGCGACGGCGCGCAGGTCTCCGGAGACAAGCGTGACGTCGGCGACCTGCATGGCGATGTCGGCACCGGTGCCCAGTGCCAGCCCCAGGTCCGCCTGGGCCAGGGCGGGCGCGTCGTTGATGCCGTCGCCAGCCATCGCCACGAGCTCCCCGTGGCGCTGCAGCCGCGCCACCTCGGCGGCCTTCTGATCTGGCAGTACGCCGGCCAGGACGCGGCTGATGCCGGCCTGGCTTGCCACGGCCGCCGCCGCGTGCTCGTTATCTCCGGTGAGCATGACGGGCTCGAGCCCCAGCGCCTTGAGCTCGGAGACGGCCTCGCGGCTGGTCGGCTTGAGCCGGTCAGAGGCCGCGATCAGGCCCCTGGCGCTGCCGTCCCAGGCCACCATGACGACGCTGTTGGCGTCCTGCTCGAGCTCCTGCAGCCGGACCGTCAGGGCCGCCGGTGCGCGCACGCCAAGGTCTGCGAGGAAACCGCGGCGGCCAACCAGGACCGTGTGCCCGTCGACCACCGCCTTGACACCGCCTCCGGCAACGCTCTCAAAGCGCTCGGCCGTGGGCAGTGCGCCCAGGGTCGCGCGCGCGTGCTGCGCGATCGCCTGCGCGAGCGGGTGCTCGCTTGCGTCTTCGGCGGCTCCAGCCAGCCGCAGGACGTCGGTCTCCGGCTCCCCGGGTGCGGCCAGCACGCAGCTCACCGCCATCCGCCCCTCGGTCAGGGTGCCGGTCTTGTCGAGCACGATCGTCGTCGCCTGGCGTGTGCGCTCGAGCACCTCGGGGCTGCCGATCAGGATCCCAAGCTGCGCGCCCCTTCCGGCCCCAGCCATCAACGCCATGGGTGTCGCCAGTCCGAGCGCGCACGGGCAGGCGACGACGATCACCGCCACCGCCGCGGTGAACGCAGCCGCAACGGTGGCGCCCGCGGCCAGCCAGCCAGTGAGCGTCAGCAGCGAGACGATGATCACGAACGGCACGAACACCGCTGATACACGGTCGGCCAGCCGCTGCACGGGAGCCTTACCCGACTGCGCCTCGCCCACCAGCCGTGCGATCTGCGCGAGCGCGGTGTCAGAGCCGACGTGGGTCGCGCGGACCACGAGCCGGCCGGTGAGGTTGATCGTGGCACCGGTCACGTGGTCGCCGGGGGAGACCTCAACCGGCAGCGGCTCGCCCGTGAGCAGCGAGACGTCCAGGGCCGAGCTGCCCGCCTCGACCACGCCGTCAGTGGCGAGCTTCTCGCCGGGCCGGGCGATGAACAGCTCGCCAACCTCCAGCTGCCCGGTGTCGACGAGTACCTCCTCGCCGTCACGCAGCACGCGCGCCTGCTTGGCGCCGAGCTCCAGCAGCTGGCGGATCGAGTCGGCGGAGCGGCGCTTGGCGCTCACTTCGAAGTAGCGGCCGAGCAGGATGAACGTCGTGATCAGCGCGGCCGCGTCGAAGTAGACGGCCTCGTGCAGGCCTGTCAGCAGCACCACCACCGACCAGCTGAAGGCGGCCAGTGTGCCGATCGAGACCAGTGTGTCCATGCTCGCCGCAAGGTGCGTTGCGCCGGTGGCCGCGGCGCGGTGAAACGGCCAGCCGCTGTATGCGACCACCGGTGTGGCGAGTGCCAGCGCCAGCCACCGCCAGCCTGCGAAGTGCAGCCCGGGAATCCAGGTGATGAGCACCAGCGCCACCGAGAGCGGGAACGCTGCAAACAGGCGAGGGCGCAGATCACGCCCACCGGCACTATGCCGGGCAAGCCCGTCCGGCAGTGAAGCGTGGTATCCCGCCGACTCGACGGCGCGGATCAGCGTGCCGACCGAAGCCTGAGCGGGATCGAAGCTGATTGCGGCCTGCTCGGAGGCGAAGTTCACCGAGGCGCTGACGCCATCGAGCCGATTCAGCCGCCGCTCGATCCTGACCGCGCAGGAGGCGCAAGTCATCCCGTCAATCGCCAGCGTGGCCTGCTGTGCGGGCTCCTCGCTGGTCGTGGTTGCCATCAGGCGACCTCGTAGCCCGCCTCGTCGATGGCCGCCCGCAGCGCCGCATCGTCCAGGTCATGGCCTGCAACCTCCACCAGCTTGGTGTCCAGGTCGACGGTGACCGAGGCGACACCAGCGACGCTCGAGAGCTCGGTCGTGACCGCGGACCGGCAGTGCTCGCAGGTCATGCCGGGCACGAGGAATGTTGCTCGCTCTGACATCTGGTTGCTCCTCTTGAGTTGTTTCTTGCGCCTAGACAGATGATATACCCCTGGGGTGTATCGGTGAAGGCACGGTGCTCAATGCAGTCGTGGCTTCGCGGCGAGGCTGGTTCTCGGGCGCCGGCCAAGCGGGCCGGCGCCGGCACAGGGTTGACTTGGCCCACCCGGTAGGCTCAGGGACATGCCAGAGCTAAGGTCAGACACCGTCACGCGCGGGCGCAACATGGCTGGCGCGCGGGCCCTGCTGCGGGCGGCCGGCGTCGAGCGGGAGGACTTCGGCAAGCCGATCGTGGCGGTGGCCAACTCCTACACCCAGTTCGTGCCCGGGCACACGCACCTGGCCCCGGTCGGCGAACTGGTCGGGGCGGCCATCAAACGGGCCGGTGGTATTCCACGCGAGTTCAACACGATCGCCGTCGACGACGGGATCGCGATGGGACACGGCGGCATGCTCTACTCGCTGCCCTCGCGGGACCTGATCTCAGACAGCGTCGAGTACATGGTGAACGCCCACTGCGCCGACGCGCTGGTGTGCATCTCCAACTGCGACAAGATCACGCCCGGGATGCTGAACGCCGCGCTGCGGCTCAACATCCCCACCGTGTTCGTCTCTGGCGGGCCGATGGAGGGCGGCCAGGCGGTGCTGGTCGACGGCACCGTGCGCAAGGGGCTCAACCTGATCACGGCGATCGCCGACGCGGTGGATGAGCGGGTCTCAGACGAGGATATGGCCCGGATCGAGGAGCACGCGTGTCCCACATGCGGGTCCTGCTCGGGGATGTTCACCGCCAACTCGATGAACTGCCTCACCGAGGCGCTGGGCCTGTCGCTGCCGGGGAACGGCTCGACGCTCGCCACCCACACGGCACGCCGGGGGCTCTACGAGCAGGCGGGAGAGCTGGTGGTCGAACTCTGCAGGCGCTACTACGACCGTGACGATGCGAGCGTGCTGCCGCGGGCGGTCGCGAGCCGGGCCGCCTTCGAGAACGCCGTCGCGCTCGACATCGCCATGGGCGGATCGACCAACACGGTCCTGCACGTGCTGGCCGCGGCGCAGGAGGCCGGGATCGACTTCACGATGCGGGACATCGACGAGATCTCACGGCGGGTGCCGTGCATCTGCAAGGTCGCGCCGAGTTCAAGCTATCTGATGGAGGACGTCCACCGGGCCGGAGGCATCCCGGCGATCCTCGCTGAGCTGTGGCGCGGTGGGCTCTTGCGTGAGGACGTGCATGCGGTCCACGCGCACGGCTTGGCTGAGTGGCTCGAGCGTTGGGATGTTCGTGGCGGCAGGGCCACGCCAGCAGCGCTTGAGCTGTTTCACGCCGCGCCGGGCTGCGTGCGCTCGGCGCAGGCCTTCTCCCAGTCAGAGCGCTGGGAGACGCTCGATCTCGATGCTGCCGGTGGTTGCATCCGTGATG
>JAJYHG010000161.1 GCA_021784895.1 Actinomycetes bacterium
CGGCCCGCACCGCCCCCGATTGGGTGAGCGGCCCGGGCCTGCCACAGCTTCCCGAGGTGCTCGTGCTCGGTGGCCCGTTCGACGCCTTCGGCTCCGCGCTCTTCAAGGACGGCGCCCTGATGCCACAGTCGCGCGGGTCGGCAGCGGTGGCCCGCGTGCTCGGACCACAACCCGGCGAGCGCGTGCTCGACCTCTGCGCGGCGCCCGGCGCCAAGACCACGCACATGGCCGCGATGATGGCCGGTGAGGGTGAGCTGGTGGCGGTCGAGAAGCACCCGGGGCGGGCACGGGCACTGGCCGAGACCTGCCGCCAGCTCGGCGCCGGGCAGGTGCGGGTGCTCCCGCTCGACGCGCGCGGCTTCACCGACCCCAGGCCGTTTGACCGGGTGCTGGTGGACCCACCCTGCAGCGGCTTGGGCACGCTGCAGTCGCGGCCGGACCTGCGCTGGCAGCCCGGGCGGGGCGCGCTCGCGGAGCTGATCCGGTTGCAGGATCAGCTGCTGCGTGTCGGCGCCGGGCAGCTACGACCCGGGGGCACGCTGGTGTACTCCGTCTGCACGATCAGCCGCGGTGAGTCGGAGGAGGTGATCGATCGCTTTCTCGCCGCGCCGGGGCATGAGGACTTCAGATCTGAGGGCCGCTGGCAGCTGCTGCCGTCGCTGGAGCACACCGATGGCTTCTTCATCGCGCGCCTGAGCCGTTCGGTGAGGGCGCGTTAGGCGCGTTAAAGTGACGGCTGTGGATGAGGCCAAGGCGATCCTCGGACCGGAGTGCCCGAACTGTCACGAGCCGTGGCTCCGCCCGGGGGCGCTGCCCGGACGGTATCGCTGCCTCTACTGCATGAGCCGCTACGAGCTGCAGTCGGTCTGCCCGAACTGCGGCGAGCACTCGACGATCGTCCGCATGTCGACGACCGCCATCGTCCAGTGCAATCACTGCCGTGCGAGCATGCTCCGAGCGCTGTGAGCGAGCCCGGGCGCATGCCCGCCAGCCAGCGCATCCACGCTCGTGAGCTGGCGCCGTCGATCCTGGCCGCCGACCTGCTGAGGCTGGAGGCGCAGCTGAGTGAGGTGCTGGCGGCGGGAGCGCGCGTGATCCATGTCGACGTCATGGACGGCCACTTCGTCCCGCCGATCACCTTTGGGCCCAATGTGGTCTCGGCGATCGCCGAACGCGTCCATGCGGCTGGCGCGATCGTTGACGTCCACCTGATGATCGAGCGCCCAGAGCGGCTTGTCGGCGACTTCGCCAGCGCCGGTGCAGACAGCATCACCGTCCACTTCGAGGCCACCCCGCACGTGCACTACGCGCTGCAGCGCGTGCGCGAGGCCGGCTGCACCGCGGGCGCCGCGCTCTGCCCCGCGACCCCCGCCGCCGTGCTCGCCGACGCCGCTGCCGACGGCGTGCTCGACCTGGCGTTGTGCATGAGCGTCAACCCCGGCTGGGGCAATCAGCGGCTGATCGGGCACTCTTACGCCAAGCTCGGCGAGCTGCGCCGGATGCTGCCGAGCGGCGTGGCGGTCGAGGTCGACGGCGGCGTCGATGCCGCAACCGCGCCGCGCGTCGCCCAGGCCGGCGCGAACCTGTTGGTGGCGGGCACAGCCGTGTTCGCCGCCGCCGACCCGGCGGCGGCGTTTCAGGCACTCGCGCAAGCGGCCTGGCCGGTCAGCTAGCGCCCGGCGCGGGCGAGCCCGCTTAGAGTCTGTCCGAGCAGTCGGGCGTTGGCCGGGGTGGTCGTGGGCCGAGCTGGGCGTCGCACGTTCCCGAAGCCAATACCTGGCGTATTGGCGAGGGGACGGGTGGCGATCCAGCGATGTGTCCACGGCCGCATCCGGACAGCCAGACTTCTCGGACAGACGCTTATGCTTGCCGGTGTGCCTCTGACCAGTGAACTCGACCTCCAGCACCTGCAGCGGGCGCTCGACCTGGCGGCGCTCGGCGGCAGCGCCGTGAGCCCGAACCCACGCGTCGGCGCGGTGATCGCGCTCGGTGGCAGGGTGGTCGGCGAGGGCTATCACCGAGCTGTCGGAGAGGCGCACGCCGAGGTGGAGGCGATCCGCGACGCGGGCGGCCAGGAGCTTGGCGCAGCCACTTTGTACGTGTCACTCGAGCCGTGCTGCCACCAGGGGCGGACGCCAGCCTGCACCGACGCGATCCGCGAGGCCGGGATCAGGCGCGTCGTCGTCGCCTCCGATGACCCGTCGCCGCACGCCAGTGGCCGCGGCCTGGGAATCCTGCGCGACGACGGCATCGAGGTTGTGGTCGCGGGGGGCGAGCTGGCCGAGCGTGCTCGTCTGCTCAACCAGGCTTTCCGTAAACACGCCCGGACCGGACGGCCCTGGGTGATGTTCAAGGCCGCCATGTCCCTGGACGGCAAGGTCGCCACTCGCAGCGGCGACTCCAAGTGGATCTCAGGCGAGTCCAGCCGCGAGCTCGTACATGAATGGCGCGCCGCCAGCGACGCCGTTGCGGTTGGGATCGGCACCGCACTGAGGGATGACCCGCTGCTGACAGCGCGGGTCGGTGGCTCCGGTTCCCAGCAGCTCGCTGACCGGCAGCCGCGGCGGGTCGTCTTCGACTCGCTCGCCCGGCTGCCACTCGATTCGCGCCTGCTGGCCGACGTGGCGACGGTGCCGCTGATCGTGGTCGTGTCGCGGGCGGCACCACGAGGCGCTACCGATGCGCTGAAGGCACGTGGTGTGGAGGTGATCTGCGCCACCGGTGAGAACGAGCAGGCCCGCGTGCGCTCGGCGCTGGATCAGCTCGGGGCGCTGGAGGTGAGCTCACTGATGCTCGAGGGCGGGCCCAAGCTCGCGGGCGTGTTCCTCGACGTCGGCGAGATCGACGAGATCCGCCTGTTCATGGCACCTGTGCTGCTGGGCGGGCGCGGCGCGCGAGAGCCGCTCGAAAGTGAGGGCGCAGAGCACGTCGCAGAGGCTCTGCGCGCACGGACGCTCGCAAGCGAGCGCCTGGGGGATGACCTGCTGATCACGGCGCGGATCAGGGAGTGGTGAGCTGTTCACCGGGCTGGTAGACGACCTCGGGGAGATCACCGCCGTGCAGCGGTCGGGCGACGGCGTCCGCCTGCACGTGGCGACCGCGCTCAGCGGAGAGCTCAAACAGGGTGATTCGATCGCGGTCAACGGCGTGTGTCTGACCGCCACCGCGGTCGGCGGCGGCAGCTTCGTGGCCGACGTCATGAACGAGACGCTGCGGCTCACCTCGCTAGCGGAGGCGGGCGTCGGCGCGGCGGTCAACCTCGAGCTCGCGCTGCGCCCCCAGGACCGGCTCGGCGGGCATATCGTCCAGGGTCACGTGGACGGGATCGGGTCGGTCGGGGCGGTCGATGACGACGGGTTCGCGCGACGGCTCACGATCGGCCTGGCGCCCGAGCTGTTGCGCTACATCGTGGTCAAGGGATCGGTCGCGGTCGACGGGGTGTCGCTGACCGTGGCCGCGACCGGGGAGCGATCGTTTACCGTTTCACTCATACCCGAAACGCTCGAGCGCACCAATCTGGGCAGGGTCCAGGCCGGGACTGCGGTCAACCTGGAGGTGGACGTGCTGGCCAAATACGTCGAGCGGCTGCTGCCAGGAGGTGGCCCACAGTGACCACGGTGAAGAGCCCTTTTGTGACCATCGAGGAGGCGATCGAGGACATCCGCCAGGGCAGGATGGTGGTCGTGTGCGACGACGAGGACCGGGAGAACGAGGGTGATCTGACCATCGCGGCTCAGTTCGTCACGCCCGAGGCGATCAACTTCATGGCCAAGGAGGGGCGCGGCCTGATCTGCCTGGCACTGACGCCGGAACGCTGCGACGAGCTGGGCCTGAACCTGATGGCCGCCAAGAACGAGTCCTCGTTCCAGACCCCGTTCACCGTCTCGATCGAGGCCCGCACAGGCGTCAGCACCGGCATCTCGGCCGCGGACCGGGCGCGCACGATCCAGGTCGCGATCGACCCCGCTGCCAGTCCCCGTGAGCTCGTGCAGCCCGGTCATGTGTTCCCGCTCAAGGCGCGGGCGGGGGGCACGCTCGAGCGGGTCGGGCAGACCGAGGCGGCGGTCGACCTTGCGCGCCTGGCGGGGCTCACGCCGGCGGGCGTCATCTGCGAGGTGATGAACGACGACGGCACCATGGCCAGGGTTCCAGACCTGGTCGGCTACTGCGCCCGGCACGGCTTGAAGATGATCACGGTTGCGGACCTGGTCGCCTACCGGCGGCGCACCGAGAAGCTGATCGAGCGTGTCGTCTCCACCCAGCTGCCGACCGCCTTCGGCGACTTTGTCGCCTTCGGTTACCGCTCGCTGCTGGACGGCAAGCACCACGTCGCGCTGGTCAAGGGCGACGTCGACGGTGCCAAGGACGTGCTGGTACGGGTGCACTCCGAATGTCTCACCGGCGACGTCTTCCACTCGCTGCGCTGTGACTGTGGTGAGCAGCTCGAGTCCGCGCTTCAGATGATCGAAGCGGAGGGCAGCGGCGTCCTCCTCTACCTGAGCCAGGAGGGACGCGGGATCGGGCTTTTGAACAAGCTGCGGGCCTACCGCCTGCAGGAGGAAGGGCTCGACACGGTCGAGGCGAACCTGCGCCTGGGATTGCCCGCCGACCTGCGTGACTACGGCATCGGGGCCCAGATCCTCGTGGACCTCGGCCTGACGAGCATCCGGATTCTGACCAACAACCCCAAGAAGATCTCCGGACTGGCGGGCCACGGGCTGTCGGTAACCGCCCAGCTGCCGATCATCCACCCGCCCAATCCGCACAACCGCGCCTACCTGCGGGCCAAGCGGGACCGGCTCGATCACATGCTCCACCACCAGGCGCTGGCGCTGGACGATGAGATGCTCCGCGACGAGCGGGCTGAGGATCTGGCACGCGACGAACGGACGGCGCAGCGCAATGGACAGTGAGGATCGCGTCGCGCTCTGCGTAGCCCGCTTCTATACCGAGCTGGCAGACGCGCTCGAGTCGAGCGCCCGTGAGGCGCTGAGCGGCGCAGGGGTGGGCGGCATCGACCGCTACGAGGTCCCGGGCGCCTTTGAGCTGCCGCTGATCTGCCGCTACGCGGCCGAGAGCGGCCGCTACAGCGCGATCGTGGCGCTGGGGGCCGTGATCCGCGGCGAGACCGACCACTATGCCTACGTGTGCGGCGAGACGGCGCGGGGGCTGCAGGAGGTGCAGTTGGGCACCGGCGTACCGATCGGATTCGGTGTGCTGACGGTCGAGAGCATGGAGCAGGCGTGGGCCCGGGTCAGGGGCGGCAGCAAGCGCGACAGCGGCCGTCAGGCAGCCGAGGCGGCGCTGGCCGCGCTGGCCGTCAGGCGTGAGCTCGCGCAGCGGCCGCGGCGGGCGGGCTTTGCCGTCTGATGTTCGCCTCACCCAGTGCGTATACTGCTGCCGCGTATGTCAAAGGTCTGTCACGTATGCGCCAAGGGCCCGTCCTTCGGCCACAGCCGCAGCCACTCGATGGTTGCCACCAAGCGGCGTTTCGACCCCAACCTCCAGCGCGTCCGGATCGACGACGGTGGCGCGCCGCGCCGCGTCTACGTGTGCACGCGCTGCCTGAAGGCTGGCAAGGTCATCAAGGCCCGCTAGCCGCCGGCTAGCCATGAGCGATCCGGCGATACTGCGCTTCCGAGCGCTGGTCGAGGCTGGCCTTGACGCGCTCGAGGAGCGCCGCCAAGAGGTGAACGATCTGAATGTCTTCCCCGTCGCCGACGGCGACACCGGGGACAACATGGCGCTCACGCTGCGGGCGGTGAGAGACGAGCTGGACCGCATTCTCGAGCAGGCCGGCCCACGGACGCTTGACGAGATCGGCCGCGAGGAGATCGTCGGCTCGGTTGCGCGGGCGGCGCTGCTGGGGGCGCGCGGCAACTCCGGCGTGATCCTCTCGCAGCTGATCCGTGGCGCTGCCGAGGAGCTGATGAGCCACCCCGGCGAGCTGGTCGACCCCGTCCTTATCGGGGCGGCGCTGGCGCGCGCCGCCGACCAGGCCTATGGGTCCGTGCGGGAGCCAGCCGAGGGGACGATCCTCACGGTCGTGCGCGAGATGGCCTCGCGCGTGGCCACCGAGCTGCCGAACATGCCCGACGCCCGGCTCAAGGGCGAGGTCAGCGCTGACGTCCAGGACGCACTGGCGGCTGACGTGATGGAGCAGGCCCTGAAGGCCGGGGAGCAGTCGGTCCGGCGCGGACCTGATCTGCTTCCGGTCCTGCGGCAGGCGGGCGTCGTCGATGCCGGCGGCTACGGGCTGACGGTCGTGCTTGCGGGCATGGTCGGCGCGCTGCGGGGCGGCGAGGCGATCGGCCTCGACCACCATTCACCGGCCCGCGTAACCCACCCTGAACACGCCTCCACGACCTATCGCTACTGCACGAACTTCGCGGTGACCGGCGTCGGCCTCGACCAGCGCGAGTTCGCGGCCGCGCTCGAGCAGGTCGGTGACTCGGTGCTGGTGGTGGGCGACCGGAGCACGCTCAAGGTCCACGTGCACACCGACTCGCCGGATGCGGCAATGGCGCTGTTTGCAGCCCACGACGTGTCGCGGATCGACATCGCCGACATGAGCGAGCAGGTGCAGCAGCGGGACGCGCGACTGGCGGTTCCGGGCTCCGTCCACGCACCGGAGACAGCCGGCGGCACGGTCTGCGGGGCGCTGGCGGTGGCGAACGGTGACGGCTTCCTGAACCTGTTTCGCAGCCTCGGTGTCACGGTGCTCGACGGCGGCTCGACGCTCAACCCGTCGACCAACGAGCTGCTGGCCGCAATCCACTCAGTCCGGGCCGAGGATGTTGTGCTGCTTCCCAACAGCTCGAACGTGATCATGGCGGCTGAGCGTGCGGCGGAGCTGTCTGACAAGAACGTGGTGGTGGTGCCGTCGCGCTCGCTTCAGGCCGGGCTGGCGGCTGCGGTCGAGCTGGATCATGGGCGCGACGCGCGGGCCAACGCGGCGGCGATGCAGCGGGTGCTCGCCGCCATCCGCACCGGTGCGGTCGCACGTGCAGCTCGCGACGACCCGGCTGGGCGCTTCCGCGTGGGTGACGCGGTCGGTTTCATCGACGACCGGATCGTCGCCTTTGGAGAGCCCGCCACGGCGCTCGGGGCTGTGCTCACCGAGCTTGCCGGCGGGGCCGAGCTGATCACCTGCCTGCGCGGCATCGGGGCGCCACTGGACGACGACTCAGTGCGCGGGCTGGCCGGCGGCGGGGCTGAGATCGAGCTCGCCGAAGGTGGCCAGGAGAATTACTGGTGGCTCGTGTCAGCCGAGTAGCGTACCCTTGAGCGGCGGTGGTTCGATTACTGACGTCCTCCCTGGCGTCCTCACACAGGTCCGGCGGCTAGCTGACTGCGGTGCCCATGGCCAACGACGTGGTTGCTCTCTCTGCACTGGTTGGCGGCCCGCTGCTTGACTCCTCCGGGGGCAGGCTGGGGCAGATCCAGGATGTGGTAGCCCGCCTCGACCTCTCTGACGCGCTGCCACCGGTGGTAGGGCTCAAGGCGCGGATCGGCGGGCGCGAGCTCTTTGTCCCGGTCGCGCGGATCGAGCAGTTTGGCCCGGACCTGGCCAGGACCTCAACCACCAAGCTCAACCTGGCGCAGTTTGAGAGCAGGTCCGGTGAGGTCCTGCTGCGTCGCGACCTGCTCCACCGGCGCGTGATCAACGTCGCCACCGCGCGCCTGGTGACGGCGGGTGAGGTGCGGCTGGTGCGCGACGGCGCGCTCTGGCGCGTGGCCGGCATCGAGTCTGGCTTCGGGACCCGCTTCCGCCGCCTGCTGCCGCGTGGCCTGCGGGGCAGCGGCGAGCCCCAGGGCGAGCGGGACCAGGATCAGTTCGTGCCCTGGCATGAGATCGAGCTGTTTGTGGCGCACGTGCCGACCTCGCGGCTGAAGCTCGCCCCGCGCCGGCTCGCGCGCCTGCACCCAGCGCAGATCGCTGACCTGGTCGAAGCGGCCTCGCACGCTGAGGGTGAGGAGATCATGGCCGCCGTCGGCCACGACAAGGAGCTGGAGGCGGATGTCTTCGAGGAGCTCGACGACGAGCATCAGGTCGAGTTCCTGCGGGAGCGCACTGACGAGGAGGTCGCCGCCGTGCTCTCCCGGATGGCCTCCGACGACGCCGCTGATCTGCTGCTAGAGATCGAGCAGGAGCGCCGGCTGCCGGTCCTGAACCTGCTGCCGCAGGGCAAGCAGGCCAAGATCCGCAGGCTGCTCGGCCACAATCCCTCGACGGCCGGGGGGATGATGAACCCCGACTTTGTCTCGGTCGCGGCTGATGAGACGGTTGCGACGGCGCTGCGCCGGGTGCGGGCAAGCGCGCTGCGCGGCCAGCTGCTGTCAACCGTCTGCCTGGTCGACGGCGCCGGCCAGCTGGTCGGAACGGTGGCGCTCACCGAGCTCGTCTGTGCAGATCCCGACGGCAGCCTTTCGAGCCTGCTGGAGGAAGAGGCGCAGACCCCGACCGTCGGTCCCGAAGCGGACCTGCCCGAGGTCGCGCGACTGATGACCGACTACAACCTGATAGCGATGCCGGTGGTCGACGCAGACGGCCGCCCGGTAGGGATGATCGCCGTCGACGATGTGCTCGAGATGGTGCTGCCGGAGGAGTGGCGCCGGCGCTCGGCGGGCGCCCGTCAGTAGCGTCAACAGGTTGTGAACGGCCTTCACGCCCTTTGACGCCGGGGCTACACTTGGGCCCGATGGATGAACAGCTGACACACCAGGACGCGGACCTACCGCGAAGTCCGTGTGCGGCGGCCGGCAGGCCGGTCACCATCGTCCCGCAGCTCTGACGCGGGGCTGGCTGACCTCCTGCGGGGCGCCGCCGCGCCACGACGAGGACGAGACGGAGGTCGAGCCCGATGAGCACCAGACAGCCCGAGCAGCCAACTGCGCCCGCGCCCCGGGAACGCGCGGTGCTCGACCCTGCCCACCTGGGAGACATCCATGGTGCCTTTGGCACCATCCGTCAGCACGAGACCGGGAAGCCGCGCAGCATGCGCGCCCAGCTGCTGACGCTGCTCGCGATCGTCGGCCCGGGCCTGATCGTGATGGTGGGCGACAATGACGCCGGCGGTGTCGCCACCTACGCCCAGGCCGGGCAGAACTACGGCACCAGCCTGCTCTGGGTGCTGATCCTGCTGATCCCGGTGCTGATCGTCAACCAGGAGATGGTCGTGCGGCTCGGGGCGGTGACGGGCGTTGGTCACGCGAAGCTGATCAACGAGCGCTTTGGCCGCTTCTGGGGCTTCTTTTCGGTCGGGGATCTCTTCATCCTCAACTTCCTGACGATCGTCACCGAGTTCATTGGCGTCAGCCTCGCGCTCGGGTACTTTGGCATCTCCAAGTACGTGGCCGTGCCGATCGCGGCGCTGGCGCTGATCGGGATCACAACGAGCGGCAGCTTCCGCTCGTGGGAGCGCGCCATGTTCGTGTTCGTCTTCACCAGCCTGCTCGTGATCCCGCTGTTCTTCATCGCCCACCCGCACTACGGGGCGATCGCGCGTGACTTCGTGATCCCCGGGATCCAGGGCGGCGCGAACTCGACCTCGGTGCTCTTGATCATCGGCGTGGTCGGCACCACGGTCGCGCCCTGGCAGCTGTTCTTCCAGCAGTCCAACGTGATCGACAAGCGGATCACGCCGCGCTGGATCAACTACGAGCGGCTGGATACGTGGATCGGGGCGTTCGTGGTCGTGATCGGTGCCGCCGCGATCGTCTCCGTGGCCGCCTTTGCCTTTCACGCAACCCCCTACGCAGGCAGGTTCCAGAACGCCGGTGCGACCGCGACCGCGCTGAGTCACGTGCTGGGGCCGGGGGCGGGCACGATCTTTGCGATCGTGCTGCTGAACGCCTCGCTGATCGGCGCCGGTGCGCTCACGCTCTCAACCAGCTATGCCTTTGGCGATGTCTTTGGCACCAAGAGCTCGCTGCACCGCAGCTTCGCCGACGCCAAGGGGTTCTATGCGACCTTCTCGGCGCTGATCGTCGGGGCTGCGGCCATCGTGCTGATCCCGGGGGCGCCACTGGGCGTGATCACGCTTGGGGTCCAGGCGCTGGCCGGGGTCCTGCTGCCCAGCGCGAGCGTCTTTTTGCTGCTGCTCTGCAACGACCGCGAGGTGCTCGGGCCCTGGTGCAACCCGGGCTGGCTGAACGCGATCGCGAGCGTGATCGTGGCGGTGCTGGTGCTGCTCTCGCTGATCCTGATGGCGACAGTGCTGTTCCCGAACATCGACGTCACCACCGTCTCACTGGGCGGTGGCGCTGTGCTGGCCGGGGGACTGCTTGTCTTTGGTGCCGCGACCATGCGGTCGCGCCGCGGCGCGGCCGGCGTGACCATGATCGGAGAGCGTCACGACGTGCCCAAGGAGGAGTGGACGATGCCGTCGCTGGCGCTGCTCGGACGGCCGGAGTGGTCGATGGGCCGCAAGGTGGCGATGCTGACGATGCGCGCCTACCTGCTCACGTCCGTCGCGCTGCTGATCCTCAAGGCGGTGCGGCTCGGCGGCGCCTGATCGCGGCTGACGCCGGGCGGACGTTCAAAGTGTGGCGGTGCCCACACGCTTTGCAAGCCGCCAGCCGCTCACCGCGGCAGAGCTCCTCGCGGCACCGGTGCGCTACCCCTCGCCCGCCCGGCTGGCCGCACCGCTGCAGGTCGGCGCGGGCGTAAAGGCCCGCGAGGCGGCCGTCAGCCTGGGCCTGCTCACCGTCGGTGACCTGCTCGAGTACCTGCCGCGTGACCAGCGGGAGACGCGCTCCGCCGGCGCGCTGGCCGCGGGTGAGAGCGCCACGATCGTGGTCGAGGTGAGGCGCATCGCCACCCGGCCGGTGCGCCGGCGCGGCATGCGTCCGCTGGTCGAGGCCACAGTCGCCGATGCCAGCGGCACGCTGCTGGCCACCTTCTTCAACCAGCCGTGGCTGGCCGCGCGCTACCGGCCCGGCACCAGGCTGATGCTCCACGGCCGGGCCGACGGGCGCGGGCGCTTCACCGTCCAGACCCACGCGCTGACCGACGATCTACCGACCGGCGGCGGGCCGGACGGAGCGCAGGCCGGGGTCGGCCACTACCCGGTGACCGACGGGATCTCATCGACGCAGCTGCTGGCGCTGGTGCGCGAGCACGCCCGCGCGTGTGAGGACGCGATCGAGCCGTTGCCCGCCGCACTGCGGCGTCGTGAGGGCCTGCTCGACCGGCCCGGGGCGCTGCGCAGCCTGCACTTCCCGCTGCACGAGGGGGCCCAGGAGCAGGGCCGCCGCCGGCTGGCCTTCGAGGAGCTCTTCCTGCGCGCCGTGGCGCTCGAGCTGCGCCGGCGCAGACACCGGCTGAGCGTGCACGCGCCGGTCCTGGACGGCGCCCGCGAGCTGACCGCGCGCTGGCTCGCCAAGCAGCTGCCGTTCGCGCTGACAGCCGCCCAGAGCCAGGCGCTGGAGGCGATCGACGCGGACCTGGCGAGCGGCGCGCCGATGCAGCGGCTGCTGATGGGTGAGGTCGGCTCGGGCAAGACGGTGGTGGCGCTCTACGCGCTGCTGCGAGCTGTCGAGCACGGCTTTCAGGCAGCGTTGATGGCGCCGACCGAGACGCTCGCCGAGCAGCATTTCCAGACCATCCAGCGGCTCTGGGGCTCAGAGGTCGTGAGCGCCGGGCTGCTGACCGGCTCGACCCCGGCGTCCAGGCGGGCGGGTCTTCAGCGCCAGCTCGCAAGCGGCGAGCTGGCGCTGGTCGTCGGCACGCACGCCCTGATCGAGGAGAGCGTCCAGTTCCGCCGCCTGGCGATGGTCGTGATCGATGAGCAGCACCGCTTCGGTGTCGGGCAGCGGGCCGCGCTGGCGGAGCCCGCCCCCGGTGGCGTGGTGCCCCACGAGCTGCACATG
>JAJYHG010000280.1 GCA_021784895.1 Actinomycetes bacterium
CGGATCGTCCGCATCCGCCATCCCCCGTTGCAGCATACGGGCGCTGCGAGCGCCAACCTGGCTCAGCGTGGGCGCCGACGGGAACATCGTCACGATGTCAAGCTCCGGCTCCAGGTGCAGGTCGAGCAGCGCTGAGCGGCGGAGCAGGCCGGCCAGCTCGAGCGCGGCGCGGCGGCCGGCGGCGAGGATCGGGCCCAAGCCCTCGTCCGGGCTCAGGGGGAAGACCTCGAGCGTCAGCCAGAGCGCGGCCGCGGCAGCACCGGCGCGCGAGCACTCGAGGCTGATCTCGCCGAGGTGGAGCGCGTCCGAGGTGAAGTAGGTGTAGGGCGAGTCGTGGCGGTACAGGCGCCCAACCGCCGGATCGGCGAACAGCACCGCCCCGCAGCCGTAGGGCTGCAGGCCGTGCTTGTGCGGGTCGATCACCACCGAATCGCAGGCCGCAAGCGCGGCGAACGGCGCCGGGTCCACCAGCGGGCTCTCCGCCGCCGCCAGCAGGCTGAAGAAGCCCCCGTAGGCGGCGTCGACGTGCAGCCGTACGCCGTAGCGCTCGCGCAGCGCGAGCGCCTGCTCGATCCGGTCCACAGCGCCCACGCCGGTGCTGCCCAGCGTCAGCACGACCGTGCCGACGCCCCCGCGCCGACAGGCGGCCTCGACGGCATCAAGGTCGATGCGTCCGTCGGGCGTGGCGGCGACCTCGGTCGCCGCCACGCCCAGCACGCCGCACATGCGGCTGTGCGTGTAGTGCGCCCCCTGGCCGTAGACGATCCGGCGGCCCGGATGCAGCTCGCGTGCCACCCACAGCGCCTCCAGGTTGGCGATCGTGCCGCTGGAGGTCAGATGCCCGATGAAGGGCGGGGCGAGGCCGAGCATGGCGGCCAGCGACGCGACCACTTCGGCCTCGAGCGCGCTGGTGCCGGGCCCGCCGTCGAGCGCATGATTGTTGGGGTTGATCAGCATGGCCGCCAGGTAGCCGGCCGCCGCCACCGCGCTCGGTGGCTTGAGCATCTGACCGGCGTAGCGGGCGTGAAAGAACGGGTAGTGGTCCTCCATGCGGCGGGCGAAGTCATCCCAGGCGCCGGCCAGACGGGCCGGGTCGGGAACCGCAGCGGGGTGAGGCTCACTGGGCCCGAAGCGGCCCTCCCAGGCCGCCACCAGGCGTTCCGCGGCCGCCAGCAGGCCGGCGCGGCTGCTGTCGAGGCCGTCCACTCAAACCCCGCTTGGCAGCGCCGTCACCACCACGCGTCCGGCCGGGCCTGGTCAGTGCCGCCGGTCGTGTCGAGCGCATCGAGCGCCGCCAGATCCTCTCCCGAGAGCTCGAAGTCGAGCACGGCGGCGTTCTCCTCGATGCGCTCGCGGTGCGTGCTCTTGGGGATGATGAAGGTCTGCCGCTGCAGGCACCAGCGCAACAGGACCTGTGCGGGTGTCCTCCCGGCCCGCTGCGCGATCGAGGCCACTGTCCCGTCGTCCAGGTGGCGGCCAGTGCCGAGTGAGCTGTAGGCAGTCACTGCGACCCCACGCTCGCCGCAGCCCTCGAGCAGCCCCCGGCGGTACTCAAAGGGGCTGAACTGAACCTGGTTCATCACCGGCCGGTGTTCCGCGACGGCCAGTAGCTCATCCAGCTCGGCGAGGCTGAAGTTGGAGACCCCGATCGCCCGCGTGTGGCCGCGCTCGAGCGCGCGCTGCATGCCAGCCCAGGCCCACGTCGGGCCGCCCTGCGGCCAGTGGACGATGTAGAGGTCGACCTGGTCGACGCCGAGCCTCCGCAGGCTGTGCTCGAGCTCCGCTGCCGGGTCCTCACGCCCCGGGAAGAACTTGGTGGTGATGAAGACCTGCTCGCGCGCGAGGCCGCTGTGGTGCAGCGCCCGGCCCACGCTGGCCTCGTTCCCATAGGCCTGGGCGGTGTCGATGTGCCGGTAGCCGGCCTCGAGCGCGAAGCGCACCGCCTGCTCGCACTCCTCGCCGTCCTGCATCTGCCATACCCCCAGCCCCAGCAGCGGCATCGCCGTGCCGTCGGAGAGAGCTCTTGTCTGGTCGCGTTTCTTGTCGTTGGTCATCGTCCGAGCATATAGTCGCTCGCTCATGCCAACCACGATCGCAGTGCTCTCCCAGAAGGGCGGGACGGGCAAGACCACGACCGTCCGCACACTCACCGACGCGTTCCGCCGGGCCGGCCTGAGTGTGCTGGCCGTCGATCTCGACCCGCAGGCGAACCTATCTGACTACTTTGGCCTGGACCCGGAGCTGACGCCCACAATCGCCGACGTCCTGGCCGGCAACGCCACGATCCGCCAGGCGGACCACGGCGGCATCGTGCCGGCCGCCATCGGCCTGGCCGAGGCCGAGCTGACGCTGGCGGGCAAGCTCGGGCGCGAGCTCACCCTGCGCCGCGCGCTCGCAGCGCTCGCTGACCAGTACGAGCTGATCCTGATCGACTGCCCGCCGGCACTCGGCCTGCTGACCGTCAACGCCCTGGTCGCCGCGGACCAAGCCGTGATCTCGGCCGAAGCGCAGTACTTCTCGCTGCAGGGCGTCCAGCAGGCCGTGGAGATGGTCGACCTCGCCCGCGAGACGCTGAACCCGCGCCTCGAGCTGCTGGCGATCCTCGCCAACATCGCGGACCTGCGCACGCGCCACTCGCGCGAGGCGATCGCGCTGCTGCGCGGGCACTTTGGCGACCGGGTGCTCGCCACCGCCATCCGCCAGTCGATCGCCTACGCGGAGTCCGCCGAGCGCGGCGTCTCGATCCTCGACCACCGCCCGGCGCTCGGCGCGGATTACCTCGCCGTGGCCGGGGAGCTGCTCGAGCGGCTGGGGCTGGCGCAGGCACGCCAGCGGCTCGGCGCGCTTGGCAGCCAGGCCGCTCCCTGAGCCTCGCCGCTCGCCCGCACTCAGAGCTCGCTCACGCTCGCACCCGCGCGCTCAAAGGCCACCACCCTGACCTCCGCCCAGCCTTCGATAATGCTCTGAAGCCAGCGCATCAGCGCCGTGCGATCGTCGCCCCGCCGCCACCAGATCAGGACCGCCGGGCCGGCGCCGGAGATCGTCGCCCCGAGCGCGCCGTGCTGGACGGCACGGCTGACGATCGCGGCCGAGCGCGGGTAGAGGTGCGCGCGGTGGGGCTGGTGCAGGCGATCGTCGAGACCCCCGGCGATCAGCTCCCAGTCGGCGGTCGCCAGGCCGGCCGTCAGCTTCGCGATCTGGGCGAGGTTGCGCACCGCGTCGGCCAGCGGCACCTGCGCGGGCAGCGCCTCGCGCGCCGCCGCCGTGCGGACCGGCTCATGCGGGATCACCAGGATCGCCTCGAGCTCGGCGGGCATCTGCAGCCGCCGCACGTCGGCACCGTCACAGATCACCAGGCCCCCGAACAGCGACGCGGCGACATTGTCAGGATGGCCCTCGATCGCGGTCGCGAGCCCAAGCAGGTCGGCGCCGCCGCCGGCGAGGTGGTCGGCGGCCATCAGCCCGGCAACGACCCCCGCGGCGCTCGAGCCCATGCCGCCGCTGAGCGGGATCTCGGAGCTGACGCGGAACTCGAAGCGCTCAGCGGGCAGCAGCCGCTCGAACGATCGCACGATCAGGTTGCCGCGGTCGCGCCGCAGGCGCAGGCCGGTGAGCAGGCGGAACTGGCCCGTCTCCCGCACCTCGAGGGTCAGCCTCAGGCCCAGCGCGGCCGCGAGCACGTCAAAGCCGGGGCCGAGGTTGGCGCTCGAGCCGGGGACGCAGACGCGGACCGCCCTCAAAGCTCGAGCGCGCGCTCGATCGCGCGTAGTTCTGGCGCGCAGGGGATCACGCCACCGACCTGCGCGAGCGCCGTGTCGGGATCCTTGAGCCCGTGGCCGGTGAGCACGCAGGCGACCCGCTGCGCATCGCCCGCGCCGTGGGCGAGCAGGCCGGCCACCGAGGCGGCCGATGCGGGCTCGCAGAAGACGCCCTCCTCGCGGGCCAGGAGGCTGTAGGCGGCGAGGATCTGCTCGTCGCTGACGGCCTGGACGGCGCCGCCGGAGGAGGTCATGGCGTCCATCGCCTGCTCCCAGCGGGCCGGGTTGCCGATCCTGATCGCGCTGGCGACCGTCTCCGGTGCGGCAACCGGCGCACCGGTGACCAGCGGCGCTGCCCCGGCGGCCTGGAACCCGTACATGCGCGGCCGCAGACCGAGCTCGGTGAAGCCGCGCCAGTAAGCGGTGATGTTGCCGGCGTTGCCGACCGGGATGCAGAGCGCGTCGAGCTCGCCGAGCGCCTCGGCGATCTCGTAGGCAGCGGTCTTCTGACCCTCGATGCGGAAGTCGTTGACCGAGTTCACGAGCGCGATCGGGTGCTTGGCGGCGACCGTGCGCACAAGCTCGAGCGCGCGGTCGAAGTTGCCCTCGAGCGCGATCACCCGAGCCCCGTGCATCAGCGCCTGGGCGAGCTTGCCGAGCGCGATCTTGCCCTCGGGCACGATCACCACGCCGCGGATGCCGGCGCGCGCCGCGTAGGCCGCGAGCGCCGCCGCGGTGTTGCCGGTCGAGGCGCAGATCACCGCCCGCGCGCCGTCACGCACCGCCGCCGAGACCGCACAGGTCATGCCACGGTCCTTGAAGCTGCCAGTCGGGTTGGCGCCCTCCAGCTTCAGCCAGACCTCGGCGCCGGCGAGCTCCGAGAGGCGAGGCGCGTGCACCAGCGGCGTCGAGCCCTCATCGAGCGTGATGATCGGGTCGCCCGGGTCAAACGGCAGGCGGTCGATGTAGCGCTCGATCAGACCGGGCATCGGATCGAGGATGCCAGACAAGGCACGTGGCCAGCGGGCCACGTGCCCCGTCGCCCAGGGATTGTCAGAATTCCTCCTCGATCACGCGGATGAAGCGCGGCGGCGCGCGCAGCGGCTCCAGCCGGGAGATCTCGGCGGTGGCCGCCTCAAAGCGCGACTCGAGCACCGCGTGGGTGACCATCACTAGCGTCGCCTGCTCGCTCATGCCCCGCTGCACCACAGACTTGACCGACACGCCGTGAGCCGCCAGAACCTGGGCCACGAGCGCCAGCACGCCCGGCTCGTCGGCGACCTCCAGGTGCAGGTAGAAGGCGGAGACAACGTCCTGGAGGATCGGCAGCGTAACCATCTCCTCAGGCGGGCTGGCCGGCGGGATCATCGCACTGACGACGTCACCCAGGACCGCGGTCGCGGTCTGCGGGCCGCCGGCCCCGGGCCCTGACATGGTGATCTCGGTGATCGCCTGCGACTCGACCGTGACCGCGTTGAAGGGGCCGCCGACCGAGGCCAGCGGGTGGCCCGGGTAGAGGAAGGCGGGGTGGACGCGCACCGAGAGCGCGTCGCCGATGCGTTCCGCGGTGCCGAGCAGCTTCAGGCCGAGTCCGAGCTCGCGGGCGTACTCCATGTCGTCGGGGGTGATCTGGCGGATGCCCTCGTAGCGCACCTGGTCCAGGTGCACCGGTGCGCCGAAGGCGAGCCGTGCCAGGATCGCCATCTTCGCGGCGGCGTCGCGGCCGTCGACATCGTCGGAGGGGTCGGCTTCGGCGTAGCCGAGCCGCTGGGCCTCGGCCAGCGCCTGGTCGAAGGTGATCCGTTGCCGTGCCATCTCGGAGAGGATGAAGTTGGTGGTGCCGTTGACGATCCCGTGGACACGGTCGATGCGCGCGCCGGCCAGCGACTCCTGCAGCACCCTGACCACCGGCACCACCCCCGCCACGGCGCCCTCGAAGCGCAGCTGAACCTGAGCCTCGCCGGCCGCCGCAAAGAGCTCGTCACCGTGCTGGGAGAGCAGCTGCTTGTTGGCGGTCACCACGTGGCGGCCGGCGCGCATCGCCTCGAGCACATAGCCCTTGGCGGGCTCGATGCCGCCGATCAGCTCGACGATCAGGTCGGCCTCGGCCAGGATCGCCTGAAAGTCGCCGCTCGAGCGCGTCAGCACCCCGCAGAGCTCGGGCTCAAGGCCAGTGATGCGCCTGATGCGCCCGGCGTGCTCGGCCACCAGGGCGGCGAACGCGGCTCCGACCGTGCCGTGGCCGAGCAGCCCGATGCGGAACTTCGGCGGCGCCTCCCGGCAGTCAGACATCGCGAGCCATCAGGTCATCGTAGGTCTCGCGGCGCAGCACTACGCGCGCGTCGCCGCCCGAGCAGAAGATCACCGGCGGGCGCGGGGCACCGTTGTAGTTGTTGGCCAGCGCGTGGCCGTAGGCGCCGGTGGCCGGGGTCACGACCACCTCGCCAGGACGCGGGTCGGCGAGGCGGACGTCACGCACGATCACGTCTCCGGACTCGCAGTGCTTGCCCGCCAGCTGGCAGAGCTCGCCGCCACGGGCGTGCATGCGGCTGGCGATCGCCGCCTCGTAACGCGCGCCGTAGAGCATCGGCCGCAGGTTGTCGGACATGCCGCCGTCCACGGCCACCCAGGTTGAGACGTTGCGCTTCACGGTCTGAACCGTGTACAGCGTGACCGTGGAGCGGGCCACCAGCGAGCGGCCGGGCTCGATCACCAGCCGCTTCCCGGCGCCCAACAGCGCATGCGCGGAGTCCACCAGGGTCGTGAGGTAACTGCCCAGCGACGGCGGCTCCTGGCCCGCGAGGTAAGCGACCCCGAGCCCGCCCCCGAGGTTGTAGAGATCAAAGTCGCCGAGCGCCGCCAGCGCCGCGATCGCCCTGGTGAACGGCTCCAGCTCGAGCAGCTGTGAGCCGATGTGGCAGTGCAGGCCGGACAGCCGCAGGTGGGCGCTGCCGGTGACCGCCGCGATCGCCGCCGGCGCCTCCAGGAGCCCAAAGCCGAACTTCGAATCCGCCTGCCCGGTGGAGACCGCCGCGTGCGTGTCGCCGGCAACGTCCGGGGTGACCCGCAGCAGCACCTCCTGGGTGACGCCACGCTGGGCGGCGACCCGTTCCAGACGGTCGATGTCATCGCGCGAGTCCAGCACCACGAACCCCACCCCCGCCGACAGCGCGAACTCGAGCTCGGCGGCAGACTTGGCGTTGCCGTGCAGGTAGATCCGCGCCGGGTCAAAGCCTCCTGCCAGCGCCAGTGCCAGCTCACCACCGGAGGCGACGTCACAGCCGAGGCCCTCCTCTGCCAGCAGGCGACAGACAGCCGTGCAGGGAAAGGCCTTGGACGCGAACAGCACCTCGCCCGCGGCGTGGCGCGCTGCCAGCCCGTCCCTGTAGGCGCGGGCCCGCGCCCGCAGGTCATCCTCGGCGAGGACGTAGGCGGGGGTGCCGAACTGGGCCGCCAGCTCGACCGTGTCGCAGCCGCCGACCAGCAGATGGCCGCGGTCGTCGATGGTGCTACCCAGGGGGTAGAGGTGGGGTGGCAGGTGCGGTGGCAGGTGAGGGTTCTCCGGGGCGTGCAAGCGAGCCGCCGATGTTGCCATGCCGGGCCGGCGGAGGTTCTGCTCACCGTCGCGAGCCCGCCCTGGCGCGCCGCCGCAGGCCGCAGGCTGGACCGCGGTGCGCGGATTCAGGCCGCTGGCTGGACCACGGCCCGCGTGGCCCGGCCAAACTGACCGGCGGCCGGCAGGCCGATGAGCAGGCAGGCGGCGGTCGCAACCAGCAGCGCGCCGTGCACCGTGGCGGCGCTCGGGCCGCCTGACAGCGCGACACCGGCAAGACCGGCGCCCAGGGCGGCGCCGACCAGGCGCGCAGTGGACAGCACCGCCGACACACGCCCGTGCGATGCATCTGGGGTCGCGTTCAGGGCGGCGCGCGAGACGGGCACGAACAGCATCCCGAGCCCGAGCCCGATCGGGATCAGGGCAAGGCCGGTACCGATCGCGTCAAGCGACACAGCCGGGATCGCGAGGATCCCCAGGCCCAGCCCGGAGCCGAGGAAGCCCAGCGCGGTGGGCAGGCGCTCACCGCGGCGGTCGACCAGGATGCCCGCCAGCGGTGCCGCCGCGCCCACCAGCAGGCCGACCACGACCAGCACCGCACTGGCTCCCAGGGCAGAGAAGTGGGCGGTCTTCTGCAGGTACTGCTCGGCCAGGTAGAAGGTGCCGATCATCACCGCGAAGGTCAGCGCGGCGACGATCGCGGCAGCCGCGACGGTCGCGTTCAGCACGCGCCCGCGCCCGCCCTCGGCGACCTCGTGCACGACCTTCGGCACGTTGACGACGATGCCCCAGGCGGCCAAGATCGCCAGCGGTACCAGCACCCACCAGACCGCGCGCCAGCCGAAGGCGACGGTGAGGATGCCGCCGAGCAGAGGACCAACGAGGTTCGCCAGGCCGGCGCTCGCGCCCCAGATCCCGAGCGCACTGCCGCGGCGGTCGGGCGGGAACCCACTCACGGCTCCGGCAAGCGCGGCGGGGCTCACCAGGCCGGCGCCGATGCCCTGCAGCACGCGTGTCAGCGAGAGCAGCGCGAGGCTCGAGACGACCGCGCCGAGCGCAGCCCCGAGGGCGAAGATGCCGAGGCCGATGAGCGCCACCCGCCGCGCGCCGAGGCGGTCGACCAGACGGCCGCCCGGGAACAGCAGCAGCGCGTAAGCGGCAAAGTATGCGCTCAGGACGATCGCGGTCGAGGAGTTTGCGACGTGCAGGCCGCGGGCCACATCTGGCAGTGCAACCGTGATCACGGTCCCGTCCAGCTGCAGCAGCGCCGCCGCCGCAGTGCACGCGCCCAGCCGCGCCCAGGCCTCGCGCGGGATCGGCTCGCGATCGTCGTCGGCCCCGGTACGCGAGCGGCGCCGGCGGCGGGCAGGTCGCTCTTGCGCGGTGCTTGCCATCAAGAGCAGTATTGCGCGCCCGCGGCGATGGTAGGTTGGTCGGGTGCAACGGCCCACCCGGTTGTCAGCCTGCGAACCGGTCCCGCGACGGCCGCAGGCGTGAATCTGCGCGTCGTCCCGTCCCTGGGTGAGCACGACGTCCATGTCTGGGTCGTCGCGCTGGAGCACCCAGCCAAGCAGCGACGCCGCGAACTGGCCCACCTTGCGCTCGACTGGCTGCTCGCCGCCTACCTGGGGGTCACCCCGGCGCAGCTGGTGTTCGAGCGCGGCGCGGCGGGCAAGCCGCAGCTGCAAGGGGAGCCGCTGCAGTTCAGCCTCTCACACTCCGAGCGGCTGGCGCTGGTGGCCGTGGCCCGCTCACAGCCGGTCGGGGCCGACGTGCAAGCCCCGCACCCGGCTACCACCCGGGCCTGGTTCGCGCGGCGAATCTGCAGCGCTCGCGAATACGACCGCCACCTCACCAATCCCGAGCCGGATGAGCTGCTGCGCTTGTGGGTGCGCAAGGAGGCGGTGCTCAAAGCACGGGGCGCAGGCTCGTACCTGGACGTGGACGGGATCGACGTGCTCGACGACGCGGTCGCGGGTGCCACCGCCGGGCGCTGGCTGTGCCGCGACCTCACGCTGCCCGGCGAGCTCGCCGGTTACCGTGCCGCGGTCGCGGTCGGCCGAGCCGGTGGCGACGGGCCGACCGTCCCGGCTGAGATTTCAACCAGGGTCTTCCTCTGGCCAGGCGCCGATGCGGCCAGCGACGGCCAGAACCGGTCCTGATCTGTCCCGTCAGTCCTACTGTCCGGGCTCAGGCTCGGGCTCGTCGAACGCCGGCGCCTGCGCGGGCACCGCCTCCTGTGCCGCCGCGGCTTCCGCCTGCTCTGCCGCCGCGGCTCCAGACGCCGTGCCGCTGCCAGACCCGGCCCCAGCCTCAGGCTCGAGCTCAGTCTCAGGCTCGACTTCAGCGTCAGCAGGCTCGGGCTCGAGCGCCGGCTCCGGCGCTCCCGCCGCAAGCTCGCCCGCCGGCTGGGTACCACCACCGAGCTCGGCCTTCAGCTTGGAGAGCTCATTATCGACGGCGCTGGTCGAGGAGAGTTCGCGCAGCTGGCGGTCCAGGTCATCCTCCGCCGGACCGATCGTGGTGAAATCGTCGAAGGTTCCGGCGGCATCGAGCTCCTGGACGGCGCTGGCGCGGGCCTTCATCTGCTCGGTCTTGTCCATCGCCCGCTGCATCGCCAGGCCGACGTCGGCCATCTCGCTGCCGACGCCGGTGGCCGCCTCAGAGATCCGCACCTGGGCCTCGGCGGCTGAGTACTGCGCCTTGATGACCTCCTTCTTGGTGCGGAACTGCTCAATCTTGGCGCGCAGGTTCTGCTCGGACTGGGTGAGCGCCTCCTGCTGCTGCTGGAGCTCGTTGACCTGACCGTCGAGCGACTGCAGCTCGGTCTGGATCACGTTCTTGCGCTCGAGCGCGGTGCGTGCCAGATCCTCCCGGTTGGCGGCCAGCGCCTGGCGCGCCTGCGTGTCCAGCTTGACGATCTGCTGCTGCAGACCCGCCTCCTGCGCCTGCAGCCGCTTCTTGGCGGTGACCACGTCGGCGATGCCCTTCTTGACGTTCTGCAGCTGCTCGAGCTGCTTCTGGTAGCTGTACTCGAGCGTCTCGGCCGGGTCCTCCGCCTTGTCGAGCACCTTCGAGATCTTCGCTTTGACGACTGTCGACATGCGCCCGGTCAAGCCCGGCATCGCATCCTCCTTGGCAGGGTTCTCAGAAACCGAACCACAAGCGTATCGCCGCCGGCGGGCATCCGTGAGGGGCAGCGGCTAAGGTTCGCCCTCAGTGCAGCCCCGGGCGCCATCTGACTCGACCAGCGTGCTAGCCCACTGGATGGGGATCGCGGATGCCAACGCGAGCAGCGACATCCACGGTGGGACGATCATGAAGCTGGTCGACGAGGCCGCGGGCATAGCCTCGGTGAGGCACTCGCGGCGCCGGACGGTTACGGCCAGCATCGACCGCATGTCCTTCTGGGTCCCGATCAAGATCGGCCAGCTGGTGACGTTCACGGCGACCGTCAACGCGGCTTGGCGTACGTCGATGGAGGTCGGGGTGCGGGTGGAGGCAGAGGATCCGCGCACCGGCGAGATCAGCCACGCCAGCACCGCCTACCTGACGTTCGTCGCGCTCGGCGATGACGGCCGCCCGACGGCAGTGCCGGCGCTGGTGCCGCAGACCGCAGAAGACGAGCGGCGCATGCGCGAAGCCGAGTTGCGCCGCAAGCATCGCCTGGCAGAACGCGAAGCGATCGAGCACGGTCGCAAGGTGTTCATGCCCGGGTCGCGAGCCCTATAGTTCTCGCTTGCGATGAGTCAGGCAGAGGATCCAGAGCGCCTGCGACCGGGCCATGAGGTCACGCTCGAGGACGTGCGGGCACTGATGGGAGCGTCGACGCCCCACTTCTCGATGCAGCTGGGCACACGCCTGCGGGCCCTGATCGCGCCGCTGCCGGCCGGCCACCCTGCGCGGGTCATGGGCGAGCGTGAGCTCGCCCGCCTCGACCTGATCGCTCATGACGGCGAGGTCCGCGGCCATGCGCCCGAGCCCGGCATGACACCGCTCGCGAGTGTTGCCGCCGGCGCGCTCACGCCGGCCAACGCCGGCCACTGAGAGCCCCGCTGCGTGACAGCGCTCCATCCCTGCCGCGCTGCCCGATCGCTGGCGTGACCGGAGTCCGCCGCGGCGCGGCGGCGGCCGACACGGCGGCGGCGGACACGGCGGCACCAAATGTGAAGCTGGCTAACACCGCCACAGTTTTTCTACATGAACACCTAACATGAATTTAACGTAGATTCATGTCGCGGGCGCATCCTTCACGGTGCGACGTACCTCATAGCAGCACCTCCTCCCCAGAAGCGCGAAGCCGGTCCGCAG
>JAJYHG010000121.1 GCA_021784895.1 Actinomycetes bacterium
AGCGCCGACGACGACTGGGGGCGCGCCGATTACGCGCGGCGGTGGCAGGCCACGCACGGCGCGAGCACGCTCGACAGGCTGCTGAAGCTGAACATCGACACCTACCTGGTTGACGATCTGCTCGTCAAGATGGACCGGACCAGCATGGCCCACGGGCTGGAGGTCCGGTCACCTTTCCTGGACACTGAGCTGGTGGAGTTCGCGGCCCGCCTCCGACCCTCTCTGAAGGTGCGCGGCCTATCGCTCAAACGCGTGCTGAAGCAGGCGCTCGCTGATCTGCTGCCGGCGGAGATCCTCACGCGTCCGAAGCGCGGATTCGGCGTGCCGCTCGATCGCTGGTTTCGCGAGGACTTGGAGGCCTACACGCATTTCATGCTGGGTGACGGCGCACGGGTACGAGCTCACGTCCGGCCAGACAGCCTGGACCGGCTCCTAGCTGAGCACCGTGCTGGAAAAGCCGGGCACGGACACGCACTCTGGGCGCTGCTGACGCTCGAAGTCTTCCTGCGCAAGCGCGACTGGTGAGCGACCGACACGAAAGCGAAGCGCGCGTCCATCGCAGCTGTGTGGTCTGCGGGAGCGCGAGGCTGACGAAGCTGCGCGGCTACGAGTCCGTGCATCTAGTCCGGTGTGTGCGGTGTGGGCTCACGTTCTCCGGTAGGAAGCCGAGCGTAGCTGAACTGGACGCGCACTACCGTGGTTATGGCGACTGGCCGGACTCCACCCTGACACGGATGCGCTACAGAGAGGTGCTGCAGCGGGCCGAACAGCACCGCGCCACGGGCCGCGTCTTTGACTTGGGCTGCGGGGCTGGATACTTCCTCGAAGAAGCTACCAAGGCAGGGTGGCAGCCGTACGGGTCGACAGTAGGCGAGCTCTCGATCGAGCTGTGCCGGAGCAAAGGTCTGAACGTTGTGAGCGCAGAGGCTGCATCGGACTACTTTCCGACGGGCTACTTCGACGCTGCGACGGCCTTTGAAGTAGTTGAGCATCTCGTCGACCCGGCAGTCGAAGCAAGGCTGCTCTCAAAGGTGGTGAGGCCGGGCGGAGTGTTCTACTGCACGACGCCAAACTTCAACTCGCTTACGAGGCATCTACTGGTTTCGGATTGGCGGGTTATCTCCTACCCTGAGCATCTCGTGTACTTCACGGCCAAGACACTTGCGAGCTGGCTCAGGCCGTTCGGGTTTCGCCTACAGAGGCTCGAGACGACCGGGATCAGCCCGGGGGAGTTGCGGCGTGCGATTCGTCAGCATGTTGCGCGCACGGGCGGCCATCGTCGCGTGACCGCGAATCCCGGCGGGGCCGGGGCTGTCAGAGATATCGACGAGCGCGTCCGTGATGCCATGGAGTCGGGCTACCTGTTGCCAGCCGCCAAGCGGCTACTGAACGACGCACTCACGCGTGCGAAGGTCGGAGACACACTGAAAGCCTGGTTCGTGCGCATGCCCAGTGAGTAACGGGGGTGCGGGCTAGGCAAGTGCCTTCAGCATGCTCGCCAGCTCTGGTGCCCAGCGCTGGTAGGAGTAGTGCTCCTCCACATAGCGGCGGGCCGACTCGCCACGCTGCCGGCGGGAGTCGGCATCGGCACCCATCTCTACGAGCGCCCGCTCCCACTCGGCTGGGCTTGTGGCGGCGATCCCGCGCCCCTCCGCTACCAGCTCCGAGTTGATCCCGACAGGGGAGGCGATCGCTGGTACTCCGGCAGCGAAGTACTGAAGCAGCTTGTAGCCTGATTTGCCGCGAGCCCAGGCATCATCGGGCAACGGCATCACCCCGATGTCGAAGCTCGCCAAGTCGGCAGGCTGTGACGCGAGCGACCAGGGACGATGTTTGATCCACGGGGCACGGACGCCCGTGTCGGCACCGATCACCGTGAGCCGAACGCGCAAACCGCGCTCGTGCAGACGCCCGACGACAGGCAGCAAGGGCTTGAGATAAGCGGCCGTTGTGTGCGACCCGATCCAGCCGACCGTCAGTGTCTCACCCACACCGTGCGCATGAAGCGGCTGTGCGACCGGGTCGACGCAACTGGGGAGGACTTCTACGCGCGAGGCATGAAGCCGCGCCTGGGAGGCAAGGATGCTGTTGGCGGCGAACACCAAGCGCGCCCGGCGCATACACGTGATGGCGCGGCGCCCCTCCTGCTTCGTCCATTGAAAGCGCCTGTTGGTAGCCGCCGCTGAGCCGACGGTGAGCGCATCATCAAAGTCGTAGACGTCGAGTCGTCGCGGAGGGTCTATCCCCGGCAGTGGCATGAGCAGCAGCAGCCGGTGAATCAGGAGCATGCCGCTGCGGTCGTCAATGGCGAGCGCGCGAAGCGCGCTGCGACCGAGCACCGTCGCCTTGCGTGCCAGGTTTGCTGATGAGGTGAGGAGCGCATAGTCATCGGCTGACAGAGTTGGCATGTGATCCAGCTCGATGTCGAGCTTGCGCAGGAAAGGGATGTGATTGACGATCCTGACCCGGGCACTCGCCGCAGTGGCCGGGTACGCTGTGGCGCCGTGCACCGTTAGCCGCGTCTCGTCCTCCACGTACCGCGGCAGGCTACCATCCCCTCCCTAGGATCCAGCCTAAACGGTTGACGGCGCCCGTCTCCTCGCCGAGAGAGCCACGGTGGTGGGCGAAGGTGAAGACAGTCTTCGTGCCCGCCGCATCCTGGTCACAGGCTGCGCCGGGTTCATCGGCTCGCATCTTGCAGCGTCGCTCCTCAATGAGCACGCCGAGGTCATCGGGATCGACTGCTTCAACGACAACTACGGCCGCCGAGAGAAGCTCGGCAACCTGCGGCACCTGACTGACTGGGACGGATTCGAGTTCGCCCCCATCGACCTGGCACAAGGCAGCCTGGAGGACCTCGTCAGCCAGTGCGAGCTGATCTTTCACCTGGCCGCAGAGCCAGGCGTGAGAACGAGCTGGGGGCAGCGGTACGAGCAATACTCCGCAACAACGTCCTGTGTACGGCGGTTCCGACCAGATGCCGACCCCGGAGACCCCCAGGTTGTAGCCGCGCTCGCCTTTTACGGCCAGACCAAGGTGGCGATGGAACGCCTGTGCAGCCCCTGTCGCATGGACTTCGGCGGTGACACGGTTGGACTGCGCTACTTTACGGGCGTCGGGCCGCGTCAGCGGCCGGATGTGGCATTCCACCGAATCTGTCTCGCGGCGCTTGATGCAAAGGAGTTTGTGGTCTTTGGCGACGGCGGCCGGACTCGATACTTCACCTACGTTGGGGATGCGGTTGCTGCAACCAAGTGAAAACGTCGCTTCGGTCACGCCCGGCGACGGCTCAGGGCTGGGTTCGAGTCGCTGGCAGCCCTGCGAGGCGGGAATGAGCACTGACCGGCTCATGGTTGAGGTCGAGTCTGACCGGTGGCATCTGGGCCGGAGTCGGTGGCGGTGACCGGACAACCAGATCGCATGGTGTGCGCTAGCACAGAGGTCGACGGGGCGCACGGCCCATGAGCGACGAGCTGCCCAAGCCGCGTGTCTTCTACGTTTCGTACGACGGGCTCGGCGAGCCGCTTGGACGCTCGCAAGTGCTTGAGTATCTAGTCCGGCTTTCAGCCGAGTACGACATCACGCTGTTCTCGTTCGAAAAGCCCGATGCCGATCGCCGGGCGCTCGCGGCAGAGCTGCGAGAGCATGGCATTGCCTGGAGCGCACTCGCCTACCACAAGCGGCCACCGGTTCTGTCGACGCTGATTGATGTACTTGCAGGAGTCCGAGCAGTTGTCGCCGTCGCACGCACCCGCGGTCGCCCGCAGCTGGTGCACGTCCGCAGTTACGTGCCTGCGCTCATCGCGCTCTGGTCACGTCGTTTCACAGGCGGTCGCCTGGTCTTCGACATACGCGGCTTCTGGGTGGATGAGCGCGTCGAGGGTGGCATCTGGCCACAGACGAAGCTCGGATTCCGGCTGCTCTACCGCATCGCAAAGCGCTACGAGCGGCGGTTCTTCTCGGTGGCTGATGCGGTGGTGACGCTGACCCACGCCTCTGTCCCGCAGATTCGGGAGTGGACCGGCGGGCGGGCGGTCCCGGTCTGGGTGATCCCAACCTGCACAGAACTCGACCGCTTTGCTGCCACCATGCCTCGTGAGGGCCGAGCGCAGCTGAGCTGGTGTGGATCGATTGGGACCTGGTATCGCTTCGATCTGGCAGTTGCCCTCGCGCGTGAGCTGGACTGGGAGCTGGGCGTGATCACACGTCAGTCGGAGCTCGCACGAGAGATGCTGCATGGGGTCAGCGCCTCGGTGGCGTCGCTGCCGCCGTCTGCGGTGCCGGCCGCCATGCATGCAGGGGATGTCGGGCTGAGCCTGTGCGTGGCTTCGGGCTCAAAGCAGGCTTCCGCGCCGACGCGCTTCGCGGAATACCTCGCGGCCGGGATGCCGGTCATCGTCAGCCCTGGGGTGGGTGATCTGGAATCGATCGTCGAAGAGCACCGGGTCGGTGTCGTGCTGAGGGGCGAAAGCGACGAGGCGCTGAGCGCTGCTGCTGCTGCCACCCGCAGCCTGCTCGAGGATCCTGAGCTTCCTGCGCGCTGTCGCGAAGTGGCACGGGCGCTCTTTGACGTTGATGTCGGCGCTCGCCGTTACGGCGAGCTCTACCAGCGGCTGCTCGAGAGCTGACGTTCAGGTGGTGCGAGCGTGCTCAGACCTTCAGGTCCCGATCGGCACCAGGCACATCTGAGCCGCCTGCCGTGGCTCCCGCCCCCGGCGCCTGCGCCAGCCTGACGCCAGCTGCGAGATCGGCGTGTGCCTTGCGTCCGCGCCGCTTTGGCTTCTGGTCGGTGGCCGCGTAGTAATGCCGGGCGTAGTGCTCGTAACCGGGGCCGGAGGTCACGGCGGTGGCTACCGCGCCGAGCAGGCGGCCATGGGCAGCCACGATGATCTTCTGTAGGCGGCTCACGGTCGCGCGGCTTGACTGGTTCATCCTCGCGACGACCACGACACCGCTTACGGCTGACATCAGCGGCACGGCGTCGCTGACGGCCAGCGCGGCGGGCGAATCGATGATCACGAGGTCAGAGATCGATTCGAGGTGGGTGAGCAGGTCGCGCATCGAGCGCGAGTTCACGAGCGCGGCCGCGTTGGGGGGCGGCGGGCCTGCTGGCAGGATCCGTAGCCGGCCTAGGTCATCCTTGCGCAGCGGCCACTCGGTAAGGACCGTTTCGGCTGGGCGTGACTCGGCGATAACAGAGCTGAGCCCCGGGCTCTCTCGCAGGCCGAACCGCTGGCTTGTGCCAGCCCGGCGCAGGTCGGCGTCAACAAGGATCACGTCCAGGTTCGCGCGCGCGGCGGCGAGCGCGAGCCCGGTGGCGACGGTGCTCTTGCCCTCCTGCTCAGAGGGGCTCGTGATCAGGACGCTGTCGAGCGGTTGTTCGGCGGTGAAGTAGGTCAGTGACGTGCGCAGCATCTGGAAGGCCTCCTCCTCAACTGGCCCGCCTTCCAATGCGGCTGAGAACGCGCTCGGCCCGATCGCCGCCAGCAGGGGCAGCTCGGTGAGGCGCTCGAGGTCGTCGGGGGCGTGCAGGCGGCGGTCCGCACCCTCGAGCAGGAGCACCGCCCCGGCAGCGAGCAGCAGCCCGATGACGAGCCCCAGCTCGACCGCCCGTTTGGTATGCGGCCCCACGGGGGCATAGTTAGGCGTTGCGGCCTGGATGATCTGCGGGCCGTGCGACTCCGTTTGCAGCTGCGCCTTGTCCTGGCCCATCTGCTGCTGTAGCTGGGCGTACTCGGCCGACGTCTTGCTCAGTCCGCGCAGCTGGGCCTTGATCGCCGCGATCTGGCTGGCGGTGCTGGAGACGAGCTGCTGATACTCGTCGGCCCCGAGGGCGTAGGCAAAGGCATTCGCAACCTGAGCCGCCCGTGTTGGGCTCTGGTCGGTGGCGGTGATGGTGAGGAAGTTGGTGGTCGCGTTTGCGCTGGCCGACACCTCGCCCACGATCGCCGAGCCAGGCACCTTTGGCTTCAGCTGCGCACCGGCCAGGTTTGCCACCTGGCTGGTGGTCACGACTGCGGCGATCGCCTGGATGTTGCCGCTCGCAAAGACGCTGTTGCCGCTGGGGGCGGCCCCCGGGTTGATCGCGAGCGTCACCTGCGACTGGTAGATGCGCGGCTTGCCGTGCTCCATCAAGTAAGCAAGGGCCGGAGCTGCAATCACCAGGGCAACGATCAGGAACTTCCAGCGCCAGAGCATTCTCAGGTAGGCCTGAAGGTCTCGCTGTCCGGTGAATTCTGGCATCAACTGGGTCCTCTCTCGGCGGTCATCAGGAGATCTTCGGCGTGGAAGCGCTGAAGGTTAAACGGCGACTGGGGCGACATCGGCGGTGGGCAGGCCGATCGGCTCGCGGGTGCGCGCCGCGGCGGCGGCCTCGCGCTCCTCCAGCAGATGCTGGCGCAGGACCATCACGGCAGCGATCCCGAGCGTGATCAGGTGCGAGCGGTAACGGAAACCGGTGCCGGCGTTGCCGACGGTCAGCGAATAGGCAATGGTCTCGAAGAACAGCGGGTAGAGCAGCGGCCCGGCGCGGCTGAACACCTTGCCGCGGGAGAGCCAGGCGTAGCGGATGAACAGCAGCAGCATGGCATAGAAGAAAAGCGTCCCGATGGAGCCAAACGCCTGGTTTGCATCGTGCAGCTGCCACGGGTAGGGCTCGAGCAGCAGCTCGCGGATCTTCGTTGGCAGGCTGGTGAGGATTGCGGTGCGCGAGGAGTAGTTCACCGGCGGAAGCGCAAGATTTGAGCCGTTGGGACCGCCCGTGCCGCCTTGACCGATACCGGCTGCGTTCGCCGCCTGCGATGCCTGCAGGATCTTCAGGTTGTTGCCCGCCGTGGCGGCATACGCGGTTGGGCCCGCGATGAACGCTGCGAGCACGATCGCGTAGATGAACGGCACCGCGCGGGAGCTGTAGCGCATGCTGCGCAGCGACGCGTGCAGGATGAGGATGATCGACCCGCAGGCCATGAACCAGCCCGCGTACGACCGCGTTGTGATCGCGATCAGGCAGCCCAGCGCGCAGATCAGGATCCCGCGGATGTCAAGGCGCTTCCAGAACCAGACGCCGCCGAGCGCGACGATGCCGGCCGCGAGTTCCATCATCGGCTCCTTGAGGATGCCGCTGTTGAAGAAGATGCTCGAGGGCTCGATCGCGAGCAGCCAGGCCGTCCAGCGCGCCGCCTTGGGCCCGCCGAGGTCATAGGCCGCGGCGGTCATGAGCAGCGTTCCCAGCATCGCGACGCCAACCTGCACGACCCGGATCGCGGTGGCGTTCATGAAGCCGATCTTCATCTCCATGGCGAACATGTCGGTCATCAGCTGGTAGACGCCGTGGGGCAGGTCGACGGTGCCGATCGGCTGGACCGCGAGCGTGTGGGCCAGGTCTATGAACGTGAACTCATCACCACCGCGCAGCGACGCGCCGATGCCGGTTGCGTTGACGCCGATGATCGCCAGCAGCCTCAGCGTGAAGGCTGCGAGCATCGCGCTTCCGATCAGCATGGCTGGCCGCGACCGCTGCAGCCGGCGCAGCGCGAACAGCAGCATCACACCGGTCGCCAGGACCGTGAGAATCAGGCCTTCTGCGGCATTGCTGGCGGTGACAGTTGGCATGCGGGAACGGCTTGGTGACCGTCTGGAGGCCACGGCGCGGGTGCCGTGCGGTCCTGCGGCAAGGGTAGCGCTGCTGGACCCATCGGCCGAACGGAGAGCGAGCTTGAACGCAACCGACCACGTTCGGCGAGCGTGTTGCGGTGCCCGACGGCACGGGCGCTTAAATGCCGGGCGTGTTACCGGATCGCCAGCAGGCCAAGAGTCCGCGCGCCCGTGCGCTCATGTGGAACCTGCGGATCGATGCCGCTGTGGCGGAGTTCGTGGGCACGCTCGGGGACCGCGGCATCTGCAGCATTGTGCTCAAAGGCCCGACGCTCAACGGCTGGTACCCCGAGGACTCAGACAGGATCTACCTCGACGGGGACGTGCTCGTCGCTCCCGGCGACCTCCGGGGCGCAACGGCAGCCCTTGCCGCGCTGGGCTACCGGCCGGCGTCTGACCAGCGCGGGTTGCCGCAGTGGTGGCTTGACCACGCGAGCGGCTGGGAGCGCGACCGGGACGGCGTCGCGATCGACCTGCACGCCCGCTTGCAGGGGGTCGAGCTCGATCCGGCCGCTGCCTGGGACCGCCTGTGGTCAGACAGGGAGCTGTTCACGCTCGCTGGAAGCCTGGCGACCAAGCTCTCAGAGCCCGCCCAGGCGCTGTACGCGACCCTGCATGCGACCCACCACGGGGTGCGCAACACCCGGGGTCTGCGGAACCTGAACGCCGCGCTTGAGGCAGTCCAAGAGCCCGACTGGCGCGCGGCCCTGGAGCTCGCAGGAGAGCTCGACGCGCTGGCCGCGTTCACCACCGGCCTGCGCCTGACGGCGGCCGGCTCCGAGCTTGCCGAGCGGCTCGGCGCCCCCGTTGTCCGCTCGGTGAAGACGGAGCTGTTTGCCAACACACCGCCCCCGGTCGCGCTCGGCTTTGAGCAGGTCGCGTCTGCTCGCGGTCTGCGGCGGTTAGAGGTCGTCCTGCGAAAGCTCGTGCCGCCCCCGGGCTTCATCCGCCACTGGTGGCCGCCGGCGGCTCACAGCCGGCGCATGCTGGCGGCCGGATACCTGTACCGGCCCGTGTGGCTGCTGCGCCGGGCCCCCGCCGGCTACCGCGCCTGGCGCGCCGCGCGGCGGCGGGCGAGCAGCTCCTCGTAGAGCGCTGCATGGTCTGCGACCAGCCGAGCGAGGGTGAAGCGGGTGGTCACCTGGGCGCGGCCCGCGAGCCCCATGCGGGTGCGCAGCGAAGGGTCACCGAGCAGGCGCTGGAGCGCAGCCGCCAGCTGCTCGTCGCTGCCGGCCGCGCCCAGGAACCCGCCTTCACCGTCTGCCACGACCGAGCGCACGCCGCCCACGTCGGTCGCGACGACAGGCACGGCGGCCGCCTGGGCCTCGATCAGGCTGACCGGTGTGCCCTCGTTGTCTGAGGTCAGCATCACCACGTCACTCGCGTAGCAGACGTCTGCGATCTCGCGCATGAAGCCCGTCCAGATGAGCCGGTCTGCGAGCCAGACGGCGTCCGGTGAGCTCTTGAGCTCCGCCGCGAGCTCCCCGTCGCCCACGATCACGAAGCGGACCCGATCGTTCCCGGCCACGTGGCGGGCGACGGCGAGGAAGCGGTCAACGCGCTTGATCGGCACCAGCCGGGCGATCAGCGTCACGACCGTCTCCTCATCGCCGACACCCCACCGCTGCCGCAGCGCGCGCCGGCGCGCGGCGCGGTTGTGGTCGGCGCTGAACGGCTCGAGCTCAAAGCCAAGCTCCATCACCCGGAAGCTCCCGGCCCCCGCAACCTTCAGCCTGACCAGGTCGTCGCGGACCTCGCCTGACACGGCGAGCAGGACGTCGGTTGCGGGTGCGAGCAGCCGCTCGACCAGCCGGTAGACCGCCGCGGTGTGCCCGGAGAAGTAGCCGCTGAGCGAATGGCCGTGGTAGGTGTGGATCACTACCGGGCGGTGGCGGCGCCGCGGAAACGCGATCAGCGTGGCGAGTCGGCCGAGCGTGCCGCCCTTGGCCGCGTGGGTGTGGACCACGGCCGGGCGGTCGTGGCGCAGCAGCCGCACGATGCGCGCCAGCGCCACCAGGTCGTCTGGGCCTGGATTACGGCGGAGCTCCGGGATCAGCGTGGGGTGGACCCCGTAGCGTTCGGCCAGGTAGTCCATGCTGCCTTCGGCGGGATCCTCGACGCCGCGGATCAGACGGGTGGCATAGCCGAAGCGCTCCAGCTCAGATGTCAGCGTCACCGCCTGAATCGCCGGGCCGCCGATGTTGAGGCGGGCGATGATCCGGGTCACGCGCGTGTTTGGTGGCTGAGTTGTCATCGCGCTGCTTGATACTGCACCGTCGTGACAGACGAGCCTCCACTGCGCACCACCATCGTGATCCCGGTCTGGGACAGCTACGTGGCGCCTCACTTTACGGCCGCGCTCGAGAGCATCCGCGGCCAGGACGTCCCGGTGGCCGTGCTGGTGGTCGACAACGCGTCCGAGCGGCCGCTGCCGGAGCTGCCTGGCGTCAGGGTGATCCAGACCCCTGGGCGTGTGTCGCTTGGCGCGGCGCGCAACCTGGGGCTCGCCCACACAGAGACCGAGCTGGTGCTGTTTGCGGACGCCGACGACATCCTCCTGCCGGGCGCGATCTCGCGCTTGCAGCAGGAGCTGGAAGCCCGTCCCGAGCTGATCGCGTTCGCGCTCGCGTTCGTCGACTCAGACACGGGGGCGCGGCACCGCTGGCCGCGCCCCTGGATTGGACGGCTCGTGCGCTTTCCGCGGCTCGCAGCGCTCGTGAACGCCGTGTGGGCCGTCTATCCGATCACCGGGCCGGTCCTGATCCGTACTGCTGCTGCGCGCGCGGCCGGCGGTCACGCCGATCTCGACAACGGCGACGCCCGCTGCCTCGGCGCGGCGCTTCTGTTCCGCGGGCCGGTGGGGTGGAGCGAACAGCCGGGCTGGGTCTACCACCAGCGGCCGGGGTCAAACCTCGACCGCTTCAGCGGGGCCGCTGGGATCATGGCGAGCAACCGCAGCGTCAGAGCACGGCTCAGAGAGGACCCCGGCGCCCCGCGCTGGCTGGTCTCCATGCTGCCGCTGGTCGCGGCCGCACAGGACGCAGCGGTCGCTGCCCATCTGGTGCTCGCAGTGCTCAGGCGTGTGGCTCGCGCCCGCTCAGGGCGCGAGCGAGCATGAAGCCAAGCGCCCCGGCGAGCACGCCTGCAAGCAGCAGCGGCAGCACGATGCCGATCCCGCCGCCGTCCGCGCCGCTGAGCAGCCGGCCCAGGCCACTGAGAGGCGAGCCGGCGGGCGCCCTCAGCAGCACCGGCTGCGGCCGACGCTTGCCGCCGACGACGCGGCGCGGAATGCTGATGGCCGGAGCCGGCGCGGTCTCCTCTGCGAACGCGGCCGCCCCAGCCCCCTGCTTGCCGAGCTTTGCGAGCGCCTTGACCCCGGCGCGCCCTGCTCCCAGGTGCGAGATCTGCGCCGGGGTCGTGTTGCCGCCGCCGAGTGCGGGCGTCGAGACGTTGCCGCCAGAGGAGGGAACGACCTCTGCGTACTCGTTGGCCCCCGCTTTGCCGGGCGGGTCGTAGACCTTGGTGCTACCGGCAAACGCGGGCGGGACGGCGGCGAGGCACAGCCCTGTTACAAGCACAACCACCACGCGACGGGCACGCATCCGCCGAGCATAGCTGCGCAGCCTGAGAACTCTCAACCGCCAAACACCGTGGAGGTCGGGTAGAGCGTCCGGGCGCGGCGGTAGTCGGCGAGCGCCTGGCGCGGATGGTCAAGCTCGGTCTGAATCCGCTCGGCCGTCAGCCAGAGCACATAGTTGACCGGCTCGCGGGCGATCGCCGCCATGATCTCGCGGGCGGCGGCGTTGGTGTCACCGGCCTGCTCGAACACCAGCGCCCGCTGCAGATATGGCGACGCCGCCCCCGGCTCCACACTCGCCGCCACGTTTGCGTCCGCCAGGGCCCGCTTTA
>JAJYHG010000060.1 GCA_021784895.1 Actinomycetes bacterium
TCAACTTCGGCGCCGCGATCACCTGGTACGTCTGGTTCTGCCTGGTCTTCGTGATGATGGTCGTCGTCGGGCGAGCTTGGTGCGTGATGTGCCCCTTCGGTGGCTTCGGGGAGTGGATCCAGCGCCACACCCTGTGGCAACGGACCCAGCGCAGCCTCGGCCTCGGCCGCAAACTGCCCGAGCCGATCGCGCGCTACGGCTTCCTCCTCTCCGTCGCGACGTTCCTGCTTCTCACCTGGATCGAGGAGTTCTTCAACGTCGCGGTGCCGGGCAACCCCGAGGCGACTGGCCTGATGGTGCTCGGCATCGTCACGAGCGCACTGACGTTCTTCCTCGTGTTCGAGCGCCGGACCTTCTGCCGCTACGTCTGCCCGCTTTCAGCCCTGATCGGCACGGTCGGGGCGATGGGCTCGGTCGCCGGGTTCCGCACCCGCGACCGCGACGTCTGCCTCACCTGCAAGACGAAGGACTGCATGCGCGGCGGCGAGGACGGCTTTGGCTGCCCCTGGTACACGTGGCCGGGCAGCGCCGACTCCAACCTCGCCTGCGGCCTGTGCACCGAGTGCTACAAGGCCTGCCCCTCCGACAACATCGGGCTCTACCTACAGAAGCCTCTGACCTCGGTCGTCGCACCTACGCGGCGGCGTGCCGACGTCGCCTGGAGCATCGCGATCCTGTGGGGCCTGGTCGTCTTCCAGCAGTTCAACTCCTTGAGCCCGTACACAACCCTGGACAACTGGCTCAACCACGGCATGGGCTTCCCCAGCTACCCGAACCCCGTCGACTACCTCGGGATCATCGCCATCGTCGCGATCATCATGGCCGCTGTGGCCTGGGGTGTCGCACAGCTCTTCGCCCGCCCCGGGCTCGAGTTCACCGGCCGTGGCCAGGGGTTCATGGAGCGCGCGAGCAAGTTCCGCGCCTTCTTCCTGCCGCTCATGTACGGCATCATCCCCGTCGTCGGGGCTGACTACTTTGCCCGCCAGCTGCCGAAGTTCTTCAAGCACGCGACGAGGGTCGTGCCCTCGGTCGGCCACCTGGTCGGTGCAGCATCCACGAGCACCCCGCTCTACTCCACCAGGCTGCTCTCGAACCCGGCCATCGTCGATGTCCAGGTCGGTGTCATTGCGGTCGCAACCGTGGCGGCGATGTGGACCAGCTGGCGGATCGCAAACCGTGAGCTGGTGCCCGTGTCAAGCCGGCCGACGGCGGTTCGCGTCGCAGCCGTCGGGCTCGCCCTGGTTTGCGGAGTTGCAGCGGGCTACATGTACGTGCTCATGCACGCGGCCTCCTAGCGGACACGAGAGGACAGAACAATGACACTCACCACCCTTGACGTCGCTCCCACGGACGCAGCCCTCGCGTCCCATGCGACGGTCACCGTGCTCGTAGACCGCTGCGCCGGCTGCCAGGAGTGCGTAGTGAGGTGCCCGACCGAGGCGCTCTCAATGGACGCCTCGACCTGGACTGCCATCGCTGACGACACCAAGTGCATCGGCTGCCGTCAATGCGTGCGAACCTGCCCGTTCGCGGCGATCTACATCGATGGACCCATGGTCGTGGCTGAGCGGGTGAGCCGCCCAGCGCACCACCTGCAGCAGCTGGAAGGCAACCTCGAAGAAACCCGCCTCGGCTTCTCCTCCTGGGCCGACGCAGTCGCCGAAGCGAGCCGCTGCCTCAGCTGCCCCGACCCGACGTGCGTCCGGGGGTGCCCGGTGCACAACGACATTCCGGGGTTCATCGCGGCGGTGCGCGACGGTGACCTCGACGAGGCCCACCGCGTGCTGAGGCGCACGTCCTTCCTACCCGATGTCTGCTCGAGGGTCTGTGATCAGGCCGTCCAGTGCGAAGGCGCGTGCACCTGGTCGCTCGCCGGTGGCGAGGCGGTGGCGATCGGCGCGATCGAGCGGTTCATCACCGACAACGCGCCTGTGCCGGGCGTCCAGATCGTCTCCGAGCGGGGCCGCGGGCTCGAGGTGGCCGTAGTCGGAGCCGGCCCGGCGGGCATCGCGGCATCGTGGGAGCTGGCGCAGGCGGGAACGTCCGTCACGGTCTTCGAGAAGGACGATCAGCCAGGCGGCCTCATCCGCTGGGGAATCCCTGACTTCACCCTGCCCCGCTCGGTCTCCTCGCGGGCCTGGGAAGCCCTCCAGGAGGCCGGCGTGAACCTGCAGTGCGGCACCGAAGTGGCGCCGGGGGAGCTCGAGAGGCTCAGCGCAAGCTATGACGCCGTCGTGCTCGCACACGGCGCCGGTGTGCCGATGCGCCTCCCGGTCAAGGGGGAAGACCTCGATGGTGTCTGGGATGCCACGCACTTTCTCCTGGAGTCCCGGGCCGCAGTGGCTGAGCACCGGCCGCTTGCGGCGCTCACTCGCGCAAGCGAAGGGGCCGGGGCAGGAGCGGCCGGCTCGCAGGCGAACGGGCATGCCCCGACGGTTCTAGTCCTTGGAGCGGGCAACACCGCCATGGACGTGGCACGACTGGCGCGAAGGCTCGGGGCAAACGCGATCTGCGTGGATTGGATGGACCGCCGTTTCGCTCCGGTGCGGCCAGACGAGCTCGAAGAGGCGGCGCGCGAAGGAGTCGATATCCGCTTCTCAACGACCCTCGGCCGTCTCGACGGGAAGGACGGCCACGTGGTGACGGCGGTGCTCGACAGCACCCGTCAGGAAGCCGCGAACCGGCTCCCCGAAATCACCGCACGCGCAACTGCCTCCGAGCCAGTCGACCTGGTGGTGATGGCTATGGGATACCGCTTGGACGCAGGCTACGCATCGATCCTTCCCGGTGTCCCGGTGGCGCGGCGCGCGACTGGAATGGCTGATCGCACCTGGCAGGCCAGCGGCCTGATCGCGGGTGGAGCCCCGGCCTTTGCCAGACACCAACCGATCGGCCAGCTCTCCCTGGGGCGAGAAGCCGCCAGAGTACGAGCCTCGCTCGCAGTGGGCGAGCGCCTTTGGGTCGCAGGCGACGCGCTCGTCGGTCCGTCAACCGTAGTAGAGGCGATGGCCCAGGGCCGCAAGGCTGCGCAGGCGATCCTCGACGAGCAGCCGAAGCGGGACGGCAGGCTGGCAGCGGCGCGTCCGTTGCGCGTCGTCGTCGGATACGAGAGCCGCTCAGGCCACACGGAGCGGGCTGCACGCGCCGCCGCCGCGTCATTCGAGGCGAACTCGGCTCAGGTCAAGGTGCTGCCGCTGTCCTCGATCGGCGTCACCGAACTCGCGGCGGCCGACCTCGTCGTGGTCGGCACCTGGGTGGAGGGCCTGGTGGTGGCGGCCGTGCAGAGCGCCAAGGCAACGAGGCATTGGCTGGCTGGCCTGCCCCCGCTCGGTGGCAAGCATTTCGCAATCTTCTGCACCTACGGCGTGGCACCGAAAGGCGCCCTCGCCGGGCTGCAGAGCGAGATCGAGCACCGGGGTGGCGAGGTGATCGCAAGCGCCGCTTTCGGTCCCCGGTCATCGGCCGAGGACTCACCCGAGAAGCTGGCACTTTCTGCCCTCGACAAGCTTGGCGTGAAGCCTGCGGCCGTGGCCTCGGCGTGACCAGCAGCAACGCAGGCGCTGTCGGCGCGCTGGCGAGCTTCGCCTGAGCGGTCCCGCTAAAGTCACTCTCGAGGCCGAGCGCGACTCACGTAACGGCAAGCTAGCCGCTATTCAGGTGGGCTGAGCGAGGCAATTTGACGGTACATCTGCAGGTATAAGGGCGCGTAGCTCAGTGGGAGAGCGCTCGCTTCACACGCGAGAGGTCGGTGGTTCGAAACCACCCGTGCCCATCAGGGATTCGGTAACCAATCCTTGTCGCGGTCCTGCCAGCCTGCCGCGCTCGTTCAGACCAGCGCAGCGGAGCCATGCGGTCGCGGCTTGCGTTCTTGTGCGACCCGGAGCTGCGGGGTTGAACGACACGCGCGCAAAGCCGGTCCGCCAGCCGAGCGGTCATGCTGGCAACAAGCATCACCGTCCCACGAGCACAGGGAGAGCACAGCCGATGTCTGACCATGAGAAGTTTTCGCTGACGATGGACCTCGATGATGACTACCGCTTCCTGGTCGACTTCGGCCAGGCTGGCGTAGCGGCGCTGGTTGTTGACGAGCCAGAGCCACTCGGCGCAGGCGCAGGTCCAAACGCCTCGCGCCTGCTCGCGGCCGCCGTTGGCAACTGTCTGAGCGCAAGCGCGCTCTACTGCCTGCGCCGCGCCCATATCGACGTGCACGGCATGCATACGAGCGTCTCCGTATCGCTGCAGCGCAACGCTGCAGGACGTCTGCGAATCGGCGAGGTTGGTGTCGTGATCGAGCCGTCCGTCGATGAAGCCGACGTGCCGCGGATGCGCCGCTGCCTCGAGCTGTTCGAGGACTTCTGCGTGGTCACGCAGAGCGTCCGGGATGGCATCGGCGTGGATGTGGCGGTCGAGCCGGTTACCGGCGCCCCACAAGCGCAGCCCTGACGAATGGGGCGACGCCCAGGCAGAGGTCAGCCGGCGCGTCGCACGAACCGCAGGTAAAACGCCGCGAACAACAGCACGATGCCTACGTTCGCCATCAGGCGCTCGGCAAAGCGGTGCCTGAAGAAGAGGACATCCACCCCGACTACAACCGCCACCATCAGCAGTACGTAGATCACGACCGTGCGCCTGTCCATTCAGAACCTCCGCTTAGAGTCGGCTTAGCCTAACGGCCGGGCCGCCAGATCACAACCGCTGAGACGCCCGGTACCGCCCCACCCATGGTCAAACACCCCCCAAATGATGGGTTTCAAGACGCCTGCTGAAGGTATAGGGTCGCCACATGCAAGCGCTGAGACTGAACCGCCCCACCCGCGACGCCGCCCCGCGACTGGGCGACTACAACACCGAGCACAGAGACTTCACCGTTTCAGCTCCAGACCGGTACAACCCGGTACTGGCGATCGTCGACACCTGGGCCAGCGATGATCCCGACGCCGCCGCGGTGCTCTCGGTGGACGGTGCGGGCGCAGCCACCAGCCTGCTGACGGCAGCCGAGCTGGCCGCCTACAGCAGGAGAGCCGGGCGGGCACTGCTGGACGCAGGCATAGGGAAGGGCGATCGCGTGTTCGTGATGCTGCCGCGCATTCCCGCTTGGTACGGGGCGATGCTCGGGGCGATGCGAATCGGCGCGGTGCCCATGCCGGCACCCAACCTCCTGACCGCACACGACGTAGCCGACCGGCTGACGCGCGGGCGCGCCCGCGCGGCGATCACCGACCGTGATGGCTCGATCAAGGTCGACGCGGCCGGGGCTGACCTGCAGGCACGTTTCTGCGTAGAAGCACCGGCGCAGGGCTGGACCAGCTTCGATGGCGCCTGCGAGGCGGCCGGCGACGGCGACGGCACCCCATCCGACCCGACGAGCCGCGATGACCCGCTGCTCGTGTACTTCACAAGCGGCACGGTGGCGCTCCCGAAACTGGTGGTCCACCGGCAGGACTACGCGCTTGGGCACGTCGCCACTGCCCGCTTCTGGCAAGACCTGCGTCCTGGGGACCTGCACTGGACCGTGACCGACACGGGCTGGGCAAAGGCCGCATGGGGCGGGCTCTTCGGCCAGTTTCACGAGCGAGCGTGCACCATGCAGGTGGCGTTGGGCAGACCCACCGCGGAGCTGGTTCTCGGCATCCTCGAGCGCCACGGCGTGACGTCGTTCTGCGCCCCGCCAACCCTCTACAGGACGCTCGTTCAGGCAGACCTCTCGCGCTACGACTGGAGTGCGCTGCGGCACTGCACGAGCGCTGGCGAGCCGCTGAACCCCGAGGTCATTCGCGTATGGCGCCAGGCGACCGGCCTGACGATCTACGACGGCTACGGGCAGACGGAGACAACCTGCCTGGTGGCCAACTACAGGACGCTTGAGGTCCGGCCCGGATCGATGGGCAAGCCGGTCCCGGGATGGGAGGTCGCGATCGTGGATGACAACGGCCACGAAACCCCGAGCGGAGAGGTCGGCAACGTCGTCGTGGTGCACGGTGGCCGGCACCAGACCGGCCTGTTTTTGGGTTATGACGGAGATCCCGAGGCGACCGCCGCGGTCATGCGGGGACCGCACTATTTTACGGGCGACAAGGCCGCCAGGGACAGCGACGGTTACCTCTGGTTCGAGGGCCGCCGTGACGATGTGATCACCTCGAGCGCCTACCGGATCGGGCCGTTCGAGGTGGAGAGCGCACTGGTCGCGCACCCCGCCGTAGCCGAGGCCGCTGTGGTGGGGCGCGACGACCCGCAGAGGACACAGGTGGTGGTGGCGTTCTGCGTGCTCGCCGCCGGACACGAGCCCTCACCCGAGCTCGCCTCCGAGCTGCAAGCGTTCGTCAAACAGCAGACCGCGCCGTACAAGTACCCACGGGAGATCCACTTCACCGAGACGCTGCCCAAGACCGTGAGCGGCAAGATCCGCCGGGGCGAGCTGCGCGAGCGCCTCCGGGCACAGGCGACGAGCTGACGGGCCGAAGGCGGTCAAGCGGAGCCCCGGCCGACCGCAGCGGTCTCCGGCAATCCGGGTCCGGAGGGCACACCGCAGGCTCCGGCCCAAATAGGCGATAATCCATAGGCAATGCGCCCAACTCGTCGCAGATGCCGATGACCACCGTCGCAGACCCCCCGCGCCCCCTCGGTAGCACCATGCGCCGCGACCGCTGGTGGATCCAGCCGGTCATGATCGTCGTCGCGCTGACGCTGTTTGGCATCTACGCAGTGATACGGGTGATCATCAACAAGGATTACGCGATCACGGCCGGCGGCGCACACTTGGAGTCACCCTTCTTCTCGCCCGATCTGCCCGGCATCCTCTCGTTCCACACCAGCCTGCCGTGGGCCTTCCTGGTGCTCTGGTCGCCGCTTGGGCTGCGCAGCAGCTGTTACTACTACCGCAAGAGCTACTACCGGTCCTTTTTCCTCGCGCCCCCTTCCTGTGCGGTCGCGGGTGCCGCCCGACGCAAGTACACCGGCGAGACGAAGTTCCCGCTGGTGCTGAACAACCTCCACCGCATCTTCTTCTACTTCGCCGCGATCGTCATCGGGTTTCTCTGGTACGACGCTATCCGCGGGCTCTTCTACCACGGCAGCTTTGGGATCGGGATCGGAAACCTGATCATGTTCGTGAACGTGATCTGCCTGTCGGCCTTCACCTTCGGCTGTAACTCGTGGCGCCACATCATCGGCGGCAAGCTCAACTGCTTCTCCTGTTCCACGGCGGCCCAGAAACGGCACAGCGCCTGGCAGAAGGTCTCGATCCTCAATCGAAGCCACATGCAGTGGGCCTGGATCAGCATGTTCACCGTCTGGTTCACAGACGTCTACATCTGGCTGGTTTCGGCGGGCGTCTTCAGCGACCCCCACCACGTCTTCTGATGAGCGACGGCGGCATCGAGCATCACGATTACGACGTGCTGGTGCTGGGCTCCGGCGGGTCGGGCCTGCGCGCGGCGATCGCCGCCGCGGAGGCGGGCGCCCGCACCGGCCTGGTGTGCAAGTCGCTGCTGGGCAAAGCGCACACGGTGATGGCCGAGGGCGGCCTGGCCGCCTCGCTTGGCAACGTCGCGCCCGAGGACAACTGGGCCACGCACTTCCAGGACACCATGTTCGGCGGCAAGTACCTCAACAACTGGCGCATGGCCGAGCTGCACGCGAAGGAGGCGCCCGACCGCGCGCGCGAACTCGAGCACTGGGGCGCGGTCTTTGACCGCACGCCGCAGCGCACGATGTCGCAGCGTGCCTTCGGCGGGCACACCTACAAGCGGCTGGTGCACATCGGCGACCGCACCGGCCTCGAGATGATCCGCACCCTCCACGACAAGACCGTGCACTCGGACGTCGAGGTCTTCATGGAGACCACGATCACGCGCCTGATCAAGGATGGGGAGCGCGTGGTTGGGTGCTTCGGCTACCGCCGCCAGACCGGCGAGCTGATCGCCTTCGCCGCCAAGGCGCTGGTGCTCGCAACCGGCGGCAGCGGCCGCATCTACAAGATCACCTCAAACTCCCAGGACTGCACCGGCGACGGCTACGCGCTTGCCTTCGAGGCCGGCGCGCAGCTCGTGGACATGGAGTTCGTCCAGTTCCACCCGACCGGCATGGTCTACCCGCCGGGCGTCGCCGGCCTGTTGGTCACCGAGGCCGTGCGCGGCGAGGGCGGCATCCTGCGCAATAAGGACGGCGAGCGCTTCATGGAGCGCTACGACCCCAAGCGGATGGAGCTCTCGACCCGTGACGTGGTGGCGCGCTCGATCTACACCGAGGTCAAGGAGGGGCGCGGCACGCCGCACGGTGGCGCCTACCTCGACGTCTCTCACCTCGACCCCGACTACGTCAAGCGCAAGCTACCGAGCATGTACGACCAGTTCCTGGAGCTCGCGGGCGTCGACATCACCAAGGAGCCGATGCAGGTCGGCCCGACCTGCCACTACTTCATGGGTGGCGTCAAGGTGGATCCCGACACCGGCGCGACGCGCGTGCCCGGCCTGTTCGCAACCGGCGAGGCAAGCGGCGGCATGAACGGCGCCAACCGCCTGGGCGGCAACTCGCTCGGCGACATACTCGTGTTCGGCCGGCGCGCCGGCGAGGGCGCGGCCGCCACAGCCAACGCCTCGGGGGCGGTGTCGCTGCCGGCCGAGGCGGTCGCCGACGCGAGGGCAGAGATCGAGGGCTTCCTGCACGGCTCCGGCACCGAGAACCCGTTCCACATGCACCGTGAGCTGCAGAAGATCATGGGCGATGGCGTCGGGATCTTCCGCGACGAGGAGGGACTGACCGAGGCGATCGGCAAGCTCGAGGAGCTCGACGCCCGCGTCGCCAACCTCCGCGCCCCTTCTGACCGCCTGGACTACAACCCGGGGCTCCAGCTCTGCCGCGAGGTCCGCAACATGCTCACCGTCTCGCACATGATCGCCCGCGCAGCGCTCCTGCGTGAGGAGAGTCGCGGCGCCCACAGCCGCCTGGACCACACCGGCTACAGCGACTACTGGGGCGAGCACAACATCATCGTCGAGGGCACGGGCGCGCACGACATGTCGCTGACGCCCACACCGGTCGTAAAGCGCGACGAGCTGGAGGAGCTGGTCGAAGCCCGTAAGGAGGCTGAGAAGGCATCATGAGCGAGACGATCGACCTGGCGCACGCGCCCGGCCCAAGGAAGCTCCAGATCTGGCGTGGCGATCTGACCAGCGGTGAGCTGGTGGAGTACGAGCTCGAGACCGAGCCGGGCATGGTTGTACTGGACGCGGTGCTGGAGATCCAGCGCTCACAGGCCCCGGACCTGGCGGTCCGCTGGAACTGCAAGGCGGCCAAGTGCGGCTCCTGCAGCGCCGAGGTCAACGGGCGTCCGCGGCTGATGTGCAAGACCCGTCTGGATCACCTGCCGGCTGATCAGCCGATAACGGTCGAGCCGATGCGCGCCTTTCCGCTGATCCGCGACCTGGTCACCGACGTCTCCTGGAACTACCGCGTCAACAAGCAGATCACGCCGTTCACCCCGCGCGAGAACCTGAAACCCGGCGTCGAGGTCAACGCCAAGGGCGAGTTCCTGATCGACCAGACTGACACCGACCGCATGAGCGAGTTTCGCAAGTGCATCGAGTGCTTCATGTGCCAGGACGTCTGTCACGTGCTGCGCGACCACCGCCTGCACGACCGCTACTACGGGCCACGCTTCATGATGCGTATGGCAAGCCTCGACATGCACCCGCTCGACGGCGTCGACCGGCTGGACCAGATCGCCGACGAGGGCGGCATCGGCCTGTGCAACATCACCAAGTGCTGCACCGAGGTCTGCCCCGAGGGGATCCACATCACCGACAACGCGATCATCCCGATGAAGGAGCGCGTCGTCGACCAGCGTCACGACCCGGTGCTCAAGCTGCTTCACCGGACCCCGAACAAGGGCCGGATTAAGCCCCCGCCGCGCTCCGAGACTCCGCGACTGTGATCCAGGGGCGGTCCCGCTGGACCGCCCCTCCCTTGCGAGCGCGTAAAATTGAGCTAAGAGCGCCTCTCGCGCTGCTTTTGCTGGTAGTCTCGCGCCAACTCTGGCGTCTGCCCGAGACCAGCCGTGCCGGCGTGCAGCCGCGGCCCGCTCCTCACCGAGCACGCCGCGGGCCGTCTGCACAACGACCGGAGGTTCAAACCATGGCATCACGGCGTGCAGCGTCCTACAAGGACGTACTTGCACCGTACGAGCAAGCACAGACCTGGCGAGGCATGACACAGGTCGCCACTTCACTGCTGCCCTACCTGGCGCTGACCGTGGCGAGCTACCTGACGCTCGGGGACTCGCTGGCGCTGACAGTGCTGCTCGTGTTCCCCGCGGCCGGCTTTCTGGTGCGAACGTTCGTCGTGTTCCACGACTGCACGCACGGCTCCCTGCTGCCGTCGCGTAAGGCCAACGCCCGGGTCGGTGCGCTGCTGGGGCTGTTCGTGTTGACCCCGTTCGCGCAGTGGCGCCACGAGCACGCGGTGCACCACGCCACCTCCGGCGACCTCGACCGCCGCGGCGTCGGCGATGTCTACACGCTGACCGTGGCCGAGTACCACGCCAAGCCCTGGCGATCGCGGCTCGCCTACCGGCTGTTCCGCAATCCACTCGTGATGTTCGGGCTCGGACCAATCTTCGCGATGGTGGTCGGCCCGCGCGTGGCCGGCATCGGCCCTGGTGCGCGGCCCCGCCTGCGCCGCAGCGTGCTGATCACCGACGCCGTGCTGGCTGGCGTCTGCACGCTGCTCGGCCTGCTGCTCGGCTGGCTGACCCTGGTCGAGATCTGGGCGCCGAGCGCGCTGCTCGCAGGATCGGCAGGCATCTGGCTCTTCTACGTGCAGCACCAGTTCGAGGACGCCTACTGGGCGAGCGGCCAGGACTGGGACTACGCCGATGCGGCGCTGCGCGGCAGCACCTACCTGCGGCTGCCGAAGGTGCTGCAGTTCTTCACCGCCAGCATCGGCCTGCACCACGTCCACCACCTGAACGCGAAGATCCCCAACTACCACCTAGCGCGCGCACACGCCTCACACCCGGCGTTCGCAACCGTGCCAACGCTCACGATCGCAGACGGGATGCGTGCGGTGCGCTTCAAGCTCTGGGACGAGCGCAGCGGCAAGCTTGTGACCTTCGCTCAGGCGCGGCGCAGCCTCGCGCGGGCACGGGTGGCGGCCGCCGTGCTGGCCGCCGAGGCCTAGCCCGTCACGCCGGGAGCGGTGGGGCAAATACATGCCACGGCATGTATTTGCCCCACCGCTCGCGCTCATTCCACGCCCCATCGGGCGAGCGCGGCGCGGGCATCAGCCTGCGCGGGGCGGGCCACCGCCGGGGTGCGGCTCAGTCGCGGCGCCGGTGCCGGCTGGCGCACGCCGCCCAGATCGATGAACGTCTCCCGTGCCTGCAGGTGCGGATCACTGGGCGCGTCGAAGGGGCCGCGAACCACGGTCACGCAGGCC
>JAJYHG010000285.1 GCA_021784895.1 Actinomycetes bacterium
GGACTGCGTGCGCGCCACTCGGGGTGGAGGTCAGGCTCGACGCGGCCCTGGCAGCCTGCGCCTATGACCCCGAGCAACTCGCCGCCGGCCTGCACGATGTGATCCTGGTCGGCCACAACCCGGCGATCTCCGCCGCCGTGCAGGCCCTCACCGGCGCCCGTGTGCGGCTGCGAAAGGGTGGGATCGCCGCCGTCGACCGGGGTGAGCTGGCGCTGCTGCTGACGCCGCGCGAGCTGGCCGCAGTTGCAGCCGGCACGGGTCCGGCCGCAGATGCCGAGGACAGTCAGCGGAGAGCCAGGCGTTGAGCGAGCCGCTGCTCACCCGGCCCGCCCGCGGCGAGGATGACGATGCGGACGGGCTGCGCGACCCGTCGCTGTACATCAACCGTGAGCTCTCGTGGCTGGACTTCAACGACCGCGTGCTAGAGCTGGCCGAGGACGCCGGCCAGCCCTTGATCGAGCGCCTGAAGTTCCTCGCGATCTACACCTCCAACCTGGACGAGTTCTTCATGGTGCGCGTGGCCGGCGTGCACGAGCAGATCGCCTCACGTATCGACCGGCGCTACCTGGACGGCCTGACCCCCTCGCAGCTGATGGAGGCGATTGCGGTCAAGGTGAGGGCACAGGATCGCCGTCATGCGACTGCCTTCAGCGAGGGGATCGCGCCCGCGCTCGCCGCAGCCGGTATCCGCATCGTCTCTTACGCGGAGGCGCCCGCCGCGCCCGGCGAGCTCGCTCGCCACTTCCGCCAGCACATCTTCCCGGTGCTGACGCCCCTGGCGATCGGGCCCGGCCGGCCGTTCCCGTACATCTCCAACCTCTCGCTCAGTCTGCTCGTGCATCTCCACGACCCCGCGCTCGAGACCGAGCTCTACGCGCGCGTGAAGGTTCCCAGGGAGGTCCTGCCACGCTTCGTCGAGGTCGCCAAGGCGACCTTCGTGCCGCTCGAGGCGGTGATCGCCGAACACCTCGACACGCTCTTCCCCGGAATGGAGGTGGTTTCCCACGGCCTCTTCCGGGTCACGCGCGACGCGGACTTCGAAATCTCAGACGAGGCCGACGACCTGCTCGCAGCGGTCGAGGACGAGCTGCGGCGGCGGCGCTTCGGCGAGGTCGTCAGGCTCGAGGTGTCAGCTGACATCGAACCGGGCATGCGCACGCGTCTGGTCGAGTGGCTCGACCTCGAACAGAACCAGGTCTACGACGAGCCGGGGATGCTCGACCTCTCAGACCTCTGGCAGATCGCCGCGGTCGAGGGCCACCCCGAGCTGCGCCAGCGCCCCTGGACGCCGTTGACCCACCCGGCGCTGCGTCCGCGGCCCGATGACACCGGCGAGCAGCCAGACATCTTCGCGCAGATGCGCGAGGGCGACTTCCTGGTCCACTATCCCTACCAGTCGTTCACCACCAGCATCGAGCGACTCGTCGAGCAGGCCGCGGCCGACCCGAACGTGCTCGCGATCAAGATGACCGTGTACCGCACCTCGGACGACTCCGCGCTGGTGCCCGCGCTGATCACGGCCGCCGAGAACGGCAAGCAGGCGGTCTGCATGGTCGAGCTCAAGGCGCGCTTCGACGAGCGCCAGAACATCCGCTGGTCACGGGAGCTCGAGGAGGCCGGCGCGCACGTGGTGCACGGCATCCCCGGGCTGAAGACCCACGCCAAGACGATTCTGGTGGTCCGCCGCGAGCACGACGAGGTCCGCCACTACACGATGATCGGCACCGGCAACTTCCACGCCAAGAACGCCCGGCTGTACGAGGACTACGGCCTGTTCACGACGAATCGTGAGATCGGCCAGGAGGTCGCCAGCCTGTTCAACGCGCTGACCGGCTACGCCCACCCGGGCCGGCAGCAGCGGGTACTGGTCGCCCCCGACGCGATGCGCGAGCCGCTGATCGAGCTGATCGACCGCACCGCCGCGGCGGCGCGCGCGGGCAGGCACGCGCGGATCCGGATGAAGATGAACTCGCTGGCCGACCAGCGCTGCATCGTGGCGCTCTACCGCGCCTCGCAGGCAGGCGTCCCGATCGATCTCAACGTGCGCGGGATCTGCTGTCTGACGCCGGGCGTGCCCGGTGTCAGCGAGACGATCAATGTCGTCTCGGTTGTCGGGCGCTTCCTCGAGCACTCGCGCATCTACTCGTTCGAGATCGGCGATGAACGCGTCATGTACGTCGGCTCGGCCGACCTGATGCCTCGCAACCTCGATGCCCGTGTGGAGCTGCTGGTCCCAATCGAACGCCCCGATCTGCAGGCTGAGTGCAACGACACGATTGACCGCTGCCTGGCTGACGACTGCACCGCCTGGGTGCTGGAAGCCGACGGGCGCTGGCGCCGGCGCACGGGCCTTAAGCGCTCGGTCCACCGCGAGCTGATGCAGCGCACGCAGATGGGCAGCGCGGGCTCGCTGGCGATCGGCTGAGAGCCGCCGACGACAGCCGCCGTGAGGCCGGGGCGATCCTCCGCTCACGCGCGCCGCTCGCTCCGGGCGTCGACCATCCAGTCGGCCGCTGACACAAGCGGAAAACTCCGTTGCAGTGCCAGCCCGCCGCGACCACCGCCCAACAGCCACCCACGCAGCAACCACCGGCCCATCGGCCACCCCCGCGCGGGAGCCGCAAGCCAGGTCACCGTGCTGTGACCCCTCCGCGGAGGGGTATTTGAGCTATCAACTTTCTGGCGGCTCTCCTCTGCGCGGATCTGCCCGGGCAGGCGGCAACCGGGCGCCAGGGAGCGGTTTCGTCCGGACGGCATGCCATGATACGAACATGTGTTCGCTAAGCACTGTCGTTCCACAAGCTGCCGCGAGGGATTGCGAGCAGCGTGCGGGCGTCCAGAAGTCGCTTGAGGTGCTCGAGCACGAGATCTGCACGCTGGCGGCGCGCTTGGCTTCGCAGACGTGCCGCTGGCTTTGTCTGGTCGCGGAGTTCGACGCGCGTGAGGGCTGGGCGGAGTGGGGCGTGAACTCGTGCGCGGAGTGGCTGTCGTGGCGCTGCGGGATCGCTATCAGCGCGGCGCGTGAGCACACGCGGGTCGCGCGTGTGCTGGGCGGGCTGGCACTGGTACGGGCCGCGTTCGCTTCCGGCGCGCTGTCATACAGCAAGGTGCGGGCGCTGACGCGGGTTGCGAGTGCCAGCACCGAGGCGCAGCTGGTGGAGCTCGCCCGCCACGCGACCGGCGCGCAGCTTGAGCGGCTCTGCGGCCAGTACCGGCGGGTGTTGCGGGCCTCATCCGAACACGCTATAGCGCTCAGCGAACGCCAGGCGCTTGACCTGTACTGGGATCAGGACGGCATGCTCGTCTTCCACGGCCGGCTGACAGCAGAGGACGGTGCCGTGCTGATGGCGGCGCTGCACCAGGCAGCGCAGCAGCTGCCGGCCGCAGTGCGGCAGCTCGGTGGCGCCGCGGCCCGCGCACAGGCGCTCACGGTACTCGCGGCCGGCGGCCAGCCGGCAGCCGAGGTCGTGGTCCATGTCGACGCACAAACACTCCCGGCCGGCGCGATCAAGGACCGCTGCGAGCTGGCTGGCGGCCCGGCGCTGGCACCGGAGACGATGCGCCGCCTGGGCTGTGACGCCGCGCTGGTCACGATCATCGAGCACGACGGCAAACCGCTGTCTGTGGGCCGCAGAACCCGGGTGATCCCGCCGGCGTTGCGCCGCGCGCTACAAAGCCGTGATCACGGCTGCCGGTTCCCCGGCCCCACCCACAGCCATCACCTGCACGCACACCACATCAAACACTGGGCGCACGGCGGACCGACCGAGATCGACAACCTCCTGCAACTCTGCTCCCACCACCACCGGCTAGTCCACGAAGCCGGCTACCACATCAAAGCCCAGGGCGGCCGCGAACCACAGTTCTACACCCCCGACGGCCGCCCGATCCCGCAAACCTGCACAGCACCCCCGCTGCCCGCAACCAGCACCCTGGCAGCCACCGCAGCCACCGCAGCCACAGCAGCCTGGGACGAGCTGCCATCCGACCAGCAGCCATCCGACCAGCAGCCACGCGACGGGCAGTTCGGGCCCGACACCTGCCGGCCACTATCAGCCGGCGACCAGCTCGACTACAACATCGCCATCGAAGGACTCACACGCCTGGAACTCGGACCAGAGACAAGCCAATGGGAGTAGCTGCCTACGACAGCCACCGCTGGCGACGGAGGGCTAGTACTCCCGGCTGGAGCGCCAGATCGAGTAGAGAGCGTAGATGCACGCACCCAGCAGCACGATCCAGATCACGGTCCCGAGGCCACTGGCTGTGAACCGGCCGGCAGCCGTCAGTGCCAGCGCCGCCAGCCCGACCGCAGCGTAGGCCACCGCGCGGCGGCGCTCGCCGAGGGAGTACAGCTCCGTCCGGTGCTCGCGGTAGAGCTGGGCCGCGATCCAGGCGATCGCTCCGAAGAACGCCAGCACGATCGCGGTCACGAGCGTGCTGAGCGCGAAGTCACCGGTGGTGCCGAACGCGTACACGACCGCGGCCAGCAGCAGGATGATGGCGGCGTTGCGGACGTTGGGTTTGAGCTTCATCGCTGGCACCTGGCGCAAGCGTTTCATGCGCGCGCCCCGCTAAGCGTACCGCCGGCCTGCCCAGCAGCTCCGCCACCGCCGTCTCATGCCTGGGCCAGAAGAGCCGGATGGTGGGAGACTGTCGCTCCCGGTGCTGTGAGGCACGAGCGCTAGCTATGACGCCTGGTAGACGAAGCGCCGGCGCCCTGGAGCAGATGCTCGGCCTCGGGCTCGACCTCGCCTTGACTGGTCGCGGCGGCTGAATCATCCGGTAACCGAGCCGGGTTCGCGCCGGGTTGCACGAGTCTCGATCGTGGTTTCAGCGAGTATTGCCAAGAGCTATACTGACCTTATGGCGAAGGTCATGATTTCGATCTCGGATGATCTCCTCGAGCGCGTCGATCGTGAGGCTGGCGCACGTGGCAGCACACGCAGCGCGTTCCTGCAGGAGGCCGCGCGCCGAGAGCTTGGCTGGCCCGATCCGGCCAGGATCGATGCCGCGCTGAAGCGTGGCCGCCAGGCGCTGGCTGAGGCCGGAGCTTTTGAGTCTGCCGAGGTGATTCGCAGACAGCGTGATGGCCGCGACGCGCGTGATCGACGTCGTTAGCGACGCCAACGTCGCGCTGAAGTGGTTTCACGCCGAGGGCGAGGAAGAAGTCGAGCCTGCGCGGGCGCTGCTCGAAGCTCATAAGGCGCGGAGGATCGCTCTCTCGGTACTCGACCTCACCCCATACGAAGTGGGCAACGCGCTGCTGCGTGGCCGCGCAAGAGTGTCCGCTGAACGAGTCGCGACCGTGCTAGAGGCGCTGAGCGAAGTCTGCCCAGCTGTCGCCCCCAGCGCCGGCCAGATGCGCCTAGCGACGAAGCTCGCCGAGACGCACAGCCTCACGCTCTACGACGCTGCCTACGCGGCGTCCGCGCAAGATCGGGGAGCGACGCTCGTGACGCTCGACGCCGCGCTGCTGGACGCTGGGCTTGGTGTGCGTCCGAGCGAGCTGGCCGAACGGTTAGCCGATCCCGCTGAGCGTCGGTCGTCCTCCAAACGGTAGCTGGAGCGTCATCCAGCACCAGTCATCCAGCGCCGCGGCCTTAGGGCTGGGCGGCCCTGCGCGCCGGCGCGGTCCGCCTGGCCAGCAGCTCCGCCACCACCGCGATCCCCGTCTCGAGCTCGGCGAAGCTAGTGCTGAGCGGTGAGAGCCCGATCCGCAGGCCGCGGGGCGGGCGGAAGTCGGGGATCACCCCACGCGCCCACAGCACCGGCGTCAGCTCCCGGAAAGCGTCGTGCTCGAGCATCACGTGGCCGCCACGCACGGTGGCCTCACGCGGCGAGGCGAGCTCGACGCCAAGCGGCGCCAGCAGCGCGTCACTGCACTCGATCGCGAACTCCGTCAGCGCCACCGACTTGCCACGGATGCGGTCGAGCCCGGCGCGCTCGATCAGCGCCAGCATGTCGCGCAGCGCGAGCATCCCCAGGATCGGAGGCGTGCCACTGAGGAACCGCCGTACCCCGCTCGCGGGCGCATAGCCCGGACCCATCGCGAACGGGTCCGCGGCGCCCATCCAGCCCGTGATCGGCTGGCCGAGCCGATCCTGGAGGCCGGCCGCCACGTACAGAAAGGCGGGCGAACCGGGACCGCCATTCAGGTACTTGTAGGTGCAGCCCACGGCGAGGTCGGCGCCGGCCGCGTCCAGCCCGACCGGCACCACGCCGGCCGAGTGCGATAGGTCCCAGAGCACCAGCGCGCCGGCCGCGTGCACGAGCGCAGTGATCTCGGCCAGGCGCGCGATCTCCGCCGAGCGGTAGTCGACGTGGCTCAGCACCAACAGCGCGACCTGCTCATCCAGCGCGCCCGCCACGTCCTCGATACTGACCGCAGCCAGCGGTGCCGGATCGATCGTCCGCAGCGTCAGCCCGCACTCGGCCGCGACCGACTGCGCGATGAAGCGGTCGGTCGGGAAGTTGCCTGAGTCCATCACGAGCACGCGGCGCTCAGGCTGGGCGCCCACGCCGGCCCGCATCAGCTTGTAGAGCAGCACGCTGGTGCAGTCGCCGATCACGGTCTGTCCCCGCGCCGCGCCGAGCGTGAGCCGCGCGAGCTGGTCGCCGACCTCGGTCGGCGCGTCCATCCAGCGCTCATCCCAGCCGCGGATCAGCCGCCCGCCCCATACGTGGGTGACAAAGTCCGCGAGCCGCTCCCTGGTGGCGCGCAGCGGCCGGCCCAGCGAGTTGCCGTCGAGGTAGGAGACCACGTCGTCAGCAGCGATGAACTCGGCCCGCAGGGCAGCCAGCGGGTCGGCCCGGTCGAGCTCCCGCGCCCGCTCAGCGAGGGCGCTGGACGCGGCGGCGGCGCTCAACCGGCCACCTGCTCGTACTCGGCATAGAGCGCATCGACCGCGCGCTTGGCGGCCTCGTGGCGGGCGCTCGACTGGGCCGAGCGCTCGGGCGTCGCCCAGGCGGCCGCCTCGGCGAGCTCGTCCTCGACCGCCCGCAGCCGCGCCTCCGCTTCCTGGATGCGCTGCTCGAGCCTGGCCTGCAGCTTGGCCCCGCCGCCACCAGAGCCGTTAGCGCCGGTGGCCCGCTTGGCCACCGGCTTGGGCTGCGACTTTGACCGCGCCGCGGTCGCCGCCTGCCTGGCCGCGGCGGCACCCGCCGCCCGCTGCTCGCGCACGCGCAGGTACTCGGGCCAGCCGCCCACATAAGAGCGCAGCGTCGCGTCCTCAAAGGCGATCGTGCGGCTGCCGATCGCGTCCAAGAGCGCCCGGTCGTGTGAGATCAACAGCAGCGAGCCGCTGAACTCGCGCAGCGCATCCTCGAGCGCCTCGCGGCTCTCGACGTCGAGGTGGTTGGTCGGCTCATCGAGGATCAGCACGTTGGCGCCTGACTGCACCAGGATCGCGAGCGACAGTCGCTGGCGCTCGCCGCCCGACAGCGCCTCGAGCGGCTTCTCCGCCTCCTCACCGCTGAACAGGAAGCGCCCGAGCAGCGCGCGCGCGTTTGCGGGCGTCAGCCCGGTGCGGGCCTGGCAGGCTTCGAGCACCGTGCGCCCGCCGCCCGCGGGCAGATCGTCGGCGTGCTGGGAGAGGAAGCCCAGCTTGACGTTGTGGCCGGTGAGCAGCTTGCCGCTGACGCTCGGTCCGGCCCCCTCGCCAGCGGGCGAGGGGGCGGGAGTGGCGCCCTGCTTGACAGCCATGCCGGTGGCGTCGCGGGCATCGGAGCCATCGCCGGTGAACGGCCGCATGCCGGCCAGCGTCTCGATCAGGGTGGTCTTGCCGGCGCCGTTGGGGCCGACCACGGAGACGTGCTCGCCGCGCTCGAGCCACAGCTCGGCTCCGTCAAGCAGCACGCGCTCGCCGATCTGCACCCGTCCGCCGACGAGCTCGAACACGACCCGGCCACTGCGCTCAGGGGGCTTGAAGGCGAACGTCAGCGCCTCGCGGTCACGCTCGCCGCGGTCGATCCGCTCGATCCGGTCAAGGCGCTTCTGGCGCGACTGCGCCTGGCGCGCGCGCGTGCCGGCGCGGAAGCGCGTGACGAACTTCTCCAGGCGCGCAATCTCGGCCTGCTGGCGCTCGATCGCGCGCCCGAGTGCCAGCTCGCGCTGGGCGCGCTCGCTGCGCCACTGGTGCCAGGTGCCGGGGAAGAAGCGGCCGCGGCCCGCCTCGAGCTCCAGCACCGCGGTGGCCACCGACTCGAGGAACCAGCGGTCATGCGCGATCAGGATCACGGCCGCGTCGACCGCGTTCAGGTGCGCCTCGAGCCACTCGAGCGACTCGATGTCCAGGTGGTTGGTGGGCTCGTCGAGCAGCAGCAGGTCGGGTGAGCCGGCGAGCGCCCGGCCCAGCGACGCGCGTGTCAGCTCGCCCCCGGAGAACGTGTCGAGCCTGCGGTCGAGTGCCGTGTCGTCCTTGAACCCGAGCGCGTGGAGGGTGGCGAGCGTCTGCTCCCGCCAGGTGTAGCCGCCAGCGTGCTCGAGCGCGGCCTGCGCGTCGGCGTAGGCGCTGAGCGTGCGCTCCTCGTAGTCGCCTGAGGCCATGCGCTGCTCCAGCGCGGCGAGCTGCGCCTCGAGCGCGATCAGCTCGGGTGCACCCGAGAGCACATAGTCACGCAGCGTCATGCCCTGCTCGCGCGGGGGACGCTGATCGTGCAGCGCGACCCGCGTTCCCTTGGCGAGCACGAGCTCGCCACCGTCGATCGAGGCCTCGCCCGCGATCATCCGCAGGAGCGTCGTCTTGCCGGCACCGTTGCGGCCCGACAGGGACATGCGGTCGCGGCGCTCGAGCTTGAAGGAGATGCCGCGCAGCAGCGGCTCCCCGGCCACGTCCTTGCCCAGATCCGATGCGATCACCACTGCCACAGGCCCGATGGTAGGGGCGTTTAAGATCTCGTTCGTGACTGCCAGCCCGCACGCGCCGGTGCCACCGCACGACTTCCCGCCAGCCCGCACCGTACTGGTGCCGGGGCGCGGTGAGTTCTTCCTGCGCGACTCCGGGCTGGCGGACCAACCGGCGCCCGCGCCGCGGTTCGGCGCAGCGAGCGCGCGCCCGGTCGTGTTCATGCTGCACGGCTGGACGGGGAGCGCCGACCTGAACTTCGGCGGGCTCTACGACGACGTGATCGCCGCCGGCTACCGGGTGGTGGCGCTCGACCACCGCGGCCACGGGCGCGGGCCGCGTCCACTCGTGCCCTTCCGGCTGACTGACTGCGCCGACGACGCCGCCGCGGTGATGCGCCTGCTGGGGATCGCACCCGCGATCGTCTACGGGTACTCGATGGGCGGCGCTATCGGCCAGCTGCTCGCCCGCGACCACCCCGGTGTGGTCAAGGCGCTGCTGCTCAGCGGCACCGCCCAGCACTGGCAGGAACCGGAGCTGCGCCGTGTTTGGCGTGCGATGCCGGCGCTCGGCCTGGGCCTCTCGCTGGCGCCGGGGAGCGGCTGGCGAGCGGCGCTTCGGCGCTCGGGCTTCAGTCCCGGCCCAGCCATGGCCTGGGTGCATTCGGAGATGATCCGCCACAGCCCGCGCCACATCGCCCAGGCGGGCCGGGAGCTCGGGCGCTTTGACTCGCGGCCGTGGCTTGCGCCGCTGCCATTCCCCACGGCGGTCCTCCTGACCAGCCGCGACGACGCCGTCCCACCCGCCAAGCAGCGGGAGCTGGCGGCGGCGCTGGCAGCGCCGGTCTTTGAGGCTCCGGTACGCCACCTGGAGGTCGCGGCAATGGCCGGCCCCCAGGCCGCGGCGCGCTACAACCCGGTGCTGATCGCAGCGCTGGAAGCGCTGCGATCAGCCGCGCCATCCGGTACGCTTGCGCTCGATGAAGCTTAAACGGGCCGCTCTCCTGAGCCTCTGGGTGGTAGTCGCGACGCTGGCCGCTGCCCCGTCGGCGCTGGCCGTCAGCCATGGCGGCCAGGGCCTCTATGGTCCCACCAGCGCCACCACGATCACCTACACGATGTTCTTCCTGATCGCCTTCTTCCCGGCGATCATCGTGGTCTTCTCGCTGATCCAGGCCTACCTCGATCGCCGCAAGCATGCGCGCATGGATGCAGCCAAGCACCGGGCGGCGGCGCCGCAGTGGAAGGGCGGCTGGTAGCCGCACTCGCAGGCGCAGGCGCAGGCGTTATAGCCTGAGCGCAGGATGGCCTACTTCATAACCGGCGCTACGGGCTTCATCGGCAGCAGCCTGGTTCCGCTGCTCCTGGAGCGGACCGCGCGCCGGCGAGGCAGCGCCGGCGAGATCCACATGCTGGTGCGTGAGAGCTCGCTCGCGCGGATGCAGGCGCGCATCGACAGCTGGGCGGCAGGCAGGCCACGGGTGCGCGCGCGCCTGCGACCGGTGGTCGGTGACCTGCACGAGCCGCTGCTCGGGATCGGCGAGGAGGCGCTCGTGGCACTGCGCGAGCTCGGAATCAGCCACTTCTTCCATCTGGCGGCGGTCTACGACATGAAGGCCGGCGACGAGGTCAACCAGCTCGCCAACGTCGAGGGCACGCACCACGCGATCGAGCTGGCACAGGCACTCGGGGCGGGCGTGCTGCACCACGTCTCGTCGGTCGCCGTGGCCGGCGGCCACCGCGGCCTCTACACCGAGGAGATGTTCGACGTCGGCCAGCCACTCGAGCACCCCTACCACCGCACGAAGTTCGAGGCCGAGCGCCTGGTCCGCGATACCGCCACGGTCCCGTGGCGGATCTACCGGCCGGCGATCGTGGTCGGCGACTCCCGCACCGGACGGATCGACAAGGCGGACGGGCCGTACTACTTCCTGCCGCTGCTCAAGCGGGCCGCCCAGCTGCCAGAGTGGCTGCCGCTCGCAGGCCCAGAGCTGGGGCACACCAACATCGTGCCGGTCGACTTCGTCGCCGCGGCGCTCGATCACATCGCCCACCAGCCCGGCCTCGACGGCCAGACATTCCATCTCTGCGAGCCCCATCCGGCACGGGTGGCCGACGTGCTCAACACGCTCGCCGAGGTCGCTGGGGCACCGCGGCTTGGGGTCACGATCGATCCTGGACCGCTCGCCGCCGTGCCGCGCGGGCTGGCACGCGCCGCAATGGCACTCCCGGGGGCGAGCAGCGCGCGCCGCGCGCTGAT
>JAJYHG010000058.1 GCA_021784895.1 Actinomycetes bacterium
TTTCCGTCCCTGAGGGACGGAAACCCCTCCCTCGCGTCGACCGCGACCTGGCCCTCACCCGCTCGCTGCGCCAGAACCACGGCGTCATGACGCTCGACGGTCTGCAACGGTTCGGCTTCACCGAGAAGGAGATCCGGGGACTGGTCAGCCACGGCGACCTGCGACGCCTGCACCGGGGTGTTTATGCGGACGGCCGCTCGCCGCTGAGCGACCCGGCCATCCTGCGCGCAGCGCTGCTGGCCGGCGGCCAGCGTTGCTGGCTTTCCGGCCAGGCCGCAGCGATGGGCTGGGGCCTCACGCCGCTGAGCGTTCCCCGCCTGGAGGTGACGCTGGTTGCTCGCTCGACCCCAGCCTCCCGGCCAAGCCTGCGGGTGCGCAGCGTGCGCACGGCGCCACACCACTCCGAGGTCCGGACCCGCAGCGGGCTGCGCCTGAGCTCGATCCCACGCCTGCTGATCGAGTCCGCCGCGCACGGCGCCGGAGGCGATCAGCTCCAGACGCTGATCGAGGCCGCGGTCCGGCACAACCTGCTGGACATCAACGACCTCGCGACGACGCTCGCGCGCGCGGCCGGACAACGGGGAACGCGCGAAGTCAGGCGAACGTGCAAGGAGTACCTGCCCGACATCAACCGCAAATCCTGGCTCGAGCGGGCGTTCGACCGCTGGCTGGCGCGCCACCCGGAGATACCGCCACCGCAGCGCAACGTGAAGCTCGGGCAGTGGGAGATCGACTGCTTCTGGCCAGACCATTGCCTGGCGCTCGAGCTCGACGGCCGCTCCTACCACACCCTCGTCGAGGAGATCGAGCGGGATCGCCGCAAGGACGCCTGGCTGCAGGCTCAGGGACAGCTGATCCTGCGCGTGACCCACAGCCGCTTCAGGCTTGACAAGCCGGGCATACACCGCGACCTGACCAGCATGCTGGCGCTCGGCGCTGCCCGGCAGCCCGGCGGTCGGCTCGCAGCCTGAGCACCACGCCCGCCACAGGCGAGTTCAGAAGTGCCCACCCACCGCGCTTACCGAAAAGCGCCGCTCATCGTCGGGGGCGGGCCGCAGGATCATGAGCTCGGCGGGCACGGTCGCGAGTAGCCAGGCGAGGTCGTGGTCGCCCAGGCCGTGGCGGGAGTCCTCGGCCGCAGAGATGATCACGCGGTCGACCGGCTCCTGCGCCAGCAGGCGATCCAGCGCATCGCGGTAGGTGCGGCCGCGGCCGACGCGAGCGTCGACCGGGATCCCCTCGGCGGCGGCCCGCTGCTCGATCGCCTCGAGCAGCGGCATGCCCACCGCGGACGCCGCAGGCAGCGGCGCATCAAGCGCGAGGTTGCGCGGCACCCGCGCCAGAAACGCCGGCATGAGCGTCGCGCCCTCGGCCCGTGCCAGGCGGATTGCCGCCTCGAGCGCGCGCCGCGAGATCGCCTGGCTCGTGAACGGCAGCAGGATCCTGCCGCCGCTCCCGCCCTCAGCTGCCGCTGCCTGTGGACGTGCATGTCTTCTCATCTCTGTTCCTCCGTTGTGCGCTTTACCCGGTCGGCGACGATCCGCACGTCGACTCCGGGGAGCAGCTCGAGCAGCCGCAATGGCAGCGGCGTCTGCAGCCGCGCCAGCCCCCGCGCCGGCCGCGGACGGCCAAGCAGGATGTAGGTGGTGCCCTGGCGCCGGGCCACCGCCGCAACCGTCTCCGCCACGGTGTCTGACTCCTCGACCAGCAGGTGCGCGCCGAGCAGCGAGGCGAGCTGGCGCAGAGCGGTCAGCGATTGCTCCTGCTCGACGCTGATCGTGCCCGGCGCCCTCACCCACAAGAGGTCGAGCTCCGAGCCAAGGCGCTGCGCCGAGCGCCAGGCACGGCGCACCAGTCGCTGGGCGCCGGGATACGGCTCCACCAGGGCGAGCAGCCGTTCGCTGACCGCGCTCGGCGCCTCGCGCGCGATCGTCTGATCGCGTGATCCCACCAAACCGCGCCCCCCCGCCAAACTGGCGGCAGCGAGCCGGCGCGTGCCCACCTCCTGCGCCACCTGCCGCAGCGCGACCTCGCGCAGGGCGGAGAGGTTCTCGATCCGGAAGAAGTTGTTGAGCGCCGCGTCGACGTGCCCGAGCGGATAGACCTTGCCGGCCCGCAGCCGCTCGATCAGCTCCTCAGGCGTGAGGTCGACGACCACGATCTCATCGGCACGGGCAAGGACGGCGTCGGGGATCGTCTCGCGCACGCGGATGCCGCTCAGCTCCGCGACCTGGTCGTTGAGTGACTCCAGGTGCTGGACGTTGAGCGTCGAGAGCACGTCGATGCCCGCGGCCAGCACGTCCTCCACGTCGTCGTAGCGCTTCTCGTGCTCGAGTCCGGGGGCGTTGGTGTGCGCGAGCTCGTCGATCAGGCAGAGCTCGGGCGCGCGGGCAAGGATCGCGGACAGGTCCATCTCCTCGAGCTCGGTGCCGCGGTAGCTGACGACGCGACGCGGCACCAACTCCAGGCCAACCGCGGCCGCGGCGGTGTCGGCCCGGCCGTGCGTCTCCAGCAGCCCGATCACCACGTCACGTCCACCGTCACGCTCGGTCCGTCCCTCCGCGAGCATGCGGACCGTCTTGCCGACGCCAGCGGCCATGCCAAGCACGACCCGCAGATGGCCGCGGGCGGCGTGTCCGGGACCGGCTGGGGCGATGTCGCTGGCCAAGTTCCTCCCGCTCGAGTCACCAATTAAAGGCGTGAGTCCAGCGGGACTCACGCCCCGAGGAGGTTGTGGACGATCAGATCGATCAGCTTGATCCCGATGAACGGCGCCACCAGACCACCGAGACCGTAGATCAGGAGGTTGCGGCGCAGCAGGGCACTCGCGCCGATCGGGCGGTAGGAGACGCCGCGCAGCGAGATCGGGATCAGCAGCGGGATCACGATCGCGTTGAAGACGATCGCCGAGATCACCGCCGAGCGCGGGTCACCGAGGCTCATCACGTTGAGCACGTGCAGTGGCCCCAGCCCACCGCGCACGGTCGCGTAGGTGCTGGCGAAGATCGCGGGCAGGATCGCGAAGTACTTGGCCACGTCGTTGGCGATGCTGAAGGTGGTCAGCGCGCCACGGGTGATGAGCAGCTGCTTGCCGACCTCGACGATCTCGATCAGCTTGGTCGGGTTGGAGTCGAGATCGACCATGTTTCCGGCCTCGCGGGCGGCCTGGGTGCCGGTGTTCATCGCCACGCCGACGTCGGCCTGCGCCAGCGCGGGCGCATCGTTGGTGCCATCCCCGGTCATCGCGACCATGCGTCCGGCGGCCTGCTGCTCGCGGATCAGCTCGAGCTTCTTCTCCGGCGTGGCCTCGGCCAGGAAGTCGTCCACGCCCGCCTCCTCGGCGATCTTCTTGGCCGTCAGCCGGTTGTCGCCGGTGATCATGATCGTGCGGATGCCCATCGCGCGGAGCTGGTCGAAGCGCTGGCGCATCCCCTCTTTGACCGTGTCCTTGAGGTAGACGACCCCCAGCACCTGGTTGTCACGCGCGACCGCCAGCGGCGTGCCGCCTTCACCTGCGATCCGGTCAAGGCTCTCCCGCAGCTGCACCGGCGGCTGACCGCCCTCGGCCTGCACCATCGCGATCACCGCGTCGCCCGCGCCCTTGCGCAGGCGCTGGCCGTCGATGTCCACGCCACTCATCCGCGTCTGCGCGGTGAAGGGCACGAACTCTGCGTGCAGCGCGGTCAGGTCGTGCTCGCGGATGCCGTACTGCTTGGCGAGCACGACGATCGAGCGCCCCTCCGGGGTCTCATCGGCCAGCGAGGCCAGCTGCGCGACCTCCGCCAGCTCGGCCTCATCGACGCCCGGCATCGGCACGAACTCGGAGGCGAGGCGGTTACCGATCGTGATCGTGCCGGTCTTGTCCAGCAGCAGCACATCAACATCGCCCGAGGCCTCCACCGCGCGGCCCGAGAGCGCCAGCACGTTGCGGCGCACGAGCCGGTCCATGCCGGCGATCCCGATCGCCGACAACAGCGCCCCGATCGTCGTCGGGATCAACGCCACCAGCAGGCTGATCAGGGTGGTGTCGGAGATGTTGGTGCCGGCGAACAGGCCGAAGGGGCGCAGCGTCGCCACCACGATCATGAAGATCAGCGTGAGCCCGGCGAGCAGGATGCCGAGCGCGACCTCATTCGGGGTCTTGCGCCGCGCGGCGCCCTCGACCAGCGCGATCATGCGGTCGAGGAAGGACTGGCCGGGCTCCTGGGTGATCTCGACCACGATGCGGTCGCTCAGCACACGGGTGCCGCCCGTGACAGCGCTGCGGTCACCGCCCGACTCGCGGATCACCGGTGCCGACTCCCCGGTGATCGCCGACTCATCGACCGAGGCGATGCCCTCGATCACGGTGCCGTCGCCGGGGATCAGCTCGCCGGCCACCACCACCACGCGGTCGCCGCGGTGGAGTTCCTCGGCGCGGCGGGTCGAGCCATCCTCCATGGTCGCGAGCGTCTGCTGGCGCATCGAACGCAGCGTGTCGGCCTGCGCCCGGCCCCGCCCCTCGGCGAACGCCTCAGCCAGGTTGGCAAAGACCACCGTCAGCCACAGCCAGACGGAGATCGTGAAGGTGTACCAGGCGGGGTCGTGGCCGCCGAGCGCGCTGCCGCCCGCCAGCTGGATGAACCAGGTGACAGTGGTGATCGCCGCACCGATCTCGACCACGAACATCACCGGGTTGCGCACCTGCACGCGCGGATCGAGCTTGGCGAGGCTGTCCGTCAGCGCCCGCCGGGCGATGTCGCCCTGCAGGATCGAGGCCCCGCTGCGGCGTCGCGGCGGCGCATCCATCGAGGTTGCGGGAGGGGTGGTGGTGCTCATGGGACTGTCCTCAGGATCGGTGCGTCAGGATCGGTGCGTCAGGATCGGTGCGGTCACGTCAAAGGGGGTCCAGCGCCAGGTTGAGCTCGAGCACGTCGACCGACGGCTCGCCGAGGAAGCCCAGGCTGCGGGCGATCGTGTACCGCCTGACCAGCGCGTCGACGGTCGCCAGCGGCAGGTGGCGCACGGCAGCTACGCGGTAGGCCTGGATGCGCGCGTTGGCGACCGAGATATCGGGGTCGACACCCGAGGCCGAGGTGTCGGCGGCGTCCACCGGCACCTTGGCGGCGGTCAGCCCGCCCGGGTAGTAGCGGCCGTTGAGCGCGATGTAGGCGGCGATGTTCGCAGCGATCGTCCGCTTGGTCACGATGCTGTTGGGGCCGTAGTTCGCAAACGAGGTGGCGGCGGCGTTGTCGGCCGGTGTCGTGCCCGACGGCCGGGTCTGGAAGTAGCGTGGGTCAGGCCGCGTGACGAGCACGCCGTGTGAGTACTCCGGCTTGCCGCCCCTGTAGACCGGCAGCGCGAAGTTCTGGCCGATCAGCTTGGAGCCGACCAGCTTGCCGTGGACGTGCACCAGCTCGCCGTTCGCCTGCGAGCGGAACGCGAGCTGGCCGATCCCGGTCACCACCAGCGGATAGGCGACCCCCAGAAGCAGGGTGAAGACGAGCATCGCCAGCAGCGCACGCACCAGCTCTTTGCGTAGCAGTGTCATCGCGAGGAGCCTCCAGTCCGTTTTCAGTAGAGGTGTCCGGTCAGGCCCTGCACGACCGGTCCGAGCAGCAGAGCGGGGAAGAAGGTGAGCGCGCCGACTAGCACGATCACGCCGATCAAGAGCACCACAAAGGTGGGGTTGTCGGTGCGCATCGTGCCGAGGCCGGCGGGGCTGACACGCTTGTTGACAAGCGTGCCGGCCACCGCCAGCGTGAACAGGATCGGCGCGTAGCGCGCGAATAGCATCGTGAAGCCGCCGAGCAGGTCGGCGAAGGTGATCCCGTGCGAGCCGACGTTGCCGGCCACCGGCTGCACGAAGCCGGTGTAGCCCGCGAACGCCGAGCCGTTGTTGTTGGCCTGGCTGAGATAGGCGTAGAAGGTCTCGCTGAAGGCCTGCGGCCCGTGCGCCACAGCCGTGTCGATCGACGCGCGCCCCGCACTTGAGGCGGTTGCAAGCGCCGTTGAGAAGAGCGCTGAGAGCGGCGTGATCAGGATCCCGAGCGCCACCAGCTTGATCTCGCGCGCCTCGATCTTCTTGCCGATGTATTCGGGCGTGCGCCCGACCATCAGCCCGCCGATGAAGACGGCCAGCAGCACGTAGAAGAGGATCGAGTAGAGCCCCGTGCCGACACCGCCGAAGATCACCTCCGAGGCGCTCAGGTTGGCAAACGGCACCGCCCCGCCGATCCCGGTGAAGGACTCGAGCGCACTGTTGACCGCGCCACAGGAGGTGACGGTCGTGACCACGTTGAAGAGCGCCGAGCCGGCGATCCCGAAACGCTGCTCCTTGCCCTCCAGGTTGCCGCCGGTGGTGCCGGCGCGCACCGCGGTGTGCAGCCCAGCCGCGTGCTGGGCGGGCGAGCCGTGGGCCTCGGCGATGTAACAGACCGCCGCCGCCCCCAGGAACATCACCATCATCGTCGCGTAGATCGCATAACCCTGGCGGCGGTTGCCGGCCATGCGCCCATAGGCGAAGACCAGCGCCGCCGGGATCAGCATCACCGCCAGCATCTCCACGAAGTTGCTGAGCCCGGTGGGATTCTCGAAGGGATGAGCGGAGTTGGTGTTGAAGAAGCCGCCGCCGTTGGTGCCGAGCAGCTTGATCGCCTCCTGGGAGGCGACCGGTCCCATGGCGAGCGTCTGTGCGATGTGGGTGATGCCGGTGAAGGTCAGGTAGTGCGAGAAGTTCTGGATCACGCCCTGCGAGAGCAGGATCAGCGCGATGACCAGCGAGAGCGGCAAGAGCACGTAGAGGACAGTGCGCACCAGGTCCTGCCAGAAGTTGCCGATGCTGTGCGCGCGGTCCGAGTCGCGCTCGCTGCCGGAAAAGCGCGTCACGATCCCGCGGATCAGCGCCACCGCGACCGCGATGCCGACCGCCGCCGAGACGAAGTTCTGCACCGCCAGCCCCGCCATCTGGCTGAAGTAGCTCATCGTCGTCTCGCCGCCGTAGTACTGCCAGTTGGTGTTGGTAAGGAACGACGAGACCGTGTTGAAGGCCACGTTCCAGGGCATCGAGTGGTAGCCCATGGGGTTCAGGCCGGTGAAGCTCCACAGCGTCTGCGTGCGCAGGATGAAATAGAGCAGCAGCCAGCCGACCAGCGAGAAGGCGATCAGGCTGGTGGCGTAGCGCTTCCAGTCCTGGCCGCGGTCGGCACGCACGCCGATCACCCGGTAGATGAGCCGCTCCGGGCCGCCGAGCACCCGGTCCATGAACGTCCGCTGGCCCGTGTAGACGGCCGCCATGTAACGCCCCAGCGGCAGCGCCAGCGCGGTCAGCACAACCGCGAAGGCGAAGATCAACCCCCAGCCGTAGACGGTCATCTAGAACTTCTCCCCGCGCAAGAGCGCGTAGAGCAGGTAGACACACACGATCACGGAGATGACCAGGCCGAACAGGTCGCCACCGGAGATGGCCGCGATCACCATCGCTAAATCCGGTCGATCGCGTAGATGAGCCCGAACAGGATCGCGAACATCGCGATGCCGAGAGCGATTGCAAGAGCGTCCATGCGACCATCCTGAGCCGCCGCCCGTGCGCGATCCGTGCAGGATCGCCGCTCACCCATACAGATTTTGTGCAGGCATCCCCGGCGCCGCTCGGCCCGCTAGCCGGCGGCGCCGCCACAGGCTTCGCTCAGGCGGCGAAGCGGTAGCCGACCCGGGGATCGGTCTTGACGTAACGCGGCGGCCCGTCGGGCGGCTCGATCTTGCGCCTCAGGTTGGCGATCTGCCCGCGCAGCACCTGGGTGTCATCGGCGTAGGCGGCACCCCAGACGGCGCGCAGCAGCTCGCGGTGGGTGACCAGCCGGCCGCGGTTGGTGGCAAGCACGCGCAGCAGGTCAAACTCGGTCGGCGTCAGATGCACCTCCTCACCGTCACGCCGCACGATCCGCGCGGCCAGGTCGAGCTCGAGCCCGTCGGCCCGGATCACGGGGTCCTCGGGCTCGGGGCCGGCGCGGCGCAGGGCCGCCTGCAGCCGTGCGATCAGCTCGCGCGGGCCAAAGGGCTTGGTCACGTAGTCGTCGGCGCCGGCCTCGAGCGCGCGCACCTTGGCGTCCTCCTCCCCGACCGCGGAGAGCACGATGATCGGCATCGCGCTCCACTCGCGCAGCCGGCGGCAGAGCTCGACACCGTCGATGTCGGGTAACACCAGGTCGAGGATCGCGGCGTCGGGTCCGTGCACGGCGGCCAGATCGAGCGCCTGCTCTCCGGTGTCGGCGGGCAGCGCCTCAAAGCCTGCGTCGCGGAGGATCACCCGCAGCGCCCGCAGGATCTGGGACTCGTCGTCACAGACGAGCACGACCGGACGGGCGCTCACGACTTGGCCTCCGCGGGCGGCGCTGGGGGTGCGGGTGCGGGTGCGGCGGGGAAGCTCACCACCAGGCTGGTGCCCTGGCCGGGCAGCGACTCGACCGCGATCGTGCCGCCGTTTGCCTCCGCGAAGCCCCGGGCGATCGCCAGGCCCAGCCCCGACCCCGGGACCCTGCGCGTGCTTGCGCCGCGGTAGAAGGGCTCGAACACACGCTGCTGCTCACGCTCAGGGATACCGGGACCGTGGTCACTCACGCGCACGACGACGCGCCCGCCCACGAGCCGGGCGCTGACCCGGACCGGCTGCCCCGCCGCGTAGCGCAGGGCGTTCTCGATCAGGTTGGCGAACGCCCGCTCGAGCTGGGCGGCGTCGGCCATCAGCGCCGGCGTCTGCGGGTCGACGGTGAGCTGGATGCGCCCGTCAGCGCCCGGGAGCCCCTCCTGCGCCGCCAGCAGCACCTCCTCGATCGACACGGTCTCGCGCTGGGGCTCGAGCCGCCCGGCCTGCAGGCGCGAGAGGTCAAAGAGCTTGTCGATCAGCACCGCCAGGCGCTGCCCCTCCTCGACCACCGCGCCGCTCAGCTGCTCGCGTTCCTCGTCGCTCAGCGACGAGGACCCGAGTGCGTGACCGGCGGTCACGATCGCGGTCAGCGGGGTGCGCAGATCGTGCGATACGGCCCGCAGCAGCGCGGTGCCAAGCTCGTTGCTGCGTCGCAGGGCCGCCGTCTCGACTGCCTCTGCCACGGCGGCGTCGCGGCGCAGCGCGACCGCGATCAGCGCCGCCAGCGCCGGCGCTACCTGGGCACGCAGGCGCTCGAGCGTCTCGGCGGGCGTGTCACGAGGCACGTGCAGCGTGCCGAGCCGCTCGCCGGATGGCTCGCTCAGCGCCAGTGCGAGCTGTCGCTCGCCCGCGGCCGGGCTCTCGCCCGCACCCAGCTCGATCGCCGCCGACGGCAGGCCGAGTGCCTCCGCGACCCGGCGGGCAGTGGTCCGCAGCGCCGCCTCGGTGCGCTCCCCGGCGAGCAGCTCGCGGGCGAGGGCGGCGGCGAGGTCAGCCTCCTGACGCCGGCGCGCGGCCTCGACCGCGCGGCCCCGAGCCAGCTCGGCCATGGCACTGACCACCACCGCCACCAGCACAAAGGCCGCCAGCGCAACCCAGTTGCGGGGGTCGGCGATGGTGAACTGCCCGACCGGTGGCAGGTGGAAGAAGTTAAACGCCGCCGCGCAGGCCAGCGAGGTGAGCAGACCCAGCGCGAGCCCCCAGTAGGCGGCGATCACGAGCACCGCCGGCAGGTAGACGACGCTCAGCGAGACGGTCGGAGCGATCGCCTTGAGCGGATAGATGGCGAGCGTCGCCACCGCGACCAGCGCGGCAGCCACCACCAGGCCGCTCGGGATGGTCAGTTTCTTGCTCGGCATCGCCGCCAACGATAATTGGGCTTCAGTGAGCGGCGCAAAGACAGCCGGCGCGGCGGTGGCCGCCACGCCCACGGCCAGGTTGTGGCGTGAGCGCCTGCCCTGGACCTGCGGGCCAGAGACGGTGCTGGAGGCGCTGGCGGGCGAGTCTCACCTCTGCTGCCTCTCCGGCGTGTGGGCTGGCGGCGGCGCGATGGTGGCCTGCGAGCCGCTGCGCGTCGCGGGCCCTGATGCCGACCCGTTCGCGACCCTCGATGATCTGCCTGCAGTGGACACGGCGGGGGTTGACGCCTGGGGCGCGGTCGGCGGAGGCTGGCTCGGCTGGCTGGGCTACCGGCTGGCGGAACGGGTCGAGCGCGTCCCGGTGGCGGGTCCGCGCCCGGCGCCGCTGCCTGACTTTCACCTCGCCTACTACGACCATCTGCTGCGCCGTGACGCCTACGGCTCCTGGTGGTTTGAGGCGCTCATCACGCCGCCGCGCCAGGCCGCGCTCAAGCAGCGCCTCGAGCACCTGCGAACCCTCGTCGGCGATCAGCTCGCGGGCAGCGCCGGTCCCCGCCCGACGCCACTCAGGCTGTCGGCAGCGGTCGCGCAGCGCCACCTGCACGCGGTCGCGGCGTGCCGCGAGCGGATCGCCGCCGGCGAGATCTTCCAGGCCAACATCTGCCTGCGGCTCGAGGGCGAATACAGCGGCACGGCGAGCGCGCTGCTGCGCAGCGCGCTCGTACACGGCCGCGTTCCCCAGTACGCGGCGGCGTTCGACACGCCTGCCGGCGGGATCGTCTCGCTCTCACCGGAGCTGTTCCTGCGCCGCCTGGGCCGGCGCGTGCGCAGCGGCCCGATCAAGGGGACCGCGCACCGTCCCGACGACCCCTCTCGCGCGGTGCTCTCGCTCGAGCAGTTGCAGTCCTCCGCCAAGGACGCGGCCGAGCACGTGATGATCGTCGACCTGATGCGCAACGACATCGGCCGCGTCTGCGAGTACGGGTCGGTGTACGCGCCGCGCCGGCCGACAGCCGAGGCCCACCCCGGCCTCTGGCATCTGGTGACAACGGTGGAGGGCCGTCTGCGAGCGCAGACGGCCAACGCCGCGCTGGTGCGCGCCTGCTTTCCGCCCGGCTCGGTGACGGGCGCGCCCAAGGTCCAGGCGCTGAAGGTGATCGCAGAGCTCGAGCCGACCGGCCGCGAGGTCTACACCGGAGCGGTGGGTTACGCCAGCCCGCTGGCCGGGCTCGAGCTGAACGTG
>JAJYHG010000131.1 GCA_021784895.1 Actinomycetes bacterium
CGCCGCGCCCAGCGCGCACCACCGCCGGGCTGGCCCGGCCCCGGCCGCTCCTCAGCCAGGAAGAACAGTGCGGCGGCGAGCGCGACCGCGGCCAGCGGCAGCACTTCAGCGGGCATCGAGTGCCATCCCCGTGTCGGTGTTGGTCAACCGCCGCTCGATCCGCGAGCGGCGGTGGGCGACCACGAACGAGCGCGAGCCAACCCGCCACAGCGCCTGGCCCGGCGCCAGCTGGGTCAATAACCGCGCCTCGGTCTCTGAGAGCCCGAGCAGCTCGCGGGTGAGGCCGACCTGGGTCTCGTCCTGGTGGTAGATGATGCGCGTCGAGGCGTCGGCGATCAGGCCCTCTGCGATCCGTGCCGCGCGCGAGCCGGCGTCGCCCGCGGCCTGCAGGTCACCGAGCTTGTGCAGCACCACCAGGTTCATCACCCCGAACTGGCGCGCCAGCTTGAAGTTGGACTGAAACCACTCTCCCAGGCCGCCGTGCTGGATGATCTTCCAGGACTCGTCGGCGACGTTGATCAACCGCCCGCGGCCGGGCTGCTCCGCGGTCCGTGCGAGCTGCGCGCTCATCCAGGCGGTCGCGCAGGCCATCAGGATCCCGACCGCGGGCGAGTCGCGGACGGCGTGCAGGTCGATCACCAGCAGCTGCGCGTCCAGGTCGATCCCGGGGCTCGTGGACCCGTCGAAGATGCCCTTGAGCGGCCCCTCGCACAGGTCCTGGAGCGCCAGCGCCGCGCGCCTGGTCTCAGCCGCGAGGCGCTCCGGAGCGCTCTGCAGCCGCGACGCCATCTCCGCAGTCGGGTCGAACATGACGGCGGTGATCTGCGGCAGCGTCGGCTCCGCCTCGCGCGCACGGACGGTGCGCAGCGCCTCGCGCAGCGCCGCCGCCTCGACCTGGTCGAGCCCCTGGCCGATCGCGGTGGTGGCGATCGCGCGCAGCAGCTCGGTCTGGGCGTGCTCCTCGGGCCGGGCGCTCAGCGGGTTGAGCCGCACCCCGCCGCCGGGAGAGAGCGACACGGGCCGCACGCCGACGCTCTCACACAGCGGGCCGTACTCGCGCTTGACGTCGAGCACAAAGGCGCGGCGGCCGAACAGGAGCATCCGCCACAACAGCGTCTTGACAAGCGCGCTCTTGCCCTGGCCGAGCTTGCCGATCACGATCGCGTTTGGGTCATCCAGCGCGCCCTGGTCATAGAGCACCCAGGGGTCGAAGCAGAAGGCGCCGCCGTCACTGTCGCGCCCGATGAACGCTCCGCGGCCGCCCAGGCCGCCGGCCGCCGTGAACGGGTAGATCGCCTGCGCGTGGCGGGTGGTCACGCGGTGTGCGGGCCGTGCGGCGCTCATCGCAGCCCCCGCGCGAGCGGCAGCGTGAAGCTGAACGCCTCCGCCTGCTGGCCGTACATGCGCCGCAGCTCGAGCCGCGCCCGGGCGGCCTGGCGCTGCATATCCGCGCAGGCGCGGCGCAGCTCGCCTTCATCGCGGCCACTGACGGTCACAAAGCCTGAGAAGCGCACCTCGCCGTGACCGGCCGCGAGCTCGGCCTCACGCCGCGCCGCGGACTCCTGGGCCTGGCGCTGGCGCGCCGTCTCGGACTGGCCGAAGCGCCGGCGCAGCTCGCTGTCGGCGCGGTCGCGGGTGATCGCCGCCTCGGCCTCACGCGCTGAGCGCTCGGGCGCGACCGGCTCGAAGGTGACCGCGACGCTGCGCACCGCGCCCGAGTCGGCGAGCAGGGCGTCCATGAACATCGGTGTGACCTCAATCCGCGGCCAGGCGCTGATCCAGTGGGTCGCGTGCAGCGCGCCGTCGCAGCGGTAGTGATCCCAGGCCTCGGCGGTGGCCAGCGGCCCGGCGGCCCGTTCGGGCAGCGCGTCGCTGCCGCTCTGCGCCTGCAGCGCAGCGAGGTCGCCGCGCGCGTAGGGGTCAAAGCCGGTGCGCAGCACCCGTGCCAGCTGCCCGCCGGTAAGCGCGCCGAGCACCCTGACCTCGGCGGCCTCGAGCCCGCGCACCACCTGGCCGACCTGCTCCAGCACGTGCTCGGCGAGCCCAGCGCCGCGCCCGCCCAGCCGCGCTGTGTCGAGCTGGATCGCCAGCAGGATCTCATGGTCGTGGGTCACCTGCGTGCTCTGTCCGATCAGCTCCAGGTAGGACTCGACCACCGGCACCCCGCGCGCGGGCAGCGACGGGTCGCGGGCGTCGTGCAGCCAGCGCACCAGCTCGTCGCCCTGGGCAGGCGTGGTGCGCTCGATCCACTGCAGGCGGCGGACCGGTGCGCTCGCGGCACCGACCAGCACGGCCCCCCAGCCCGCCAGCCGGCGCTCCTGCACGTCGGCATCAAGCAGCGCAAAGGAGAGCGTCTGGCACGCGATCACCGCCGTCAGCCACCTGCCGCGCCGCTCGCTGAGCGCTCCTATCGCGCGCCCACCGCACTCGAGCGTCACGAGCTCCAGGGCTCCGAGCTCACGGGGCAGCTCGAGCCCCCCCGCACCGCCGGCGGTGGGCAGCGCCGACCGGTAGCGCCGGCGCCCGGACGCCGAGCGCAGCGCGAAGAGGCAGCCGGCCGGCGCCCACTCAACCACCGTGGACCCCGCCAGCGGAGCGCTGGATAACCCCGTGGCCAGCATCAGGACCATGATCGCGGCAGCCACGCCGCTGCCACCGCCGACCGAGTCGAGCAGCACCACCGCGAGCACCAGTGCGCCGCCAACGGTCAGGACCTGCCCGGTGCGCAGCGGGCCGAGCAGCCCGCGGCGCTCGAGCGGGCCAAAGCGGTAGTACAGCCGCTCCCCGCTCATACGCGCTGCTCCGGTTCGTGGAGCTGCTGCTGGCCTAGCTCCGCGGGCTGGCCGGGACGGTCGAAGCGGGGCACCACATACGGCCCCCGGGGGTCGGGTGCGGCGCTTGCGGGCTCAGCGGCCGGCTCTGGCGCCGGCGCCTCGGGCGCTGCGGTCTCGCCCCCGTCAGCCGTCGTGTCAGCGCGCGCGCCGGTTGCTGGCTGGTTGTCGCTGGGTGTGCTCGCCTCGGGCTGGGTGTGTGTGCGCAGCCGTGCGGGCAGCGCGCTTGCCATGAGCGCGGCTGGCTCAGCTGCGCTCATGACCGGGGAGAGCGCGCGGGTATGCGCCCCTGTGAGCTCTCCGCGCAGGATCCCGGCGCTGGCGGCCGCCAGTTCGGTGAACGGCAGGATCCGCATCAGCACCCAGGGAGCGAAGGTCGCCAGCGTGAGCAGGGACATCGCTACCAGCAGCTCGCCGGTGCCGGCGCTGCTGTGCGCAAAGGCGCCCGCGGCCAGCGAGAGCACCGCCACGATCGCGAACTTCGAGAGGATCAGCGACACGAGCAGCTCGACCGTCCGTGTGGCCCAGATGCGCCTGGCCGGCCAGACCATTGCCGCGAACGCGAGCGGCAGCATCAGCACCACGACGTAGACCGCCGCGGCCCGCAGCAGCAGCTCGATCGCCAGCGCGAGCGCCGCCCAGAGCGTGAGCAGCCCGACCACCACCGCAAAGAACGTCGAGCCCGCCGCCGCGGAGAACTCGCCCGCCACCGCCGCGGCGTGATCGAGGAAGCGCGCGCCGCCGTTGGCCGCCCCCACTGAGACCACGGCTGACATCTGGTCGGTGGCGGCGAGCAGCAGCATCGTCAGCGGCGCCGCCAGCGTGATCGCGAGCATGGCGAGCGGCAGCTGCCCGAACGCGGCCCTCGCGAGCAGGCCGATGTCGCCGCGCGCCACGGCCTGCACCGCAGCGGCGCAAAGGAACGGGATCGTCAGCATCGCCGCGAGCGCCGCGACCCGCCAGTAGGTGGCCGAGAACCAGGTGCCAGTCAGGTTCGGGGCGGTCACGCGGCTGATCGCCGCCGCCGCCTCCTGGATCGCGCCCCTGGTGCCGCCGAGCACCCAGCCCGAAACTCCGTGCAGCACCGCGTTCGATGCCTCGGTGCCCGCGGCCGATGTCACCCCGCTGATCGCCTGACCGCCGAGCGCCCCGCCGGCGACACCCCCGACGGTCCCGCCCGCCACGCCGCCGAGCACGCCGCCCACTACGCCGACAATGCTCATTTGGCGGTCGCGCCCAGGTGGGCAAAGAAGTTCACGAGCCCTGGCCCGGCACCGATCACCAGCGCCGCCCCGGCCGAGGTGAGCGCCGCCATCCGCCCGCGGGCCGCGTAGTGGTGGCTGCTCGTGTGCGACGCGACCGCCCACATCGCAGCACCGATGAAGGTGCCAAGCAGCGTGATCGCAAGCGCCCACGCGTCGACTCCGTTGACGATCTGCTGCAAAACGTTGCTGCCGGGCAGCGCGGACGGGTCCGGGGTGGCGCTGACACCGGCGATGGGGATGTTCAAGGTTTCGGCTCCTCTCGGTCGATCTCTAAACGAGTATCAAACATACAGCACTCATTGGCCAGTTGACAGAGTCGATTGTGTCAAACTAGACTCAATTAGCATTACAATGGCGAGACAGGTCACGACCAGGGCGGCAGCGCCGCAGAGCACACCGGACATCCGCGTGCGCGTGGCGGCGCTGTACGCCGAGCTGCAGCCAAAGCTGCTGCGGATCCTCACGGCCAACCTCGCAGCACCGGCCTGGGTCTACGACGAGGCCTGCCAGAGCGCCTGGGGATCGCTGCTTCTCCACAGCGCCCAGGTCCGCCCCGGCGGGGAGCTTGGCTGGCTCACCACCACAGCCACACACGCGGCGCTACGCACCTTGCGGCACGAACGCCTCGAGGAGGCACCGGAAGAGCCGGCAGACCCCATCGACCTGGCCGAGCGCCGCGCGCTCAGCCCCGCCACCGACCCCGAGCAGGCTCTCGAGCTACGCGACCGGCTCGCCGAGGTCCACCGCCTGCCGCCCCGCGAGCAACGCGCGCTGATGCTCCAGGGCTTCGGCTACGACTACGCCGAGATCGCCGCCGTGACCGGTGACAGCCGCCGCACCGTCACCCGCCAGCTCACCCGCGCCCGCCAGCGGCTGGCCCGCGCGGCAGCGGAGAAGCGCGAGACGCGTTGACGGCGGCGGCGTGAGCACCGGCAGGATCAGCAAGGGCATGTGTACTCCTTGCAGTAGCCTTGCGTTATGGCTGCGCTCCTGAGCACCCAGGCCGACCAGTTGCGCGGTGACATCCCTTCAACGCCGGGGCTCTCACAGACCGAGCTTGCCCGCCTCTTCGGCGTGCGCCGCCGGGCCCTGGCGGAGTGGACGGTCCGGGGTATCCCGGCAGCCCGCCAAGCCAAGGCGGCAAGCCTCGCCGGCCTGTGCGGCCCAGCTGCGCCACCACCTGCGCCCCGAGCGCATACCCGGCTTGGCCCGGACCCCCGCGGCCGCTTATGGCGGGCTGTCGATGCTCACCATGATCGAACAAGACCGCCACGAGGAACTGCGCGAGCTGACCCGCCGGTCACTGGACTGGAACCGGTCCTGACGCTGACCATGCAGCGCGGCACCGGGCATCCACGGGAACGCAGACGACCGCGACGCGACCTGGCCACGTCATGTCCGCGTTTCGCCGCGCCTCCGAGGTTACGCAGCCGGTCAGCCGCACAAAATCCGTCAGTGCGAGCCGAGAGATCAGCTCCCTCGCGTAGGTCTCTGTTCCCCCGTCTCTCCCGGCACCAGGTAGATTGAGCCCGACGTGCATTCCTGGCGGCACCCTAACGCGTAGGATGCCGAGTGACGATGACGCTCGGCGATCCTGCGCAGACCGTTGATGTGGTCGTTCCGGTTCATGGTCGGTATGAGCTGACCAGATCCTGCCTGCAGCACTTGGCGGCCCAGACTGTAAGCCATCATGTTCTCGTCGTCGACGATGGGTCATGCGACGACACGGTCGAACGCCTTACAGCGGAGTGGCCGGCGGTTCAGATCGTCCGGCTGGCACGTCAGCAGGGTTTCTCGCGCGCGGTAAACGCGGGGGTCGCCGCCGGTTTCGCCGACGTTGTCGTCCTGTTGAACAATGACGTCCAACTCGCTCCCGACGCACTGGAGCGCCTGATCGCGCCGCTGTGTGGTGAGCCAAGCCAGATCGGCTCGGTCGCGTCGCTGATGATGCAGCCGGGCACCGGGCTGATCGACAGTGTGGGGGTCGCGATTGACGAGACGCTGGCGGGCTACCCCCGTTTGCGAGGATTCCCTCAGAATGAGGCGGCGCGTGTTGAACCGACACTCGCCGGACCAGAAGGGACCGCAGGCGCCTATCGCCGTAGCGCCTGGGAGGCGGTTGGCGGCCTGGACGAGCACATCGTTGCTTACCATGAAGTCGTTGATCTGGCGCTCAGGCTGAGCGGGGCGGGTTGGCGCTGCGTTGCCGCAACGGGTGCCACCGGGGTGCATCTGGGATCTGCGACCTACGGTGCACGACCAGTCACCGTCCGTCGGTTGGCCGGAGCGAGCCGCGGCTACATGCTGCGGCGCTGGCGCCTGCCGGGGTGGAGGGCCGTCGTGAGGGCGACACTGAGTGAGACCCTCGTCGTCGCTGCAGATACCCTGCTGAACCACGATCTGGCGTCGCTGAGTGGTCGGATCCACGGTTGGCGCGCGGCGTCCGGATTGACGCGACATCCTCCGCCTTCGCCGGAGGTCATCGCGACGTCAATCACGCTGCGGCGTTCGTTCGCGCTGCGCTGGGCGGCCGTTCAGCTGGGTGCGCCGACGCCACGGCGGATGAAAGCCGACGATTCGCGGCAGGGCGAGTCCCGCTGATGACCGCGTTTGCCGACGGCGAAGACGCCGACGCTCAGGGACGCCAGCCAGCCCGTCGCGCCAGGCGCGCACAAGAGTCGGCAGCAGCCCGCGCCGGAGGGCAATGCTCGCGTTCAGTGCCTGCCCCAGCGCCAGCAGGTGCGCGTGTCTCATGATCTGAAAGCCCGACCAGTGTCGGGCCACGATCCAGATCTGATTGCGCCACACGTGATAGCTGGAGAAGGCGTTTGGACGGCTCCCGGTCGTGGCGCTGTTCATGTGGAAGACGACCGCAGTCGGTTCATAGATACAAGGGTGGCCGCTCAGGTTCGCTCTCAGCGACCATTCGACATCCTCCAGGTAGGCAAACAGGGCCTCATCGAAGAGCCCTATCACCCGCAGGGCGGCGGACCGGTAAACCGCCGCGCCGGCGCAGACGCCGAAGACCCGCCCGGGTTGGTCGTACTGGCCATTGTCGCGCTCCCACTGTCCGCGACGAGCGGCGGTTCCGGCCCAGGAGTAGAGGTCTCCGGTGCCATCGAGCACGTCGCGGTCGAAGTAGTTGACCATCTTCGGCCCGACAGCCGCCGCCTCCGGCGCGTCGTCGAGAGCGGCGCACAACGCCGCCAGTGCCCCTGGAGCAAGTTCGACGTCATTGTTGAATAGCCCGACGTAGTCAGCCTCCTGCGCCGCCTCCAGGCAGGTGTTGAGGGCGGCCGTGATACCGCGGTTTTCGCTGTGGAGAACAATATGCACCCGAGGCCACTCCTCTCGGAGCCACTCGACCGTTCCATCAGTGGATCCGTCATCGACAACGATCAGCTGGTCCGGCGACTCAACTTGCGCGGCATAGGAGGGCAGCGTGGCTTGCAGCAGATGGCGGCCGTTGAAGGTCGGGATCGCGACGGCGAGTCTCATCCGTGGACGGAGGGTCGTCAAAGCGATTGGGTTATCTCTGATCTGTAGCCGCGCGCATCTGCGCCGCCGTGGGTCACCGCGTACGCCGCAGTCCGCACCTGCGCCAGAACGCGGCGCAGATCACGGTTTACGCCCTCCAGCAGCGCGTCGGCAATGGCCATCGCCTGCCAGCGTAACTCGCCTGGGATGGGCGCAAGCGAACCGGCGGGTGGCCGTGAATCATTCAACCTGGCCACTTCTGCGCCCACCCTCATGCCGCGCCTTCGCCATTGCGACGGTGTGTAACGGTAATGGTGGATCAGGCGGAGATAGGCGCCTCGAGCATATGCGATACCTCTTGCATACCGGTGGTTCACGGCTGGTCCCAGACCCGCGTCGAGCCGGATGGAGTCCTTTGAGGGCCGTTCCCGAGCCAGGCCATGAACTGATCTCCAGCAGTCGCTTCCGCCGCGAAGCGACTGCTGCCCAGGATCGCGACCGGGGTCGGCTGCCGACGGTGAGCGAGCACACATGATCAGATCGTCACGCTCAGGAGTCGTGGCGTTGTTAGCCGACAGTATCAGGCGACCGCAAGCTTCGGCGACGTCGCGGTTACGCGCTGCTGAGGCTCTCGGCTTGGACTCGCGGGCTACGCGCAAAGTGAAGGGAAAGCCTCTCACGCACTCTTCGCATGCTGCGACAGTTCCGTCGCTGGAGCCTTTAGCGACAGCTAGCAATCCCGCCGCCACCTCGCGCAGTCTCTGGGTCGCGAGGCTCTTTAGCGTCTGCAGAAGACGCTCACGGCGTTCAGTGTAGGGATGATGACTGAGATATCTCCGTCTGACGCCATACGTGGGACTGCGTCGGCGCGGACGTTAGCCTCTGACGATGGCTCAGCGCCGGAGCGACCACCGCAAATTGCTACCCGCCGTCGTGACGAGCTATCTCACCACCGGCTTGCAGGGCGGCAGCTTTCTCGTGACCACCCCGGTCATTATCGCCCATTACGGCGCGGCCGGCTTCGGTCATTGGGCGCTCGCGATGGCGATCATCGGCTACATCCAAGGCATCGATCTCGGCGTGGGCATGGAGACATCGCGGGCCAGCGCCGCGGCTAGTTCTGCAGAGGCTCGTGGCCGGGCCGTCGTCTCGGCACTGATCTGTCTGTCGGTACCGGCATCACTGGCCGTGGTCGCGTCTGTCTGTCTGTTTGTCACTAACCCATCGATGGGCGAAGGCGGACCATGGATTGCGACAGCCCTGGGGCTGGGCGGGCTGTCGCTCCCGCTCAGCCTGGCCTCGAACATACTTTATGGGCTGAACCGACAGGTCGCCCGAAACCTCATCCTGTTCGTCGCCGCCCTGCTGTCGGTGATCGGGATTGTGGTCGCGTCTGTCTGCGGAGCGGACCTGGCTATGCTCGTGGTCGCCAGCTCCGGCGGCGGGATCGGCGCTTTCATCGTGATGGCCGTCGGCATCTTGCGGATGCCGGCGATCGCACGCCCGCCGTTACGCACGATCCGCGCGTCACACGTCGTCGAGGTGCTCCGGTCGTCCCTTAGCCTCTACGCGTTGACGGCAGCCGGACAGATCATCATCTACAGCGACACGTTCATCGTCGATGCGCTCTTTGGCGCGGCGACGCTAGGCGTGTATACGGTCGGCATGCGGATCGTCCAAGCATTTTCGACGCTGGTCAACCAGCTCTCCGATGTGTTGCTTCCGGGCTTCGCGAGAGCCGCCGCAGACGGAGTCGACGATGAAGTTTGCGGGCGAGTGCGTCGCGGCATCCGAATCGCTGCCTGCCTCGCCTTCGCGCTCGTCGGCGTGCTCGTGGCTCTTGGACGAGGATTGATCATTCTCTGGGTCGGTCCTCACTACTTGGCAGCCTGGTCGATCGCACTGCTGCTCTGCGGCGGAGTGCTGCTGAACGGGCCCACTCGCACCGCGGTGATCTGGGCAATCGCCGTTTCACGGCGAGAGGGACTGGCCCGGATTGCACTGCTCGAAGCGCTGGGCAACGTCGCCCTGTCGGTTGGGCTTGGCCTGGCGTTGGGGTTCCGGGGCGTGGCGCTCGCCTCTCTAATCACCGTGATGGGCACAAACGGATGGTTGATCCCTCGAATGCTATTCCCCCGGATCGGGCTCTCCTGGCTTCGGGACCTCGCAATTCCCGTGGCGATCGATGCGCTGGTCACACTTCCTGCCGGCCTGGTGGTAGTCGCGGCGCTGCCAGCAAATGAACCACGCGGCTGGGAGCTGCTGCTGGTCGCGGCTGCGCTGCTTGTGGTCTATCTGGCGTTGCTCACCGTAACCACGGCCGCCGGCACATACCGGGCAAGGAGAACCAACACCGAACCCTCAGGACGCCCTGGCTCTATCCGCTCACCGTAGCGGGCGTCGCGGCCGGGATCCGAAGGCGGAGATCACGTTCGACCGCTACCAGGTCAAGAGTCACCCCGCAAAGGCCGTTGACGAGATCCGCCGCGAGGAGTCAAAGAACCACAAGGATCCGCTCCGTAACACACCGTATATGTGGCTCAAGCGCCTGGCGAACCTCGCCGAGAAGCAGCGGGATCTGCTCGACGAGCTGCTCGCCCAACCGCTTGAGACCGTGCGGGCGTACACGCTGGCTCAGCAGTTCGGCAGCTCTTACGAGATCGACGACCCCGGCACCGCGGAGGAGTAGTTATGGCGCTGGATCACCGAGGTCGACTCAAGCAACCTCAAGCCACTCCAGAAGTTCGCCAGGATGCTCGAGCGACACTGGCTCGGCGTGATCCGCTGGCATTGGCTTGGATGGGCTTGCCGGGGCGTGCAGAGCGTTCGCCTGTTGGCTTGCTGTGACGAGCGCGATGTCTTCGTAGGACCAGTAGGCCAGGAACGATTTGATCGCGCCGAGCCGCAGCCGGAGGGTCCTTGACGTGACGGTGGCCATGCGAAGCTCCCCGTAGGTGGCCAGCAGATTGCCCCGTTGGTGGCCGTGGTTTCTGTCTGTTGGTGGCCATGCTTTCTCCCCGTGTTTCTGTCCTGAGGTGCCGGTACTTCGGCGCGCGCATCCAAGAAGCCGCCGACCTACGCGTCGAGAACCTCAACCTCGGCGAGCATCTCACGGTTCGCCTCCACCTCGGGTTTCGCACTTTTGAGCCTGTAGTGGTGTAGGCGCCGCGGTGGTCGCGCCGGCCTGCGGCGGGGTGGTGCGCGTTTGCCTGGGGCGTGAGACGGGGCGGTGGGGAAGGAGCATCGGCGGCTCGCGCGAAAGCGGTTGCTGTCAACAAAAGTCCGTCCGTCGCGGCCAGGGGAGGCACGCTGCGCGCCTTCCCATGGCGGCTGCCGCCGATGAGCCGGACTGGGACGTTCCTATAGATGTCAAG
>JAJYHG010000108.1 GCA_021784895.1 Actinomycetes bacterium
GCGAGGGCGATCAGCTGCATGCCGTAGCAGATACCGAGCACCGGCACGCCCAACTCCAACAGCCGCGAGTCGAGTCTCGGCGCTCCCTCGGCATAGACCGAGGCCGGGCCGCCGGAGAGGATCACGCCGATCGGTCGGCGCCTGGCGACCTCCTCGGGCCCGACGTCGAAGGGCAGCAGGGTCGAGAACACCCCGCACTCCCGTACCCGCCTCGCGATCAGCTGCGAGTACTGGCCCCCATAGTCGAGGACCACCACCTCCGGGACGGCCTGGCTGCCGCCCGTGGCCAGCGGGCCATGGGCGGCAGGGGCAGCGGGGCGGCCAGCTGGCTCAGTCAGCGACACCGACGGTGGCCTTGCCGGAGGCTCCCATGCCCACGGCCTGCTCGCGCTGGAGGTGCTTGCCCTCGGTCTGCAGCGCGGGGGCGACCATCAGCTCAGCACGGTTGAACTCCGAGATGTCCTGGTAGCCGCAGGTCGCCATCGACGTGCGCAGCGCTCCCATGAGGTTGAAGGTGCCGTCGTTCTCGCGCGCGGGGCCCTTGACGATCTCCTCAAGGCTTCCGTTCTGCTTGGTCGCCACCCGGGTTCCGCGTGGCAGCGTTGGATGGAAGGTCGCCATGCCCCAGTTGAAGCCATGGCCGGGCGCTTCGTGCGCACGCGCCAGCGCCGAGCCGAGCATCACGGCGTCGGCGCCACAGGCGATCGCCTTGGCGATGTCACCGCCGTTGCGCATGCCGCCGTCGGCGATCACGCGCACGTAGTCACCCGTCTCGAGCATGTGCTGCGAGCGGGCGGCGGCGACATCGGCGATGGCGGTGGCCTGGGGCACGCCCAGGCCGAGCACACCGCGGGTGGTGCAGATCGCACCGGGCCCGACACCGACGAGCACGCCCGCCGCCCCGGTTCGCATCAGGTGCAGACCCGTGTGGTAGGAGGCGCAGCCACCGACGATCACGGGGATCGGCGAGAGCTCGCGGATGAACTCCTTGAGGTTCAGCGGAGGGCGGCTCAGATCTTTGGAGACGTGTTCGGCTGATACCACCGTGCCCTGGATCACGAGGATGTCCAGGCCCGCGTCGAGCGCCACCTCGTAGTGCTTGCGGACCTGCTGGGGCGTCAGCGATGCGGCCGCCACGACGCCGTGGCGCTTGATCTCCTTGATCCGCTGAGCGATCAGCTCGGGCTTGACCGGCTCGCGGTAGATGTCCTGCAGCTCGCGCGTGGCGATGTCCTTCGAGAACGTCGCGATCCGTGCCAGCTGCTCGTCGGCGTCCTCATAGCGGCACTGGATCCCCTCGAGGTTGAGCACGGCAAGCCCGCCCAGCTTGCCCAGGAGCCCGGCCGTGGCCGGTGAGACAACCCCGTCGAGCGCTGCCGCCAGGAGCGGCAGCTCAAACCGGTACGGACCCAGCGTCCAGCTGATGTCGACGTCATCGGGATCGCGCGTGCGGCGCGACGGCACGATCGCTATGTCGTCAAACCCATAGGCCCGGCGGGCCTTCTTACCACGGCCAATTTCAACTTCCATCAGCAAATCCTAGACGGTCGATCAGATGTCAACGTGAACCCTTCCTGTTCGCGAGAGCGCGTGTCCGCGACGGCGGCAACCATCGGCTGGGGCCCACCGAAGACAGGACCCTTCGGGGCACGTTAGCAGTGGCGACAGGTGTGACTCCCAGGTGCCGTGCAGGTGCCGTGCAGGTGCCGTGCAGGCGACCTCACGGCGATCTCCAGGCGACCTGCAGGCGACCTGCAGGCGATCTGCGCGCAGCCTGCAAGCGACATCCAAGCGCTCGCCGGCTGACGCGGGCGCGGCCGCCAGGCCCGCTCACGCAACTTTCGCTGGCAGCCTCACCGGTTCCGCGACAACCGCTTCCAGCAGCCGCTCGACCATCACCGGGTCGAGGATGCCGGCGCCCACGTGCTGCGTCGACTCAGCCCCGCACGCGACCCCGAACCGCAGGCAGTCGACCGCCGCGCGGCCCTCATATCGGGCGGCCACGTAGCCAGCCAGGAAGGCATCGCCAGAGCCAATCGGCGACTGCGCCTCGAGCGGCTCGATAGTCACGCGATACAGCGTCTGCGCACCGTCCTCGCGGACGTAGGCGTAGCAGCCGTCGGCTACGGTCATGATCGCCTCGGCAGGCCCCTGACGGGTGATCTCGACGACCGCCTGCGCCCGGTCGTCGACGCCTCCGAACTCGTGACCCGCCAGCTCCTCGGCCTCCAGCTCGTTGGGCGAGACCACGTCCGGCTCGGCCCTGACGGCGAGCTTCAATGGCTCGCCGTCGGTGTCGACGACGGTCAGCACACCAACCTTGCGCACGGCTCGGATCAGCCTGGCATAGGTGTCTGGTTCCAGCCCGCGCGGCAGGCTGCCAGCAAAGACACAGACGCTGGCCCCGCGCGCCAGGTAGAGCAGCTTCTGCTCGAGCAGCTCGAGCTCCTGCGCGGTGACCGTGGGACCGCGATCGTTGATCTCGGTGTGCACGCCCGTGGTCGGATCGAGCACCGCCATGTTCGTGCGCGACTCGTCGCGGATCCGCACAAAGGCGCTCAGGACCGACTCATCCGTCAACCCCTCGACGATCCTGGTCCCGGTGGCGCCACCGATGATGCCGGTCGCGATCACCGGCTGGCCAAGGAGTTTGAGCGCGCGGGCGACGTTGACACCCTTCCCGCCCGGGAAGGTCCGCTGATCGAGGCTGCGGTGCCTGCGTCCTGGCGTGAAGCTCGGGACCTCCAGGGTCCGGTCGAGGGCTGGGTTGAGGGTGACGGTGACGATCATCGTGTCCTCCAGGTGGCATTGCACCATGCATCGGGGGCTAGCGCATCTTCCGCTCGGCTGGGACGACCCTGTGCCGCCGCGGGTGGCGGCACAGGCATGACAGGGTAAACGGTCGCTTAAAGGGATGCCCGGCTTGGCGCTGAGCTAAGCAGCCGGCTCGCAGCCCGGCTATGCGCCGAGCCGTGACGCTCGCAGGTCACTGAGCGCCCACGCCGCTTCACGCAGCCGCGCAGCCTCGCGCCGGGCCGCCGTGGCCGGATCGCCTCGCGTCAGCCGGTGAGCGTCTGCGATCGCACGCGAGGCGGCGATGATGCCGCCCGCGCGGCCGGGGCCGAAGGCGGGCGCCAGGTCAGCGACCCGGCCGCCCTGAGGCCCGACGCCGGGCAGCAGCATGACGGCGTGCGGCATCAGCTTGCGCAGCCGGGCGAGCTGATCGGGCGCCGTGGCACCGACGACCGCGCCGATGTCAGATAATCCCGACGAGCCCACAGCCGCAGATCCGAGCTCGGTCACAAAGCCCGCGACCAGCGCGCTTACGCTGCCCCCCGCCAGTTCGCGGTCCTGGAGCCTGCCCGCGCCGGGATTGGAGTTGCGCACCAGCACGAACAGCCCGGCCGCAGCCGCGCGCGCCACCTCCACGAACGCCACCAGCGAATCCTGGCCGAGCCACGGGCTGACCGTCATCGCGTCAGCACCAAGCCCGGCGATGGCCCCGAACGGACTCGGCGTCGAGCCGAGGAACGCCTGGGCATAAGCACGCGCCGAGCGATCTATGTCGCCGCGCTTGGCATCGGCGATCACCAGCAAGCCAGCCTCGCGCGCCCTGCGTACGACGCTAACCAGCGCCGACCAGCCCGGGGCCCCGAGCCGCTCGAAACAGGCGAGCTGCGGCTTGACCGCAACGCACTGCTCCGCGACGGCGTCGATCAGCAGCGCACAATGCGCCTCGACGGCGCGCGCCGCCCGAACGGCTGGTGGGGCGGACGCGACGTCCGCCCCACCCACAAGTTCGAGGGCGCGAGGCCACAGCAGGGCAGGGTCCGGATCGAGGCCGAGCACGATCTGCGACTCACGCCGCATCACGCACTCAGACAGGCGGTCCCCAAATGATCCCGGCCCGCTGACGGCAGCTGAGCCGTCGGCCCGTGCAGACCGCGACGAGCCGAAGCCGGTCCTCATCTGCCGGGCGCTTGGATTACTGTCACACGCGAAACGTAGCGGCCGCGGCGACCGGCGCTCAGTTGACCGCCTTCTTGAGACCGGCCCCGGCGCTGAACTTCGGCACCCTGGTGGCCGAGATGCTGATCTTCTCGCCAGTGGCGGGATTGCGGCCCTCGCGCGCAGCGCGCTGCGAAACGCTGAACTTGCCAAACCCGGAGAAGACGACGTCGCTGCCTCGCTTGAGCGCGTCTTCGATCGTCTCCAGAACCGCATCGACCGCCACTGAGGCGTCCTTCTTGCTCAGACCGGCACGGTCTGCGACCTGGTCGATGAACTCGGCTTTCGTCACTTCACTCCTCCTTCGAGGTGGTAGGAAGCGCCGAAACTAACACGGTTCGCGGACAGTTCGCGGCTTTCCCTGGCTTTGGGAGGCCTCCCGTTCTGCGCTGCCGACGCCGCCAGCCGCCCGGGATGGCATCCTGCGAGCATGCGGCTGAGTCGTCTGGCGTGGTTTCTGACCACTATCTGCTGCCTGCTGGCATCCTTCTTGGTCTTCCTCCGCGGTGACACCGGCTATGCGGCCGTCGCGCTCGTAGTGGCGCTGTCGGCGGCCATCAACCTCTTCTGACAGCCGCCGCGGACGCACCCCGCACCCCGCCCCACACCCCGCCCCACGCCCCGCGTGCGGAGTGGCCCGGCGCTTCAATCACCGTGGAGCGCCTGCTGGCCGGGCCTCAGCCTGTCCTCCGGCTCCAGATGGATCAGCACGTCGGCGCCGCCGAGGACGGTGTCGATCCGGTCCTTGAGCTCATGGGCCACGCGATGCGCCTGCTCGAGCGATGTGCCACGACGGAACTGGATGTGCACGTCGACGTAGCGCTGGGAGCCACCGCGGCGGGTGCGCAGCTGATGAAAGCCGACCACGGCATCGTCGCTAACTGCCTCGATCGCTCGCACGATCGCTTCGGTCTCTTCGGCGGGGAGTGCCTGGTCAACCAGGACCTCCCCCGAGCGAACCAGCAGCCGCAGCCCGGTGATCACGATCGGGCCGGCCACAGCCAGCGCCGCCACGGGGTCGATCCACTGATCGCCAGTGAGCTTGACCAGCACCAGCGCGGCGAGCACAAACAGCGAGCTCGCGGCGTCGGTTCGCAGGTGGGCGGCGTCTCCCTCAAGCGCGGGCGACCCCGTGCGGCGCCCACCGCGGCCGACCACGACGGACACCGCCAGGTTGCCCACGGCTGAGATTGCGATTACGCCGATGCCCAGGCCCAGCAGATGCGTGCGGCCGCCTGTCACAAGACGCCGGATCGCCTCAAAGGCGATCACCACCGAGCCGACGAGGATCAGGATCGCCTCAAACGCGGCCGCGAGGTTCTCGATCTTCTCGTGCCCGTAGCTGTGGCGCTCGTCGGCCGGCTCGTCCGCGATCCGCACCGAGAAGAAGGCCACCAGCGACGCAACCAGATCGATGCTCGAATGCACCGCCTCGGTCAGGATCGCCACCGAGCCAGTGAGCGCTCCGGCAACGAACTTGAGCAGGATCAGGGTCGTGTTGGACGCGACCGACAGCCCGGCGATCCGCTGCTTCATGGCCCGTGCGCCTGGCGCCCCTACCCGAGCCCAGCGTCCAGGTACCAGCGCGCGAAGGCGCGCACTGCACCAGCCCGGTGGCTGATCGCATCCTTCTGGGCGCCGCTCAGCTCGGCCATGGTGCTCCCGGGGAACTGCACCGGGGCGAACACCGGGTCATATCCGAAGCCGCCCGTTCCCCGCGGCAGCGGTGCCATCGTCCCCGCGCAGTCGCCAGAGAACAGGCGCTCGCCATGCTCACCGACGTAGGCCAGCAGGCATACGTAGCGAAGCGCGGTGCCGGGCGGCACCTCGGCAATCAGCTTGCGCAGGTTCTCCTCGTCGCTCGCCCGCTCCCCCGCGTAACGGGCAGAATGGACTCCGGGCCGGCCGCCCAATGCCGCCGCCTCGACGCCCGAATCGTCTGCTATCACGGGTCCGCCCACGGCGAGCGCGGCGGCCCGCGCCTTGAGCAGCGCGTTGGCGCTGTAGCTTCCCCCGTCTTCCGGCGGCAACGCGATCCCGGGCGGGAGCGGGGCGACCGAAAGGCCGAACGGCACCAGCAGCCGCCGCAGCTCATCAACCTTGTGAGCGTTCTGCGTCGCGAGCGTCAGGGAGGCCACTAGCGCAGCCTACCTGCGCCAGCCGCCGATGCTGAGTGAGTCTCATTCACGACACGGCCGCAACCGCCGCCCGCTGCGCATCGCGCAGCTTCGCGATGCCCGCCTCCGCGAGCAGCAGCAGATGCTCGAGGTGAGCTCGCGACAGGGGCGTGCGCTCAGCCGTGGCCTGGATCTCGACCAGACCCCCATCACCTGTCATAACCACGTTGGCATCGACCTCAGCACGGGAATCCTCGCCGTAGTCGAGGTCGAGCAGCGGCACCCCGTCAACCACGCCGGCCGATATCGCGGCCACACTGCCAGTCAGGGGCGAGCGCGCGAGACGGCCATCGCGCAAGAGTCTCGCGACCGCGAGCTGGAGCGCGACCATGCCGCCGGTGATCGCGGCACAGCGCGTGCCGCCGTCGGCCTGTAGCACATCACAGTCCACGTAGACGGTTCGTTCACCGAGCGCACTGAAGTCGACGACACCGCGCAGCGAGCGGCCGATCAGCCGCTGGATCTCGACCGAGCGCCCGTCGGCTTTGCCTCTCGCGATGTCCCGCTGCTTGCGCTCGCCGGTGGACGCTGGCAGCATCCCATATTCGGCCGTCACCCAGCCCCGTCCGCGGCCGACCATCCAGCGCGGCACGCTCTCCTGCACCGAAGCCGTGCAGATGACGCGGGTCTCTCCAACCGAGATCAGCGCCGAGCCGGTCGCCGTACGCACGAACCCCGGCTCGATCACCACTGGTCGCGGCTGATCTGCCGCGCGCGCATAGCTTCGCTCGCTCATCAACGTGAGAGTACGTTCAAGGGCGCTGGGGCGCGGCGAGGTCCGGCCACAGCGGCAGCAGCCTGGTGTGTGCCTCCGCCGCCAGCGGATGGACCCCGAGATCGCCGAGCGGCCCAGCGTGGCCGGCTGGCCGAGTCCGTGCCGGCATCGCGAGCGTCTCCATGGTCAGGGCTACACAGCGCGCGAGCGCGTCGAGGTCATAGCCGCCCTCGAGCACGAATCCGGCTGGCGCTTCGAGCTCGCCTGCCAGGTCACGCACGAGTGCCGTCATCGCGCCGTAGCCGGCGTCGCTGACGGTGCATCCGGCCAGCGGGTCATCGGCGTGGGCGTCGTATCCGGCCGACACCAGGATCAGCTCGGGCTGGTAGCAGCGCGCGAGCGGGAGCGCCACGTCGCGCACCAGCGAAACGAACGTCTCATCGCCCGAGCCCGCCGGTACCGGCAGGTTGACGGTGTATCCCCGGCCACGCCCGCCACCCAGCTCTGACGGCCGGCCGCTGCCCGGGTACAGCGGCGACTGATGGACGGAGACGAACAGCAGCTGGTCGCACTCCCAGAAGATGTCGCTCGTACCGTTGCCATGGTGCACATCCCAGTCGAGGATCAGCACCCGCCGGACACCGAGCTCGGCGATCGCATAGCGGGCGCCGACCGCGATGTTGTTGAACAGGCAGAAGCCCATCGCCCGGGTCGGGGTTGCGTGGTGGCCTGGCGGACGGTGCGCGCTGAAGCCAACCTGCCCGGCACCGCCTGCGACCAGCCGCCGCACAAGCTCAACGGCGCCCCCGCAGGCGTGCAGGGCCGCGACGTAGGAGCCTGGGCTGACCACGGTGTCCTCGTCGAGCGCCACGAAGCCCGCCCGCGACGCCGCCTCGACCCGCTCGATGTGCGCGGCCGAGTGCACGCGCGCGATCAGCGTACGGTCTGCGGCGGGGGAGCTCACGCACTCGTATCCGCACCAGTCGCGAGCCGCAAGCAGCTCCTCTATCGCCGTGATCCGCTCGACTCGCTCGGGGTGTGCGCCAGTGTCGTGATCACGCGAGGAGGGATGTGACAGGTAGACCGGGCGTATCGCCATCACCCCAGTACCGTACCGGGCAATGCCCCAACCACAGCGAAGCGACCAGCGGCAGCTGGTCGTGGTCGGCGCCGGCGCGGCAGGTCTGTACACGGCGCTGTGCGCCGCCCGCGAGGGCGCGACGGTGACGCTGGTCTCCGCCACAGAGCTGTCTGAGACCTCGAGCTACTGGGCGCAGGGCGGCCTCGCCGCGGCGCTAGCGCCGGGGGACAGCGCGGCGCTGCACCTGCAGGACACGCTCCGGGCCGGGCGTGGTGCGGTGCGCCCGTCAGCCGCGCGCGTGCTCACTGAGGAGGCACCGGCGGCCGTTGCTGACCTCACCCGTCTTGGCGTGATCTTCGACAGCGACAGCGCCGGCGCTAACGCGCTCGCGCTCGAGGGCGGCCACAGCATGCGCCGGATCGTGCACGCGGGCGGTGCTCAGACGGGCCAGCGGATCGTGGCACGGCTGTCGGCGATCGTGGCGGCAGAGGAGCGGATCGATGTGGTGACCGGCAGCCGCGCGCAGGCGCTGCTGGTGGACGACGGTCGCTGCAGTGGTGTCGTGCTCGACGACGGGCGCCGGCTGTTCGCGCCCGCAACGGTGCTCAGCACGGGCGGCGCGGCAGCGCTGTGGGCTCGCACCACCAACCCCGCCGGCGCCGTCGGCTCGGGCCTGCTCCTGGCCCACGCTGCGGGAGCCGCGCTGGCCGACCTGGAGTTCATGCAGTTTCATCCGACCGCTGTGGTCGCCCACGCGCAGCCGGGCGCTGACGGCCTGCTCGTGACCGAGGCGATCCGGGGTGAGGGCGCTCTGCTGCTCAACGGCGACGGCGAGCGCTTCGTCGACGAGCTCGCACCGCGCGATGAGGTTTCCCGCGCCATCTACCGGGAGCTGGTGCGTGACCCCGGCTCGGATGCGGTGGCCCTGGACATGCGTGCCGTCGACCCGGCGCTCTTCCCGAACGTGGTCAGCGCGCTCCGGCGCCTCGGCCTGGACCCAACCTCAGACCTGATCCCCGTCGCCCCGGCCGCCCACTACATGATGGGCGGGATCGTGACCGATCTCGAAGCGCGCTCCACGCTAGCGGGGCTGTTCGCCGTGGGCGAGTGTGCGTGCACTGGCCTGCATGGCGCCAACCGCCTGGCATCCAACAGCCTCAGCGAGTGCTTCGTGTTCGGCGCGCGGGCGGCGCGCGCTGCGCTCGGCGAACTGCCGCTGCCGGCCGGCAGCCGCGAACGGGCGGTGGCGGCGGTCGCCGGGGCGCCGGCCGCCCCGTCGCGCCTCTCCCAGCAGCGGCTCTGGCGCCTGGCGGGCCTCGTGCGTCACGCCGATGGCCTGAGTTCGCTGCTTGACGATGACCACCCGATGGTGAGGCTGATCGGCGCCGCTGCACTCGCGCGGGCAGAGAGCCGCGGCGCCCACTGGCGGGCGGACCACCCGGCCGCCGACGGCGCCCTCGACGGGCGCCACGTGGTCTTGACCGCGGCCCAGGAGGCAATTCTCCAGGACTGGAAGTAAGGTTTCTCTGGGACCGGACTGAAGAGGCCAAAAAGGAGTTGCAGCCGCATGTACTGCTTCAGCCGGGCCATCTACCGCGAACTCTCCGCCGAGATCATCGAGGATGTGCCTGACCGGCCGTACCTGAACCACGAACGCGTCCTCAGAGCCTGTGAGGCGGCGATCGAGCGCCTTGCCACCGATCGCCACTACTTCGCTCGGCCGGCGCGGTCGCTGTTTTCCGAGATCCGCGTCTACTTCCCGATCTGCTCTCAGGGACGGGTCTGGCGGGTGGTCGAACGCTACATGACGTTTGCCGACGAGTTCCTCCGCAACCAGGAGCCGAGCCGTTTTGACCTCAACGGCAACCCGGTCCAGTGCCGTGCCAGCACCCGGAAGGGCGCCCAATGCCAGCGGACACCGCTGCCGCACAACGGCTACTGCCCGTCCCACCAGCATCTGGCCGAGACCGAGGATTTCCGCGACTACGACGAGCTGAACGCTGCCTGAAAGCCGCCGCAGACCGGCGTCCAACACCTGCCACGACGGCGATCGCCCACCACTATCGTGCGTCTGGTTAGCCAATATTTGCGTCTGGATTTGATGATTTGGTGAATCGGGCATAGAATCGGGACTCGTCCGGCGTGCCGTTCTCTTCAGTCGGGCATTCTCATAATCCAGATCACCCGACCAACGTACTCATGCCGATTGCTTTCAAAGAATGGGCGGTCACCGTCCGCGCGCTCGCCGAGGGAGAGCAGCTGCTGACGCTCCGCAAGGGCGGCATCCGCGAAGCGGACAAGCACTTCCAGCTGGAGCACGACCGCTTCTTTCTCTACCCCACGTTTGACCATCAGCGCACCGACCTGGTGCGCGAGTCGCACCGCCCGGAATTGGCCCGGGCATTGGAGGAGGGGGTTTGGAGTGACGGAGAACCCTCCGCGGCAGCGATGCTGCGGGGTCTCGAGATACACCAGCCGGACCGGGTGCGCATCCGCGCCTGGGCCGAGGTGGCTGCTCACTACACAATCACTGACCGCCGCGCAGTCGACGCGCTGACGCCGTTCCATGTCTGGACGACGGACTACGCCGAGAAGCGCCTGGACTGGAAGCGCCGCCACCCGCTGCACGTGGTTGTGCTCCGCACCCACCGGATCCCGCGCCCGGTGACGGTCAAGGTGCGTGATGACTATGGCGGCTGCCGCTCCTGGCTCGAGATCACACGTGACCTCCCGTTCGAGGGCACCCCGGTGCTCTCCGACGAGGAGTTCGAGCGAGCATCAGAGGAGATCGCAGCGATCGCGACGGGCGATCGCCAGCCGGTTCTCGTTTAGAGGCGTGCTGCTCGGGCGGGTGGCCCGCTGGCCACCCGCCCGGCTCAGCCGTCACCCGTTCCCTCCTGCCGCGCCTGCCGGACCAAGCCGCGCGTCCGC
>JAJYHG010000203.1 GCA_021784895.1 Actinomycetes bacterium
ATCATGGCCGACTATGTTCGACACACCATCTTGGGGATCCGGTCCCGGCGACGCCTGCTTGCGTTGCGGGTGTTGGCCGCCACCGGCGCGATCGCCGCCACCCTCGCGATCGGCGTCACACCAAGCCTCGCGGCGAACACGCCGAGTCCGAGCGCAGCGAACCCAGCCGCAGCTACCACCAGCACCCAGAGCACCGCCGCCACCCCGCTGGCAGACAGCTGCAGCACCACCACGACCCCCGGCACGCTCGGGGTAGCCGTATCCCCGAACAACGTCCGCGTTTGTGGCTGCGGTGGCGGGGGCGGCGGAAGCTACCCGGGGCTGGTGACGGTCAGCTGGGGCGGACCACTCGGAGCTGTTCCCTACGTATGGCTCAACCTGACTAACACTGAACAGCAGGCTCTTGAGACCGGCGGCGAGTGGGCGTATGGAGCGCTGCTCTGTGGTTCAGTGGCCGCCGCGACTGGTGGAATCGGCGGCGTCGTTTGCGGTGCGGGTGTTGCTTTCGGTTATGAGTTCCTGCTCGACAATGGCACTTGTCCATCCGGGTACTATTTTCGCTTCGGGGTCATGCCATGGAATTACCAGGATGACGCGTGTTTGAGCGGCTGAGAAGCACTGGCGCCAAGGGCCGCTTTAGGTACTTTGACGGTCGGTCGCCATTCGTCGTCGGCGCGTGGATGATCGTCCTCGGGACCGTGTCAACCGCAATTAGCAGCCTGCGAGGTTCAGAACGTGGGGGCTTCGCTCTCAATGAGGTTGCCCTCGTCGCCGGTGTCCTGCTCGGCAGCCTCGTGTTATGGGCCGTGAGCCGCCCAGGCGGGCCAATGCACAGATCCCGGAGGTGGCCGCGGCGGGTTCTCTTTGTGGTTCTGCTGGCGCTGCCGGTGCTGTATGTGACCGCGCCAACGCTGATAGTCCCGGTTCTGCTCAGCGCGGGGTATCTGGCGCTGCTGGTATACGGGGTTTTTGCGCTCAAACGCCTTCTGTTCCGGGTGCGCAGGCGGCCGTGAGCCCTCACCGGGCGGCCGATCGGGTCGCCGCGGGGTTCTGAGCCTGAACCGGTCGGCCAAGCGGCCCGACCGCTGGCTCCTGCTCGCCTCCTGACCAAGAGGTGTTGGCAGAGCACTTCATGGCGGACATGTAGATCTTCCGGGCCCGCCGCCACGAGCAGGTTGTCGGGGCGTTTGCGGCCGTGGAGCCGAGTGCCGCTACGACACGGTGACCAACATCGGGGTGCTCGCGAAGAGCAGGCGCGCGGTGGCGCTGTGGGATCTGGGTCGATACGGCGAGGCGGCCGCCCTGCTCGACGAGCTAGCCGCCGACAAGGGATCGCTCGCGAAGATCGTCCGCGACAGCCCGAACACCGACGAGGTGGCAACGATCTACATCACCAGGATCCGCTGCCACGAGGAGCTTGGTCACTGGCCCAAGGTGCACGCCTGCGTCGCAGCCCAATCGACGAGGTCCGCACGGGCTCCACGCCGGCACAGCGCAAGTATGTCGCGTTGGCGTACATGTCCCAGGCGCAGGGAGCTGTCGCGGAGCGCCGCTACCGGGCGGCGGCCGCTGCCCTGGACGCCGCGATCGCTCGCCCGAGACCGGGCGCTACCAGGCGACGGCGAGCACCTGCGCGGCGTCGTCGGCTCGGTACCGGGCGATCAGACGAGCCTCCAGTAGCAACGGCGCGGATTTGCACGATAGGCGTTAGACGCGGTTCGACGCGCGGAAAGCCCGGGTTCTGCTGCGCTAGCCACCGCCCGCTGCGTGTTAGACGCGGCGGGATCGCCGCCTTCGCAGCCATCGTCATGCGCATTAGACGCGGTGCCAGTCACCAGTTGCCGAGTCTAAGCAGTGTTAGACGCGAATGCGGCTGAGCCATCTGGCTTCCGGTCCGGGCATCACGATCGCGCCATTGCTACTGGAACCTCCCTTGGGTTGCATCATGCGCCCGTCACACAAGGGTGATGACGGACCGTTGGCGTGACGTACAATATGGAACGGCTTATGTGACGCGTTCTCCGGGCCGCTAGGATGGCCGCGGACACTGTCACATAATCGAACGCATACGTGACAAGGGAGGAAGGCGTGCTTGTCGGCTATATGCGGGTCTCTAAAGCAGACGGATCGCAGCACACTGCGCTTCAGCGCGACGCGCTGCTCACCGCCGGCGTTGAAGCCGCCCAGATCTACGACGACCACGCCTCCGGAAGACGCGATGACCGCCCCGGCCTCACGGCCTGTTTGAAGGCGCTGCGCGACGGCGACACCCTTATCGTCTGGAAACTCGACCGCCTCGGACGCAACCTGCACCACCTCGTCAACACCGTCCACGATCTCACCGCACGCGGCGTCGGCCTGAAGGTCCTCACTGGCCAGGGCGCCGCGATCGACACCACCACCCCAGCCGGGAAGCTCGTCTTCGGCATCTTCGCCGCTCTGGCCGAATTCGAACGGGAACTCATCTCCGAGCGCACTGTCGCTGGGCTGGCTTCGGCCCGCGCCCGCGGGCGCCGCGGTGGACGGCCCTACAAGATGACCCCCGCGAAGCTCCGACTCGCCGCCGCATCGATGGGCCAGCCCGACACCAAGATCAGCGAACTGTGTGCCGAGCTCGGGATCACCCGCCAGACGCTCTACCGCCACGTGGCGCCAACCGGCGAGCTCCGACCCGACGGGCTGAAACTGATTGGCACCGGGCGCAAGACGCGCTGAGACCAGATCGCCCAGGAAGCCATTCGCGATGGCTGGACCAACCTTGAAACAGCCCAACCTCTTCCGCAGCCCTGGTGGGCGCAAGGGTTGGCGCAGTACGTTCCGGCCGTCAGGCGGTCCAGGGGTCGAGCACTTCGACACCGGTATCGGCGAAGTCAGCGGCGTTGCGAGTCGCGAGCGCACAACCGGCCGCCAGACAGATCGCGGCGATCTGGGCGTCAAGCGCACTGATCGGCCGGCCCGCGCGTTCGCGTCCAGCGACTAGTGCCCCGTACTCGAGTGCCGCCGAGTGGCTGAACGGGAAAATCTGCCAAGCGAACCCCCGGAAGATGTCCTCAGCCGCAACCGTGAGCTGATCGCGGCGGCGCCCTGCTGGCAGACGGCAGATGGCGTAGTGGATCTCGGCGACGCTGACCGCGGTGGTGTTGAGCTCCGGGTGCGGCTGTTGTTCAAGCCAACGAAGTACCAGACGGTCCGGCTCGGGGCGCATCAGCTCCGACACGACGTTCGTGTCAAGAACGATCAAAGCTAGAACTCGGCAGCGCGTGCGCGGTCTGACCTGGCAGGCAGATCCAGCTCCACTCCACCGAGATCCGAGAAGCGTTCACGGATGGCGTCCACGAGCGTGCGGGGGGCATCTGGGCCATCCACCGCCTGCAGAAGGATCTCACGAACCTCAGACTCCATCGAGCGACCGTGACTGGTGGCGCGCAGCTGTAAGCGGTGTTTCAGCTGGTCATCGAGGTTCCGTATCGTGATGGCCGCCATGTTCACAGATGCTATCAGGTGAGTGCTAGCACGCCGGGCCGTCGCGCCAACCGCGTCTAACAGAAACCGGGCAGCATCGCGCGGTCACTACCGGAAGGCCGTCCAGCTAACGGCGCCCGTCGGCGAACGGGATGACCTCGACGGGACCATTGACCGCAATCCCGGCGTTGGGACCACCAGCTCAGCTTGCTCGAAGGCCAGGGACTCAGCAGCCTCGACAGGGCACACCCCAGGCAGCACGTGAAAGCCATGCGGTGCGAGCAGACGCACCGTGGACAGCCCAATCCCGGACGAGGCGCCAGCTACGTCTGCTAGACCGTTGCTGTCCGACATCGGATGCTCGCTGGGGTTGCCACAGGCCAAACCAGGTGAGAGGTTGACCCGCAGATACCATCTGATCATGGCCGAAAGACACCCCTAAACGCCTGATCGACGCCGCCTACCGCTGTTTGCGCCCCGGGGGGGTAGCTGGCGGCCACGCTGCGGGAAGCCGGCCGACTGGCCGGGCTCTACCGCAACGCCGCCTCAACGCATTCGACAGCAGAGAGCAGCCGCTCGCCGCGATCGCCGCACGCGAGCTTGTTCGGCAAGTCGGGTACACCAGCGCTGTAAACACGCCAGATGAGTCATTTGAGCAAAAGCCCTCGGCTCACGCGGCACCACTCCACCGAATGGGCGCTGAGGCACCCTCGCGCGGTTCAAACTGACCATCCGCTGGCGGAAACGGTCACACAACCACCGAAGATCTCAGCGACCACCTGGTCGACTACCTCCGGCGCGCGATCAGCACCTGCCTCTGCCTGCCTCGCCCGCCGAGAACCAGCGCCAGCCGACTCGCTTTGGCGCAAGCATGACGAGGTCGGAAGGGCGGGACCCGCCGCTCATCTCAACGACCGTTGCCACGCAGCTGGCAGCGCGCTCCTCGCCAGCTGCGCTGACGCGCTCGGTCTCAGCGTTGACCGGCGCGGCACCGAAGCGCGCATCAGTGCCGTACGCGCTGCCAATGCCAGCACTAAGCCCATGAGCTGGGTGCTGCGGGTGTGTGGATCGAGGACCGTCGTTGTAGGCTCCGGTTTCGTCGGGCTCCTGCTGTTGAGCGGCGGCGGTCCGCAAGTGGCTGTGCGGTGGGGCGGTTGAGCCTGCGGCACCCAACCGACCCGACGCTGGCTGTGGCTTCCGAGGCTGCCGTGGGCCTGACGGAGGTTGAAGCCGCACGGCGTCTCATCACCGCTGGCCGTCCGGTGCGCTCGAGTTCCAGCCGCTCGTATACGAGCATCGTGCGCGCCAACGTCCTCACGGTTTTCAACTTGATCCTGGCGGCGTTTGGGGTACTGACGCTGATCTTCGGGGACGCGCAAGACGCGTTATTTCTGGGGATCATTGTCGCGAACTCAACGATCGGGATCGGCCAGGAGGTGCGTGCCAAGCGTGCACTCGACCGGCTCTCGTTGCTGGTCGCCCCGCGTGCGAGCGTGCGGCGGGACGGAGCGGTCCGCGAGATCGGGGTCGATGTCGTCGTCGTCGATGACGTCGTGGTGGTCGCTCCGGGGGATCAGGTGACAGCCGATGGCACGTTGCTCGTGGCAACAGACCTGCGACTCGACGAGTCCGTTCTGACAGGCGAATCGGAGCCGGCGCGGCGGGAAACCGGTGAGACGGTCAGGTCCGGGGCGTTCGTGGTTGAGGGTACCGGTGCATTCCGGGTGACCGCCGTCGGTGGGAACAGCTTCGCAGCACGCATCACGGGCGAGGCACGGTCGTTTCGGCATCCACGCTCGCCGCTGGAACGGGCGGTCAACCGCTTGCTCTACGGGCTAGTTGCACTCGTCGTTTTGCTCGGCGCGGTCCTCGGCTATTCGCTGTATCACCGGCACGTGAGCGTTCATACCGCCGTTGCGACCGCGACAGCAGGGGTGGTCACATTGATTCCAGAGGGGTTGATGGTGCTGGTCAGCCTCACCTACGCCGCGGCGGCGGTGCGGATGTCCCGGCGGGGGATACTCGCCCAACAGCTCAACGCAATCGAGTCGTTGGCGTCGGTGGACACGTTATGCCTGGACAAGACTGGCACGCTGACCGTGGCGAGGCTGCGGGTCGTCGAGCTCATTGCTGCCCCTGGTGTAGGCCGGGATATGGTCAGTGGTGCACTTGCGACACTCGCGGCCGGGGCATCGTCCCGCAACCTTACCCTGCAGGCGATCGCTGACGCCTACCCGACAGTGGCTGCCGATTCGGTGCTTGGCGAGGTTCCGTTCTCGAGCCGCCGGCGCTGGAGCGCGATCCAGGTTTCGGCAGGCTGCTTGTACCTGGGAGCGCCCGGCCGCGTACCGGTGGGTCAGCTTGAGTCGGTCGTGGCGCAGCGACAGCACGAAGGCCGCCGGGTGATCGCCGTTGCAAGGTCCGACGGTGCGCTTCCCGCCGATCCGGGTGACAGCCCGCCTGACGGCCTCCGACCGCTCGGCGTGGCGGTCCTGGCGGAGGAGCTGCGGCCGAACGTGCGCGATACGGTTGCGTTCCTGCTTGAGCAGGGGATTGAGATCAAGATCCTATCCGGCGACTCGCCTCAGACCGTCGCCGCGATCGCACGCGATGTCGGGATCCCGGTCGAGGGTATCGCCGAGGGGTCGGCAATCCCGGAGGCGCGCGCCGCCCGGCAGGCATTCGCCGTCGATGTGACCATCATCGGCCGCATCTCTCCGGAGGGCAAGCAAGCGATCATCGAGGGGCTTCGGGACGAGGGACGGTATGTGGCGATGGTTGGCGACGGCGTCAATGACGTGCCGGCACTGAAGAGCGCGCGACTCGCGATCGCGCAGGGCAGCGGCACGCAGATGGCGCGGAGTGTGTCCGATCTCGTCCTGATCAACGGCGACTTCGCGAGCATCCCACCACTGGTCGCCGAAGGCCGGCGTGCGCTGCGCAACCTGCAGAGGGTGACGAAGCTGTACGTCACCAAGTCAGCTTTAGCGGCGTTCCTGATCCTGACCGTCGGCGTTAGCTCGGACGCCTACCCGCTGCTCCCGCGTCACCTGTCCCTGGCGGCGAGTCTCACGATCGGGATCCCGACCTTCTTCCTGGCCCTGGCGCCCAGCAACGGCCCGTGGCAACCCACATTTTTCGTCCGGGACGTTGCCCGCTTCGCTGTTCCTGCCGGTGTGGCTACAGGCACCGGGGTTCTAGCCGGCTATCTCTTCGCGCTGCACGATCTTGACCTGTCGGTCGGTGACTCGCGCACGGTCGCGCTCACGACGCTCGTCGCCTGCGGGCTGTACCTCGTTCTCGCGCTCGAAGCCGGGGGTTCGCGAAAGCGCTCCACGCTTGTCGGCGGAATGTGCGCGGTCATGGCCGGTCTGTACGTGCTCGCGTTAGCGCTTCCGTTCACGCGAGCGTTCTTCGCGTTGACTGTGCCATCGCCCGGTATGGTCACGGTCGCGGTCCTCGCCAGCCTGGCGTCGATCGGCGCGCTGGCTTTGTGTGGCTACTCGCTTCGAACCGGGTCAGCTTTGCCCGGCTGTGGTGTGAACCGGCCCGACCAGCACCGCTCGTCTTGCGCGCGTGATGACGGCGGCAGAGACGCTCCCAAGAATGGCTGATTGGGCGCGTCGAACCGAGCGACCCGGGCGAGTTTTCTGCCGTGCTCGGCCTTGTCGCGCGCAACGGCCGGGACCATCTTGTCGAGGTCGAGGTCGATCTCGTTTTCGATGAGCTGCCCCAGGGGGTGCAGAGGAGATCGTCAAGGGATTTCACGTCACCCGGGCCCGTATCGGCTCCCACACCGTGAGGACGACCGCTGGGCGCGGCGCGAGGAATCCGCCCGCCTTCGCAAGCGCGCAGGCCGCGTGGTCGGATCCGTCGAAGCACAGCAGGACGGGAGCCACATCGGCGCCTGCGGATCGCCGTGACATCGCCTCATCAGCGATGATCTCGAGTTGTCGTCGGTCCGGAAGTTACCGCGGTGGGCGGCGGGGAGCTACGGATTAGAACGCCGGCGTTCGGTGCGAAGCTGGCGTAGATGAGTGGCGCGCAGGTACACGCGGTCGCGACTCCCGGCACGCTGCCGCGTGACCGAGAACCCGGGGGCCGCAGGGGCAACAGGGGCACCTCGCTGGTTGAGCATCGAGCCAGGATCCTCGCGTCGATCGCTGCAGGCGCGATTGCTATCGGCGGGCTTCTGCACCTGCTCGGTGCTGCCAGCGCTGGGGATGCGGTGTGGGCGGGCGCTGTCGCGCTGCTCGCGACGGAGCTCGCTTTCGAGGTCCTCCGCAGCATCATCGTCGAGCGCAGCCTGGGGGTCGACACGATCGCACTGGTCGCGATGGTCGGCGCGCTCGCTCTCGACCAGCTGCTTGCCGGGGTGGTGATCGGCCTGATGTTCTCAGGCGGTGAAGCGCTCGAATCGGTTGCCTCCAGTCGCGCGCGTCGTGAGCTGAGCGCGCTGATCCAGCGGGCGCCGAAGGTCGCGCAGCTCCGCGTCGGTGACGGGCTCGAGGAGGTCCCGGTCGACCAGGTCCGGACGGGGGACATCATCGTCGTACGGACTGGTGAGGTCGTGCCTGTTGACGGAACGGTTGTGAGCCCCGAAGCGGTGATCGATACCAGCACACTGACGGGGGAACCGCTGCCCCGGACAGCGTCGCGCGGCATGGCGGTCTTGAGCGGTTCGGCGAACGCCGGCGCCCCTTTTGAAGTCCGAGCCGGTCATCCCGCCAGCGAAAGCGCATACGCGGCCCTGGTGCGCCTGGTAGAGCAGGCTCAGGCTCAGCGCGCGCCGTTCGTACGCATGGCCGACCGGTACGCCGGATTCTTTCTCCCCGCCACTATGCTGGTCGCGGCCTTGGCCTGGGCGATCAGCGGCGACCCTGTGAGGGCGCTCGCAGTGGTAGTCGTGGCGACACCGTGCCCGCTGATCCTCGCGGCTCCGATCGCGCTCGTGTCGGGCCTATCCCGCGCTGCCCGTGCCGGAGTGATCGTCAAGGGCACCGGCGCGATCGAGACGCTCGGCGAATCCCGGACGGTGCTGTTCGACAAGACCGGCACCCTGACTGTTGGGACGCCCGAGGTGCGAGAGATCGTCACTCACGGCGAGTTCGGCTCCAGCGAGCTGCTGCGGCTCGCAGCATCCCTTGACCGTCTCTCCGCCCATGTTCTCGGTGAAGCGCTCGTCGCAGCGGCCGCTGACGCGGGGCTTGAGCTGACGATGCCGCTCGACGTCCGCGAGGATCCTGGCCAGGGGATCCAGGGGACCGTCGACGGTCTCCGCGTCGCTGTCGGCAGCCGAGCGTTCATGCGCTCCGCCGGGATCCAGGATGCCGAGCACACGGCCACGGCACTCGCCACCTCCCACGGCTCGGGCGAGGCACATGTAGTGGTGGCGGTCGATGACCACGTCGCCGGCGTGATCATCATGGCCGACGAGATCCGTCCCGACGCGATGCACATCGTCGAGCGGCTGCGTGCCGAGGGCATCCGTCACATCGCCATGATCTCCGGCGACCGCCGATCGGTGGCCGAGCGCATCGGTCGCGAAATCGGAGTGGAGCGCGTCTACGCCGAGCAGTCCCCCGGCGACAAGGTTGAAGTCGTGCGGCGGATCGCCGCCGATCGAGCGCTAAGGCCGGTGATCATGGTCGGCGACGGAGTCAACGACGCCCCTGCGCTCGCGATCGCCGATATCGGGATCGCGATGGGCGCCGCTGGTGCAACCGTCTCCTCCGAGACCGCCGACGCAGTCATCACCGTCGACCGCGTCGACCGCGTCGCGGACGCAATCCACGCTGGGCGACGCGCCATCCACATCGCACGACAGAGCGTCCTTGCCGGGATGGGGCTCAGCATGGCTGCGATGGCCGTCGCCGCCGTCGGTTACCTTCCGCCCGTCCCCGGCGCCCTGTCCCAAGAGGTCATCGACCTCGCCGTCATCCTCAACGCGCTGCGCGCCCTACGCGGCTGACGGCGGCTCGCGGCCGGCCCAGTACTGCTCCGCTTCTGTCTCCATCCTCGCGAGGCGCGTGTAGTAGTCGGGGAACTCGTTGAGATGCGCACGCGCGATCTTGCCGGTCGTTAGTTCGTCGTCATCGGTGACGTTCGTCTCCGGGTCACGGCGCCCGTGCTCGAGCTCGACCCCAAGCCCAAGCCGGAACTGCTCGACATCGAACCGCGACCGATCCCAGTCGATCCCGATCCGCTCGCCGATCGCGCGAGCCCTGTCAGCGGAGAATCCACGACCCTGCTCGGTCATCACCACGGTGACTATACCCTCGCACCCCAACCACTGCGGGTCATTGGCCACAGCGCCCCGCTCAGCGGCTGCCGAATTCTGCTGTTCCAAGAACCTCATCAATGACGTCGCAGAGGCGCGAAGAGACGTGATGGCGGTCGGCCGTGAGCTTCGCGCCGGGGATGTGCGGCTCTCCCAGTCCACATGCGCGTACGCATCTATCAATGCGAGCGCGCATGCTAAGTTAGCTCGATGCCAAAGACGATCCAGATTCGCGATGTGGACGACGACGTTTACAGAGCGCTCGTCAGGCGCGCCGGCGAGGCCGGCGTCAGCGTGCCCGAACTGCTACGGGCTGAGGCGACACGACTCGCCGCGAGGCCGTCGGTGAAGGAGTGGCTGGAGCGCACACGTCGCCGGGACGGCAGCAACGATGTGGACCGGCTCGAGGTGATAGCTGCGCTGGACGAGCACCGCGGTCCGTGGCCCGATGCTCGTCGTTGACGCAGGGTGCCTATTTGAGATAGTCGCCGGCACCCCTCAGGCTGAGCCACTACGTGAGCGGCTCGCCGCAGATCAGGACTGGGCCGCGCCACATCTGGTGGATGTGGAGGTCTACAGCGTCATCCGCCAGAAGCATCGTGCCGGTCGCCTGGATCGCACCGCCGCAGCGCAGGCGGTCGAGGACTTGGCTGACTGGCCGGGGGAGCGGTTCGCTCACCGCACGTTTCTCGCTCGGGCATGGCAGCTGCGGGACAACGTCCGAGGCTGGGACGCCATTTACGTGGCGCTTGCCGAAGCGCTCGATGCGGTGCTGTTGACCACAGACGGCCGTCTCATGCGTGCCGAGGGGCCGCGATGCAGCATCGAGTGGTTCGCACCGTCGGGGGGAGATGCAGTGTGCTAAGCTGTGGCCATACGTTTGCACATTAGCATCGATGACGAGCTGGTAAGCGAGCTCGATCGTCGGGTGGGCGCGCGTGGGCGGAGCAGTTTCGTTGCTTCAGCTATCGAGCGGGCGCTCGACGACGAGCGCCGCTGGGAGGCCATCGCGGACGCGATCGGCGCGATCGGAAACGGTGAGCACGGGTGGGACCACGATCCGGCTCGCTGGGTCAGAGACCAGCGGCGTATCGACGCCGGACGGATTGGGTAGCCAAGGCTGAGCGTCCTGCTCGACACCACGGTGCTGATCGACCTGC
>JAJYHG010000205.1 GCA_021784895.1 Actinomycetes bacterium
AGCGGATGTGCCTGACCTGCACGCTGCCGGGCAGGCGGAAGCCGAGCGTGGCCAGCTGCGCGAGGATCTCTTGAAGCTCGCGCTGTTGCTCCGGGGTGGGGGGGGTTCTCGCCGGGATCGTGTTGGTGGGGGTGGTGTCGGGGCATCTGATCGTTCCGTCCGTGATCGCGACGTTCGGTCAGCCGCCGGAGCGTCAGCGGGCGGTACTGATGCTCCGTGACGTGGACGGCCTGCGGGCAGACGAGGTGTGCCAGGTGCTCGAGCTGAGCGCTGCCAACGAGCGCGTGCTGCTGCACCGCGGCCGCAGCCGCCTGCGTCAGGCGCTCGAGGACGAGATCGGAGCGGTGCGATGATGTGGTTTCGCCGGCGCGCCGAGATTCCCTGTCAGCAGGTGGTCGAGATGATCAGCGACTATCTGGAGGGCGCACTGTCTGCGCAGGAACGGCGCCGGCTCGATCACCATCTGGCAGGCTGCCCGCACTGCAGCATCTACCTGGCCCAGACTCGCGAGACCGTCAGGCTCGCCGGCCGCCTGGTCCCTGGCGATCTCTCGCCGGAGATGCAGCGTGAGTTCACCGAGATCTACCGGCGCTGGCGCGCCGAGGGCTGAGCGTTCCCAGCATCGGCTACCTGCAGGGCCGGTGTACCGGTGTACCGGTGGCTCGCTCACTAGCCGCAGTCACAGGTAGCTGTCGAGATCGCTCGGCAGGACATCCGACAGGAGCGCCGCGATCCGCGTGACAAAGCGTGCGGCGTCGGCTCCGTCGATCACTCGATGGTCGTAAGAGAGTGAGAGCGGCAGCATCAGGCGGGGAACGAACTCTGAGCCATTCCACACGGGTGCGATCTCAGCCCGCGTGACACCCAGTATCGCCACTTCGGGTGCGTTGATGATTGGCGTGAACGCGAAACCACCGAGTGCGCCGAGGCTGGAGACCGTGAAGGTTCCACCTGCCATCTGTGTTGGCGTCAGCTTGCCCTGACGTGCGGTCTCGGCCAGGGCAGTGACCTCCGTTGCAATCTCACGTACGCCTCTGCGGTCGACATCGCGCAGCACCGGGACGAGCAACCCAGCGCGGGTATCGGTTGCGATGCCGATGTGGTAATAGCGACGCAACACCAGCTGGTTGCCGTCCAAGGCCGCGTTGAACTGAGGGTATTCACGCAGGACGACCGCGAGCGCGGATAACAGAAACGCGAGCACCGTGAGCTTTGGCTCAGACGGATCAGCGCGCTCGTTGATGGAGCGGCGCAGGCGCTCCAGCGTCGTGATGTCGGCGCGGTCGTGGTGCGTGACGTGGGGGATCCAAACCCAATTGCGCGTCAACCTACCGATGATGCGCTGGCGGATGCGCGACAGAGCGGTCCGCTCGACCGGCCCGAACCGTTCGAAGTCAACCCTTGGCCAGGGCTCAAGGGACGGTAGCTGGCCGCGGTCGCCCTCGGTGGTGGTCATCCAAGCGCCGGAGTTTCTGCGGCCACAGGTACCTCATCGCCGGGAGCGCCGACGTACGCGATCACGCTCAGGGCACTGACGGTCTCTCCGGCGGCTCTGACGATCCGGAGCAGTGTCCCCTCGAGCACGCTCTCGACCTCCATCTCCGCCTTGTCGGTCTCAACTACGAGCAGGGGCTGGCCAAGCTCCACCTGCCCACCTTCGTCGACGAGCCATTCGATGATGTGTAGTTCGTCTGACGTCTCGCCGAGTGCGGGCATGACAATAGCTTCGGCCATCGCTTCGTGAACCTCCTTGGTGTGTGTGTCAGTGGGCAAGTACGGCGCGCACAGCCTCGCGGAGATCCTCGCGAGAGGGCAGCACGGCAGCTTCGAGTGCTGGCGCGAACGGCATTGGGACATCGCGGCTGGCCAAGCGCTTAACCGGGGCCAGCAGGTTTCCGTGGAACTTCTCGGAAACGCGCGCTGCCACCTCGGCACCCCAACCGCCCGTCAGCGGCGCCTCGTGCACGATGACTAGGCGGCGCGTGCGTTCTACGCTCGCGAACACCCCGTTCCAGTCAAAGGGGGCCAGCCAGACCGGGTCGATAACCTCGCACTCGATACCTTCGTCTGAGAACTCGGAGGCGACGTCGAGTGCGGCATACAGCTGTGTGAAGGTCGCGATGATCGTCACGTCGCTTCCACGCCGGCGGATGCGAGCCTGACCGACTGGCAGGACGTACTCCTCCTCCGGAACGTAGGCGCGCGTGTCGATCGACCCCGACTCGCGCCTTCGTTTAGCCCCATAGAGGAGCTTGTGCTCAAACACGAGCACAGGATCAGGGTCCCGCAAAGCAGCCCGGATAGCTCCCTTGGCGGTGTAGGGGTCAGAGAGACACAGGACCTTCAGGCCCGGGATTTGCATGAACAGGCTCTCCGGGTTCTGCGAGTGCTGCGCCCCGCGCTGGCTCGCGCCAACCGGGCAGCGCAGCACCATCGGCACGGTCAGGCGGCCGTTCGACATCGACCGGAGCTTCGCGGCCTCGTTCGCGACCTCGTCCATGGCCTCGAAGATGAAGTCGGCATACTGGAGGTCGGGCAGCGTTGGACAGCCGGTGATCGCGGCGCCGATAGCGGTGCCGATCAGGGCCTTTTCGCTGATTGGCGTGTCGATCACCCGCTCGCGCCCGAAGCGCTCCGCCAGCCCACCGTAGACCCCGAAAGCGCCGCCCCAGCCGCCAGGCACGCCGATGTCCTCGCCGAGCAGGAGGAGGTTGTCGTTTATGGCCATCTCCTCCCCGATACCTTCGCGCAGCGCTTCTGCGATCGAGAGCATCCGTTCCTCCGGCCCTTCAGCCAGCGGTCCAGCGATCTCGACCTGGTCCGGTGGCGCGCCGTAGACCGCGTTCATGTCCGTGGCCGTGGCGGGGTCCGGCGGCGGTGCCTCCTGCGCGAACCGGAGCGCGTCGGCGACACGGTCCTTCGCCCGCTGGGCGGCCGCCTGCGCCTGCTCGTCGGAGGCGAGGCCGGACTCGACGAGCCACTCTGGAAACCGTTTGATCGGATCTCGTTCACGCCATTGCGCCTCTTCGGCGCGTTGGCGGTAGCCGCGGGCGTCTGATCTGCTGTGCCCGACGAACCTGTAGGTGAGGCATTCGAGCAAGGTCGGCCCGCCACCGGCGCGTGCTAGCGACACCGCCCTCTGGGCTGCGTCTCTCACCGCCAGCACGTCCATGCCGTCGACACGCTCGGCGGGGATCCCATAGGCAGCGCCGCGCGAGGCAATCTCAGGGTTCCGGGTTGTCTCAGCGAATGGGGTGGAGGCGCTGTAGAGGTTGTTCTCGCAGACGAAGATCACTGGCAGGTTCATCGCCGCCGCGATGTTGACGCCCTCGTGAAAGGCACCCTCGTTAACGGCGCCATCACCGAAGAAGCAGGCCACGACGGCATCGCTGCCGCGTCTTGCGAGGCCGAGTGCCAGGCCTGGGGCGAGGGTTATGCCACCGCCCACGATCGCGACCGATGGGAGCATCCCGAGCTCAGGGTCGCCGAGGTGCATGGATCCTCCGCGAGCCCCCAGGCAGCCGCTCGCCTTGCCGTAGATCTCGGCTAAAGCCTCCCTTGGGTGCATACCCTTCGCCAAGGCATGACCGTGAGGCCGGTGCGTCGAGGTGATCCAATCGTCAGTGCGCAACACCGCGCCAACACCTACGGCGACGGCCTCCTGGCCCTGGTACTGGTGAAGCGTGCCAGGGATCTCGCCCTGCAGGTAGCGCAGGTAAGCGGTCTGCTCAAACTCGCGAATCAGGACTATCTGCTCGAGCAGCTCCAGGCCCTCCTGTGCCGTGATCGACAGCACGCGCTCACTGCCTGCTGCGGCTGTGTCCGGGGATTGAATGGACGTGTCGGTCATCCTCTCGCGATCCTTCCTGACGAGCCGAGTATCTGCATATAACGACGAACCTCTTCTGTGAGCGCCTGAGCTGCGGCCGTCATCGCGTCTCCGGGCAGCCTCGAGCCGTACGTGCGGTTGACATCCGAGCCCGCCTCTGCCAGCGCGTTGCGCAGACCGACGTCGAACACCTGCTTGAGCCGGGTGCCGAAGTTGACCTTGCTGATCCCCGCGTCAACAGCAGCCCGCAACTGATCGGCCGGTACGCCAGAGCCGCCGTGCAACACCAGCGGGACCGCTACCGCATCGGCCAGCTCGCGGATCAGCCCGAGTTCTAGTGTCGGGGCGAAGCCGCCTGTGACGAAATGCACGCTGCCGACGGCAACAGCGAGACAGTCCACATTGGTGCGCGCAACGAACTCGACCGCTCGACCTACTTCGGTGCTCGTCGCGGTCCGCTCGCGCACCACCCCGTCGCGCATCTCAGCCAGCTCGTCGAACTCACCCTCGACCGCCACACCGGCTCGGTGCGCTTCGGTCGTCAGCGTGACCGTGGCTTGAACCAGGCGTTCCCAGGGGAGCCCCTGACCGACCATCATCACGGTGTTGAACCCGGCTCCAATCGCGCTGCAGGCCTCTTTCAGGCTGTCGGCTTCGTTGTACATGGCCGCTGCGGGCACGGTGGCGCTGCGGGCGAGCGTCGCCGCTGCTGCCCCGTAGAGCGCGATTCCTTGCGTTCCAAGCCACTCGTGGTTGGCGGTGAGCCCGCCGATACCGATGATTACTGGTGAGCGTTCTGCCTGCGCGGCTGCGACCACGGCTTCGAGTCCGTAAATGTCCCAAGCCTCGAAGTAGCCGACGGCGTAGCGCTGTCTACGTGCTTCTGCTAGGAGCTCTGGCAGCGTGACGAGCGTCATGCGTGGATCTCCCGCTCGATTGAGGTGGGCTGCCCCAAGGAGCAGCGCGGTGCTGTCTCCGACGGGACGGCCGTACTGCCGGACCGCACGAACGCCGCGAGGCGCTCGCTAGGGCCGCGCAGGGCCCCGTAGGTCTGCTTGAAGATCTCGAGCCCCTCCCGGTAAACCGAGACAGCTTCCGGGTCGGGTTCCAGCACCTCGCCGGTTTTGCAGAGTTCCCGCGCTACACCGAATCCCGTGAACACTCCTGCGCTGACGCCGGCAAGGATCGCGTCACCGAGCGCGGCCCCGCCACCTCGCACAAGTACCGTCGTCCTGACCTCCAGCACGTCAGTGAGGATGCGCCGCCAGACAGCACTCCGCGCCCCGCCCTCGTTGAGGACGAGCGGCGAGCAGATTGGTAGCTGGCCGTCACGTAATACATCGAGAGCCCATCGCAGCGCATAGGCCACCCCTTCGAGCATGGCCCGCACGAGGTGTCCACGCCCGTGATGTAGAGACAGCCCAACGTACGCGGCCCGTGCGCCATCGTCCCACAGCGGCACGCGCTCACCCATGAAATACGGGAGCGCCAGCAACCCGTCGCTTCCCGGACGGATATCCGCGGCTGCCAGTGTGAGTACGTCGTACTCGTCCACGCCCCGTGCCCGTGCTGCTCGGCCGAGCTCGTCGCGGTCGGTTAGATCGCGCAGATACCGCAGCACCTGGCCGCCAGTCATCGTGACAGCCACGGCGGAGTAGACGCGCTGGACGTCGGTCGTGTAGGGGATGTTGACGACCTGACGACCGGCTGTGGAGCGCAGGAAGTCCGGCCGATCGTGAATCAGCCCGATCACTCCGCAGGTGCCGAGGTTGAGCTGGAAGTCGCCTGGCGAGACCGCCCCGCCGCCGATCCACGCAGCGTTGCAGTCAACCTGACCTCCGGCGACCAGGCAACCCGGGGCGAGCCCGAGTTCCGCCGCCACGGCACCATCGACAGCGCCTATCTGCTCGTCGCAGTCGACCAGTTCGGGAAGTCGGCCGGACGGTATGCCCAGTTCGTCGAGGATCGTTTGGTCAAAGCGACCAGCTCTGATGTCGTACGCGACGCCGAAGAACGCCGCGCCGCTTCGGTTGAGCGTTGGGCGGCCGCTGAGCCGCAGCGCGATGAAGCCATCGATCGTCAGTGCCTTTGCGGTTCGCTCGAAGCGGTCAGGCTCGTTGTGGGCGACCCACATGAGGCTGACGAGTGAGGGGTAGTCTTCGATCCGGTTACCGGTCAGCTCCTGTATACGATCGCCACCGAGCCTCTCGGCAACCTCTTTGACCTCGCTGGAAGCACGGCGGTCGAGTAGGTTGATGGCCCGTCCGAGCGGGTCGCCGTGGCTGTCCACAAGCACCAGGCTGGGAAGCGCGCACGACACAGCGATCGCGACGACGTGTCCCCCGACCGCGTCGACGGCGGCGCGTATCAGCCGCCTGCAGGCGTCCCAGTAGTGCCAAGGATCGTGCTCCGAATGTCCCGGCTGATCGTGGTACTGGGGGTACTCTTCGTAGCCTTGGTGCACCACGCCTCTGCTGGGCGACAGCGCGCAGATCTTGGCGCCGCCGGTACCGAAGTCCAGGCCGAGCAGGATCGCAGTTGACGGCTGTGAGCTGCGGTGGCTCTCAAGCATTGCTACCAACTCGTGAAGCCGCCTTCCACGAGCAGGTCGGCACCGGTCATGTAGGCGGACGCATCGCTGGCGAGGAACACCACTGGCCCGACCAGATCGTCCGGAGTCCCAAGGCGAGCCATCGGCGTCTGCTCCTCGAAGCCGCGGATCTTCTCGGCCCACTCGGGCCCGCTGATCATCGGCGTCATGATGTAACCAGGGCTCACCGAGTTGACGCGCAAGCCACGGCCGACCCACTCCATCGCTAGCGTTGCGGTCAGGTGTTTGACGCCGGCCTTGGACGAGTTGTAGTGGGCCTGTAGGAGGCCGCGATTCACGATCGAGGCCGACATCGAGGCGATGTTGATGATTGAGCCGCGGCCGCTGGCGAACATCTCGCGCGCCTCCGCTTGGCAGCAGTAGAAGACACCGCTCAGGTTGACGTTCAGCACACGCTGCCACTGGTCTGGGTCCAGATCCTCGGCGGGCGAGGAGTGGTTCACGCCTGCGCAGTTGACGGCGATGTCCAGGCCGCCGAAGATCTGGACATGACGGGTCACGGCGGCCCGAACAGACGCCGGGTCGGTCACGTCGGCGTCGATTACGTGTGCGTTGCGGCCGCGATCTCCGATCAGCTCTGCGGTACGGGTGCTGCCCGCCGCCTGGGCTGGGAGATCGACAATGCTGACATCGGCGCCATGCTCGGCTAGGCCCGTGGCGAGACGCTGACCTATGCCGCTCGCGGCGCCCGTGACCAAGGCGCTGCGGCCTTCGAGGCTGAAGAGACTCATGTGACCTCCATCGTGGAACTTGATCGGGTCCGTGCGCTCGCGGGCACGCTGGCCGCGCCGAACCCAGCGTTCAAATACAGCCACGGAACTCTGCCACACGGGCTTGATGGCTCACAAACGTGAGCTACAAATCTCCAGACCCTCATATCGCCGAAAGTAGCGGGATCACTGATATGGAGTCAAGTCACAATCGTGATAGTGTGTGTGGACGATGTCTTCCTCTCGCTCGCGCAGCACCCTCATCGCTGCGGCTCGCCTCTACTACATCGATGGACTCAGCCAAGAGGAGGCGGCGGCGAAGCTGGGCATGACACGCTCGAACCTCTCGCGTGTGCTCAAGGCAGCGAGAGAGGAGGGCGTGATCGAGTTTCGGCTCAACGATGATGGCGGCCGCGTCGGCGAGCTCGAGCAGGAGTTGGCCGCCTTATTTGCTCTGCGCGGGGTTCGTGTGGCTCCGTCCGCGCCTGATCGCGTTCCGCTTCCCTCTGTTGCACAGCTGGCTGCTGCGGTTCTGGTGGATGCTCTAGAGGGCGCGCGAGTCGTCGCGGTCTCATGGGGCACCGCTGTGAGGGCAGTCGTCGAGGCGCTCTCGGTCACTGCGCGTCCCGACCTGCGGGTCGTACAGCTTGTCGGCGGGCTGACCTCCTTCGACGCGCACGTGAGCGCCCACGATCTGGTCCGCGAGCTTGGCCGCCGCCTGAGCGCGAACTACCTGTACCTCAATGCGCCAGGCGTGTTTGACTCGAGGCAAGCGCTGCAGTCGCTCAGCGCCGAACGATCGATAAGCTCCACGCTCGAGCTCGCGCGCCAGGCCGACATCGCGCTGGTCGGCATCGGTAATCCGGCGCACGGATCGTCACATGTACTGCTGCGCCAACTGGCGCGCAGCGAACAGCAGCTACGACGCTTCTGGGAGGCTGGGCCGGCAGGTGATGTCTGCGGCCGCTATTACGACGCGTCCGGCAGGCCACTCGAGATCGAAGGGATTAGCGATCGTGTCCTGGCGATCGACATCGCCGGCCTCATGCAAATCCCGGTCTCCATCGGCGTTGCCGTTGGCACCGCAAAGGCAGTGGCGGTCCTGGGAGCACTGCGCGGGAAGCTGGTCAACACGCTGGTGTGTGACGAGCCCCTCGCTCGCGAAATGCTGGTCCGCCAGCACGACTGACCAGAGACGGACGTCGTGTCCGGGGCGCCTCAGCAGTTGCGCGGGCTAACTCGAGTGTGCGCGCGTACAAGCGCCCATGACTCTCACATTTGTGCCTTGACTTTGACGGCAGAAGCTGTTTGCTTACTCGGCGAGAGGGACGACAAGCCTGTAGGCGACGCAAATAGACGCCAATAGGCCTATATGCCTTGGGTGGAGAGATGCACACAGAGATCCGCACAGTCGTGCCACAGATGCACGAATGTGACTTTCAGCCGAAACAGCACGCCAGCTGCGCAATCCGGGTCGCGGCTGAGTGCTGGTTGACGTGTCGTGCCTGCCTCCGTTTCAGTGCCGACGTCGGAAGGTCATCGTGACCAGCCGTTTGCGGACTGCCTCGGAGCCCGTCTGGCAGGGTGCGCCCCACGTCTCGTGCCCAGGCACCAAGTCGACCGATCCATTGTGCCGTCAACATGAGAGGAAGGCTCTGCAGAAATGAGAATCCGGTTCATTCGTTCGCCGCTGGCGATCGCTGGGCTCGTCGCCGTGCTCGCCGCGGGGGCGGTCGCCACCAGCTCCTCGCTGGCCGGCAACCGGCGACCCGAAGCGTCAAGTCGAGGTCGGTCCATCGCCGGAATGACCGTCGCAGTATCGGTGCCCCAGGAGGTAGACCCATACTTCATCGCGATCACCAACTACTTCAAGAAAGCCGCCCAGGCACAAGGCCTGAAGGTGCTCACCGCCAACGCCAACGGCTCCGTTGCGACGCAGGTTCAGCAAGTTGAGTCGTTCGTGTCAGAGGGCGTAAAAGCGATTGCGATCGACTCGATCAACGACCAGACGATCGTCCCGGCCATCAAGGACGCAAACCGGCACGGCATCCCCGTGTTCACGATCGACACCCAGCCCTACGCTTCGGCTATGAAGGCGGAAGGTGCCCACATCGTCCAGACGGTGGAGAGCAACAACCCTGAGTGTGGCCGCGTCTCGACCGAGCAGATGCTCGCCTGGCTGCACGGCCGTTCCGCAGTGATCGGAAAGGTCATCCTCCCGCTCGCGCAGTCCACAGTCGATCGCAACAATTCGTTCAACACGATCATGAAGAGCCATCGCAACGACAAGGTGGTCGCTACCGTGAACGGCGAAGCGCAGTATGCCGTGGCGCTCACCGCGACTCAGCAGATGCTCTCCGGCCATCCCGGTATCAACGTCATCTGGACGACCGACGGGCCTGCCGCAACCGGGGCGTACCGCGCGATCATCGGCAAGCATCTCGTCGGGAAGGTCCATCTCTTCGGTAACGCCACGGTCGTGCCGGCGGACCAAGCCATCGAGAGCGGAAAGGTCATGATCGCCGGAGCGACACAGTTCCCGTCCGTCGAAGGAGCGACCATTGGTTACGACGTCGGCCAATACCTGAAGGGCAACCACAAGCAGACATATCTCGAGTTCACGCCCTGCAACCCGGTCACGCACGCCAACTCCAAGGTGGTTACCGCGTACAACGAGGCCGTGTTTGGCGGCAACGGTAACGAGCCGGTCCAGGTTCTCCTGCACGGCAAGTTCTACCAATTCGAGGCCCACGGCCGTCTGAAGGAAGTTACGCTGCCGTGACCTCGGGGGCAGCAGATCTGGCTAGCGCCGGAATCCCTGGGCTGCAGTGCAACGACGTCTGGTTGCGCTACAGCCCAGGGCTGCCGCCTGTCCTGAGAGGCGTGTCCCTTGAGGTGGCGCCCGGCGAGATAGTGGCTCTGGTGGGACACAACGGGGCCGGTAAGTCGACGCTGGTAAAGGCGCTCACCGGGGTCGTGCACCCCGAGCGGGGAACTATTAGCCTCGACGGCCAGCTGATCAACGGCTGGCCACTGCGGCACGTCATGGCGGCTGGCGTCAGCTGTGTATGGCAGGAGCTGTCGGTCATTCCAACCATGTCGGTGCTGGACAACCTGCTGCTCGGAATGCCGGATCGCGCCCGGCTGATCGCCTCTCCTGCGCGGGCCCGCCGGCGCGTGCACGATGTCGCCCGTCGCTGTGACCTAGACAACATCGATCTCAATGCGAAGGTCGGCGGCTTGGCATTCGTCGATCGCCAGCGCGTCGAGATCGCACGAGCGATGGCGCTAGAGGCGCGCTACCTATTGCTTGACGAGCCCACGGCCGGCCAGCGAGGTAGAGGTCGTGAGGAACTCTTTGCGCTGATTCGCTCGACGGCACAGCATGGAGTCGGGGTGCTGCTCGTAGATCACCACCTCGACGAGGTAGTCGAGCTTGCTCGGAGGGCGCTGGTTCTACGCGATGGCGTGCTGGTCGGAGAGGCCGCCGGGGCTTCACTTAACGTCGAGCGAATGACGGTGCTGATGACAGGTCACGAAGTGGCGGAGCAGCTTCCAAGCCGGGGGTATTCTGTTCGTGAGGGGCTTCCCGCGCAAATCTCTACGAGCTCTCAGAACGGCTCCGGGAAGTGCCGCCTGCGGTGCACCGACTTATCGGCCGAGAACGTCGCAGCTACGAGCCTGGCCTTGTACGGAGGCACGGTCTACGGTTTCTACGGGCTTGAGGGCGCGGGTCAG
>JAJYHG010000241.1 GCA_021784895.1 Actinomycetes bacterium
GCGCTCGATCTGCGTCGTGCGCGACGGCGAGTTGACCTGGCCGCCGCCGCCGGTGCAGGTGAGCGCTGCGCCGGCGGCCCCCGGGACGGCCGGGCCGGTGCCCGAAGCAGCGGCGAGGGCGCCGGAGAAAGCGCCGCCGCCGGCGTCGCGCAAACACGCCTACACGGCGGTGGGGGCGCTGCTGTTGTTCCTGCTGGCGGCGATCGCGCCGGCCGGGCTGGTGCCGCAGCTGACGGTGTTCGCGCTCGCGATCGTGATCGGCTACTACGTGATCGGCAACGTGCACCACGCGCTGCACACGCCGCTGATGTCGGTCACCAACGCGATCTCCGGGATCATCCTGGTGGGCGGGATCCTCGAGGTCGGCCGCTACGGGACGCTGGTGACGATCGTCTCGGCGTGCGCGATCCTGCTGGCAAGCATCAACATCTTCGGCGGCTTCGCGGTCACGCGGCGGATGCTCGCGATGTTCGTGAGGAGCTAGCGCGGGATGAGCGTCGAGACCGTGTCGCTGGCCGCGTACCTGATCGCGGCGCTGCTCTTCATCCGCGCACTCGCGGGCCTCTCCCGGCACGAGACCGCGAGCGCGGGCAACTACTTCGGGATCGCGGGCATGGCGGTGGCACTCGCGGCGACGGTGCTGGTCGCTGGCCACTTCGCGATCAGCACGCTCGGCGTTGTGCTGCTGGCGCTGGCCGTGGTGGCGGGGGCGAGCATCGGGCTGTGGCGGGCGCGCGTGGTCGCGATGACGCAGATACCGGAGCTGATCGCGCTCTTTCACAGCTTCGTCGGTCTGGCTGCCGTGCTGGTCGGCTGGGACGGCTACCTGAGCGTCGAGCGGCGGCCTTTCGGCCCGCCCGCGATCCATCTGAAGCTGCTTGGGACCTATGGCGTGCACCACGGCGAGGTGTTCATCGGCGTGTTCATCGGCGCGGTGACGTTCACCGGCTCGATCATCGCCTTCCTGAAGCTCTCGGCGCGGATCAAGTCAGCGCCGCTGATGCTGCCCGGGCGCAACCGGCTGAACCTCGGCGCGCTGGCGGTGTTCGTGGGGCTGACGGTCTGGTTCATCGTGCACCCGGCACTCTTGCCGCTGGTGATCGTGACGCTGCTGGCGCTGGCGCTCGGGCTGCACCTGGTGGCGAGCATCGGCGGCGGTGACATGCCGGTGGTCGTCTCGATGCTGAACAGCTACTCGGGCTGGGCGGCCGCGGCCTCGGGGTTCCTGCTCAACAACGACCTGCTGATCGTCACCGGGGCGCTGGTTGGGTCCTCGGGTGCCTACCTCTCCTACATCATGTGCCAGGCGATGAACCGCTCGTTCATCTCGGTGATCGCAGGCGGGTTCGGGCTCGAGGCGCCGAGCAGCGCCGCCCAGGATCTCGGCGAGTACCGCGAGATCAGCGTCGAGGAGACCGCGGAGCTGCTCGCCCACGCGGGCTCGGTGATCATAACCCCTGGGTACGGCATGGCGGTGGCGCAGGCGCAGCACGGGGTGGCGGAACTGACGCGCAAGCTGCGCGACCGCGGCGTCACGGTCCGCTTTGGGATTCACCCGGTCGCCGGGCGCCTGCCCGGCCACATGAACGTGCTGCTGGCCGAGGCGAAGGTCCCCTACGACATCGTGCTCGAGATGGACGAGATCAACGACGACTTCCCCGACACCGACGTGGTGCTCGTGATCGGCGCCAACGACACCGTCAACCCGGCTGCGATGGAAGATCCAGGCAGCCCGATCGCGGGCATGCCGGTGCTGCACGTCTGGGAGGCGGGGCAGGTGATCGTGTTCAAGCGCTCCATGGCCTCCGGCTATGCCGGCGTCCCCAACCCGCTGTTCTACCGCGAGAACACCGCGATGCTGTTTGGCGACGCGCGCGTGCGCGTCGAGGATCTGCTGAAGGCGCTCTGAGCGCTCGCGCTCGCTCTCCGGAGTCGCGGTCGCGTCTGCTTCACTTAGGGCGCAAGCGAATCGCCGGCCGCTGCCTGCAACGCGGCCGGAGCCAACCGATCCATCCTGAAGGAGAACAACATGACAGTGCTTGACCGCTCGGTGCTCGAGGAGAGCACGCTCGCCGACCTGCACGCGATCGCATCCGAGCTATCGATCGACGGTTACCGCCGTCTGCGCAAGGGCGATCTGATCGAGACGATCCTCACCCGCCAGGGTGGCGAGACTGCCGCTGCGGCGCCACCACAGCCAGCGCCCACAGAGAGCGCAGGCCGGGAGGAGGACGTGCCCGCCGGCGGCTCCCGCCGGCGCCGTGGGCGGCGCGGTGGCCGTGGCCGCACGGCCGACCGCGCCGGCACGGACGACGGTGAAGGTGAGGTTGACGCGCCACCTGAGGAGAGCGCGGAGCCGCACGACACCGTCCAGGAGCCGTCCCGCCGCTCGCATCGCAGCCGGGCGGGGCGCGAGGAACGGGAGTCCCGCAGCAGCAGGGAGCCGCGCGACGAGGGTGAGGCGCGGGCCGGCGCGCGGGTCCGTGGCGCCGTTGAGGAGCAGGAGACGGTGCAGGGCACGGTCGAGCTGCTTCCCAACGGGTCCGGCTTTGTGCGCGTCTCGCCGCCCGAGCCCTCGGACGAGGACGTCTACATCTCCGCCGCCCAGGTCAAGCGCTGCGAGCTGGTGAGCGGCGATGTCGTCGCCGGCCCGCGGCGAGCTGCGAGTCGCTCGGAGCGGTTCGCGTCGCTGGTGCGGATCGACACCGTCAACGGCCTTCCCGCCAGCGAGATCGCTGACCGCGGGCGCTTTGATGACCTGCCCGCCCAGTTCCCGAGCGCCCGCTTCGACCTCGGGGCCGCGGACCCCGTCCTGAAGGCCCTGGGCCTGATCGCCCCGTTCGGCCGCGGCTCGCGCGTGGCGATCACGGGCGGTGCCTGGAGCGGCAAGTCTCGCCTGCTGCGGAAGCTGGCCGAGGCAATCGCTGCCCAGCCGGAGCTGACCGTGCTGGTCGCCCTCACGGGTGTGCGCCCGGAGGAGCTGGGCGACTGGGCTCAGGCTCCAGTCACGCCAGCCGTCGCACTCAGCCTCACCGCCTCCGTCGACGCGCAGGACAACGCTGTGGAGATGGTGATCGACCAGGCCCGGCGCCTGGCCGTTCGCGGCACCCACGCGGTGGTGGCGATCGACACGCTCGACGGGCTGCACCCGCTCAGCGCCCGCCGGGCGCTGGCGTCGGCGCGCAGCCTACGTGACGGCGGCTCGGTTACGGTGATCGCGACCAGCTCGGGGCCGCTCGGCGGCGAGACGACGGTGATCGCCCTGGGCACGGCTCCCACGGCCCCGGGGTCCGAGCCGGTGATCGACATCGCGGCGAGCGGCACCCTGCGGCCCGAGCTGCTGCTGAGCGCCACGGGGCTGAAGGCGCTGGCCAAGGAACGCGCCAAGGCGGTCAAGTAGTCAGTAGGCGGTGCTGCGGCTGCGATGCCGGGGCACCGCCTTGTAGCGCGCTTCCTGGCCCCGGTTCCAGAGGATCTGGTCTATCTGCGCGGCACCTATCTGCGCGGCACCTATCTGCGCGGCGCTCGTCCCGCTGGACGGCGCCGCGGCTGCCAGCAGCTCGACCGCGTGCACCGCACACGCCCGGATCTCGACCTCCTCCGGCGAGCCGTGCTCGATCAGCTCGCCGCGCTCGATCCGCGCCACCAGCTCCGGGTCAAACCAGAGGATGCCGTCGAGCCGCAGCACGTGCGGCACAAGGTTGTCAGCGAACATCGTCAGGCGGTCGATGTCCTTGAGCGCCGCGACCCCCGCTCGCTGCAGGTCGGCGGCCGCGAGCTGCGCGCGCTTGAGGAAGGGGACGCGACGGCCGTCGTAGACCGAGACGTCTGCAAAGCAGCGCCACTCGGCGAGCGTCTCCACGAGTGTCAGCGCTGAGCCACCTGCAGCGTCCACGACGGCGGCGAACGAGCTGCCGTAGAGGCGCCGGACGTTGGCACCGAGGTCGCGCAGCGAGGCAGCCATCAGCGCCATCAGCTCATGGCCAGGGTCCTGGCCGAGCCAGCCCGCCAGCTCGGCGGCGTCCAGCTCGGTGAGCGCTGCCGCCGGCCAGCGCCCGGCCTGCACAAAGCGTCGCTTGACGCCGGCGGCTATGGTGCGGTAGCCGGTCGGCTCTGCGTGCTTGCGCAGGGTCGGAAACCAGCCCGAGCCGAAGTTGATCGCGTCGAGCGTCAGCCAGTAGGCGGCGGCGGTCTCACGGCCGGCCGGCGTCGCCGGGTCAGCAGCTGTGCCGGCAGAGCTTTCGGGGCTGCCAGCCGGGCGTTCGGGCCGGCTCAGCGTGCGCGCGTAGGTGTCGATCCGGTCGTCGAGCACGCGCACCAGCGTCGAGCGAGCAGCCACCCAGGCGCAGGCTGCGCGCAGCTCGTCGCAGCTGGGCGTTGCGGCGCCCGGCTCAGCGCCGCTGTGACGAGGTTCGTGCAGGGCTTGCATTCGTGGTCAGGGCGCAATATATTCCCGGCTCAAAGGTGCCGCACTGCGCCCAGCGCTAAAGCTCGGGCTTGGAATGCCGAACTTAGGCTGTACGCTGAGAACCCAGGTGGATGACTGCGCCAACCGGAATCAAGGAACGTGACCGATGAGCAGAAGGACGGAGGACAATTTTGCCAAGGCTCGCTCCAGCGATCTGATCGCTGAGCAGGTTGGCGACGAGCTGGTCGTCTACGACTCGCGCAGCAGCGAGGCGCACTGCCTGAGCCCGCTCGCGGCGGCCGTTTTCAGCGCGGCCGACGGCAGCCGCTCGCCGGAGGCGATCGCCGCGTTCGTGAGCGCGAAGCTGGGCGACCGCTTTGAGGTGCAGCACGTCGAGATGGCGCTCGCCGAACTCGAGGACCGCGGTCTCGTAACCGTTCCTGCGGTCAGCGGCATCTCCCGCCGCAGCTTCATGCAGCGGACCGCCGCCGTCGGCGGCGCAGCGTTTGCGGGGACGCTCATCACCTCCGTGGTCGCGCCCGCTTACGGCATGGCCGCGTCCAACACTGGTGTGATCGGTAACAGCTTCTCTGGGCTCGGGATCGTCGTCCAGTGCGGCAGCTTGTATTACGCGATGAAGTGGGATAGTACCGTCGGTGGTTCGCCCTCGTCCAGCAATTGCGGTGCCGGGTCGAGGCCCGGAAACTGTACTTGGCCACCGCCGCCTCTGACCTACGGCGAGCTGCAGCCCGGGTGCTTGCCGGGTACGACCGCTACGGTGAATTATGACCAGTCGGGCAACGCGATTAGCGTGACGATAAGCTTTGACTCGGCTGATCTCAACGGTGGTTGTACGCTCGTGTACTACGAGTTCAAGTACGGCGAGGGTACGACATGCTCCTCGACCTGCCCGAACAATTTCTCGTCTCCGAACAGTGCTCCCGGCGACTACACGATTCCGATCTGTGGCTGACGCCGCGATGCGAAACCGCGTCTAGGGCACCCGTCAACCACGAGCCGTCTCGGAACTCTGAAAGTACACTCGGCCAGCCTTGCGCGAGGCAGAGGGGATCTCCCGGGAACGATGACGAACGTACTACGGCCCGAAGTCACCGGGTAGGAGCTGGTTGGCTCCGGGCGCTTGCTGCGCCCGTCGGGTGCAGGTGTGAGCCTGGGACGCTCACGGCGCCAGTTAGCGGCTGAATGCGTCGCAGAGATAGGCGGATCAGATCCTCGATTGCGTCTCGGCCTATGGCGGGTCCGCTGACAATCGTCTGCTCAGGCGAGATCGCGAAGGCAACAGGGCTGCCGTTGACACCGTAAGCCCGCCAGACCGCTCCCCCGGGATCTAGCATTACGTCGCTGACGTGGTGGTCCGTGCAGATGGCCTTCGCTCGCTCCTGATCACCAAACGCGACCACGGCGATTCGTACACGCTCGGAGAGGGTCATCTGCCAAGGTCCTAGACGAGCAAAGAGGCTCACACAGGAGCCGCAGCCTGAGTCGCCGAAGATCAAGACCACTGGCAGGTGATCAGCGCACAACGATACGAGCGTTTGACGGGGGCCGCACGCTCCGTCGAGATCAAAGCCTGGAGCTGCGTGGCCCAATAGCGTTCTCGGCACGAGGCTCGGCGGTGGTGTCAGCACACGGTCGACGCGCGGCTGCGTCGACCGCCGCGTTGAACCGGTGGCTAGAACGCTGGTGACCACTGCTACGAGGCCGACCAAGATGGCGACTCGGCTGCCCGAAGGGAGCGAGTGGCTCAGTGAGGTTCCTGGGCCGGCTTCGGCGACGACCGCGGCGAGCGCCGTGAGTAGTGCGTTGCGCACTAGTGTCGAGCGGCCGATCGGCTTGGGGTGCAGGCCGCCGAAGCAACCACAGTCGGGCCGCCGACCGGCGCGCAAAGCGTTGCTCATGCCGCCGATGAAGATGCACAGCAGCAGCGCCGCTGCAACGGCCGCCCAACGGGCGGCCGGCTGGATCAGCAAGCCGCTCGCGACCGCTAGCTCGGCGAACGCGAGCGCCGGAGCAAGCGACGCAAGCCGCTCACCAGTCCCAAACTCGCGGAAGGTCGCGCGGACCGCCGCCGGGTCGCGCAGCTTGGTCACCGCCGCCGTGGCGAACACGAGCGCGATCACCGCGCGTGCGGCCAGGATCACCGTGCCCATGCTTCTGATCGTACCGGCGGCTCCGACCGTTACGATGCTCTCGCCTTGAACGCGAGCCCGGAAGAGCCTGCCCAGACTGCCGTGCTTGAGGCCTACGGTGCGCGGCTAGCTGTGAGCGCGCCCGACGCGGCCGTCTTGCAGGCGATCCTCGATGGCCTGCCGCGCGGCTGGGAGCCCAGCCGGGAAGCGCTCGCGGCCGAGGAGGACATCGGCTGGCGCTTCGGCATCCGCAGGGCCGCTGACGGCTATCTGATCCGCGACGATCAGGGCCGCGAACACGCGTGCGCCGAGCTCGATCTCGCGATCGTGATGCTGCACAGCCAGATGCGCCGGTTCGTCGGCTACCACACCGACGAGCTGGTCTTTGTGCACGCGGGCGTTGTCGCCGCGGGCGGTGCCGCCATCGTCCTGCCCGGCCACTCGTTCGCCGGCAAGTCGACGCTGGTAGAGGCGCTGGTGCGGGCCGGTGCCGACTTCTACTCCGACGAGTACGCGATGTTCGATGCAGACGGCCGCGTCGCCCATTACCGCGAGCCGCTGGTGCGCCGCGGGGCGCGCGGCCAGGAGGAGGTCGACCTGGGTCCCGGCCACGCACTTGACCCAGCGCCGGTGGGGATGGTCGTGCTCACCACCTTCAGGCCGGGGGCCAGCTGGGCACCAAGAAGGCTCAGCGCCGGGGAGGGACTGGTGGCGATGATGGAGCACGCCGTGCCCGCACGCCACCGGCCGGCGCAGACGATGGCGGTCCTGCGACAGGCACTGGGCGGCGCCACGATCCTGAGCGGCGAGCGCGGCGAGGCCGACGAGACCGCTCAGCTGCTGCTCGCCGCGTCACGCGCCGCGTGAGAAGCCCCCCGGGGCCGCTGCCTCGCCCGCTGCGGTCCCGACCACACCGCCCGTTACCGTTGGTGAGAAGCATGATCGAGGCGACCGACCAGCTGGAGCAACTGCTTGTGGGCCTGAACGGCCCGCAGCGCGAGGCCGTCACCCACGGCGAGGGACCGCTGCTGGTGCTGGCCGGGGCCGGCTCCGGTAAGACGCGTGTGCTCACCCACCGGATCGCCTACCTGGTCGCGACCGGGGCGGCGTCGGCCGGTGAGATCCTGGCGATCACCTTCACCAACAAGGCGGCGTCCGAGATGCGCGAGCGCACCGAGCGGCTCGTCGGCCGGCGGGTGCGCGCGATGTGGGTGATGACCTTCCACTCCGCCTGCGCCCGCATCATGCGCGCCCACGCCGAGAGGCTCGGCTACACCCGCCAGTTCACGATCTACGACCAGGCCGACTCCAGGCGGCTGATCAAGCGCTGCATGGAGGACAACAATGTGGACCCCAAGCGCTTCGCGCCCGCAGCGGTTCACAATCAGATCTCGGCGGCCAAGAACCGGATGCTCGACGCCGAGGCCTACGCGCAGGCGGTCGGGTCGTTCCTTGAGCAGACGGTCGCGGGTGTGTATTCAGGCTACGAGCGCGAGCTCCACCGCATGAACGCGATGGACTTTGATGACCTGCTCGGGCGCACCGTCAACGTGATGGAGCTCTTCCCGGAGGTCCGCCGCGCATACCAGGAGACCTTCCGCCAGATCCTGGTCGATGAGTACCAGGACACGAACCCGGTCCAGTACCGGTTGCTTCAGCTGCTCGCCGGGAAGCAGCGCGACCTCACGGTGGTCGGGGACCCTGATCAATGTCTGGTCGAGGGCACGCGGGTAACCATGGCGGACGGCAGCACGAGACCAATCGAGACGGTCCGGCCCGGAGACCGCGTGATGTCGGGGTATGGAAGCGGTGATTTCCGTCCCGCTCAAGTCGTCCGTGTTCATCGAGGCACACGGTCCGACGGCATCGAGATCACACTGCAATCGGGCAGGAAGCTGGTCAGTACGGCTGAGCACATCCACTTTGCCGGATACGTAGTGGGCCGGACGCCTCAGCTCTACATGACCTACGTGATGTGGCGCCGCGACCAGGGCTTCAGGGTCGGGACGACTCGCACCTACACAAGCGGTCAGCCAAAGGCGTTCATCGGCCTCGCTCAGCGATGCAACCAAGAGCACGCTGACGCCGCGTGGGTGGTTTCGACTCACCTCACCGAGGCCGATGCCCGGTTTGCGGAGGTTTCACTGTCGCTGCGCTATGGCATCCCAACGCTGCCATTTGTGGCTCGCCCGAACGGAAATCCGCAGGGCCGTTCGCTCGCCGGCGACCAGCATCTCCTCAACCGCTTGTTCGCCGAGCACGACAGTGCAGCTGGTGCACGACGCCTGCTCGAGGACGAAGGATTGTCGCTCGCGTGGCCGCACCTGCAGCCCAGCACTTACACCAAGACCGAGGTTCGGCGCCGCCGCCTCGCGATCTCACTTTGTGGCGACCGCCGGGGTGCCACACCGATGCACCGGATCGCGGTCTTTGGCTATGACGAACCGGGCCGCACGACGTTGCAGCAAATGGGCCTGAGCGTGCGGCCAGCACGGCGTGGCTCGGACGGGTGGCGCTTCGAGACCGCGTCCAAGGACATGAAAACGATCGTCCAGACCGCCGACCGCATCAGCGGCGCGCTCGAGAACGTCGTTGTGCGGCCAACCGCCAGGCTTGGGCGCAACCTCGATGGGATCGCGAGCAACTCACTCCCGTTCACGCCTGCCTCTGCGGTCCGTCCCGGCATGGTCATGTTCGATGAGTTCGGGGATTACGACGTTGTAGAGATGGTCGCGAGAGTGCGCCTCGAGAAACCGGTGTACGACATCGATGTCCTCAACACGCACAACTTCGTGGCCAACGGCATCGTCACGCACAACTCGATCTACGGCTTTCGCGGGGCCGACATCACCAATATCCTGAGCTTCGAGGAGCAGTTCCCGGACGCCACCGTCGTGAGGCTCGAGCAGAACTACCGCTCCACCCAGACGATCCTCGACGCCGCCAACGCGATGATCGCAAACAACCGTGGGCGCAAGGAGAAGGAGCTCTGGAGCGAGCTCGGGGAGGGCGACCCCATCCACGTCCGCGAGCTGGACGACGAGCACGCCGAAGCCCGCTTCGTGGTCGGTGAGATCGAGCGCCTGGTAGACGCCGGCGCCTCCCGCAGTGAGATCGCGGTCTTCTACCGCACCAACGCCCAGTCGCGCGTGGTCGAGGACACGCTGGTGCGAGCCGAGGTCGGCTACCAGGTGATAGGCGGGACGCGCTTCTACGAGCGCGCCGAGATCAAGGACGCGCTCGCCTACCTGACAGCGCTCGTGAACCCCCTGGACGCGGGGGCGTTCACGCGAATCGTCAACTCGCCCCGGCGCGGTATCGGCTCGACGACCGTCGCCAGGCTGCTCTCGCACGCCAACACGCTTGGCGTGAGCGTCTGGGAGCTGCTCGCAGACCCCGCGCGTGTGCCGGGCCTTGGAGCGGCCGCGGTCAAGGCGGTCGGCCGCTTCGGCGAGGTGATGGCTGCGCTGCGTGAACAGGAGCGTCAGAGCGGTCCGGTGGCCGGACTGCTGCGGGCCGTGCTCGACCAGAGCGGCTACCTGGAGGCGTTGCGCGTCGAGCGCACGATCGAGGCCCAGGGCCGGATCGAGAACCTGGACGAGCTCGTCAACGTCGCCACCGAGTACGACACAGGCGACACCGGCGACGCCGAGGTGCGATCACTCGCGGAGTTCCTGCAGCAGGTGTCGCTGGTCGCCGACGCCGACGCCCGCGTCGACGACGCGGGCCTGGTAACGCTGATGACGCTCCACAACGCCAAGGGGCTCGAGTACCCGGTCGTCTTCATGATCGGCTGCGAGGACGGGATCTTCCCGCACTCCAGGGCGCTCGAGGAGGGTGGCGAGGAAGAGGAGCGGCGGCTGTGCTACGTCGGGATCACCCGCGCCCAGCGGGAGCTCTACATGACCTGCGCGCGCCAGCGCACGGTCTTTGGGGCGCGCGGGTACTCGATCCCGAGCCGCTTCCTGGCAGAGATCCCGCGCTCTCTCACCGACCAGCCCGCTGAGCGGCCACGCCCCGGTGCGAGCGGCTTCCGGGAGCGGCTCACGTCGTGGCCGGCAAGCGGGCCGGCCACGACGGCGGAGACGGCCAGCGAGGTCATCCGCACAGGCCGCGCCCGGCCGCGCGCCGACGTGCCGCAGTTCCGCCTCGGTGAGGAGGTCAGCGACGCCAAGTTCGGCGACGGCACCGTGATCGGCGTCGAGCCGGGCGGGATCGTCGTGGTCCGCTTCCGC
>JAJYHG010000059.1 GCA_021784895.1 Actinomycetes bacterium
AAGAAGCGGAGATTTTGTTTTGGATATATTAAATCTGGATTTAAGCAGCCGCCGCGATTCTGGCCCGAATGGCGTCACCAAGCGGATCCTGGCAAGGATCAAGCCCTCGGTGCGCAATAAGTTCTGGATCGGCGTTTAGCCGAGATGGGCAGCGGGAAGTAGGATGTAGAGCAGCTGCCCGCCTGCCGCCGAACCGTCCCCCGGCTCGCCGCGGACAAGTAGAGGGGCTGACCACGCATGCATTCGGGAGGACCCTCAACATGAACAGTCGTCGCGTCCGAGCTCAACACGGCTTCACATTGATCGAGCTGCTGGTGGTCGTCGTCATCATCGGCATCCTGGCATCGGTCGCCATTCCCAACTTCATGGGAGCGCAGGACAAGGCCAAGAACGCCGCCATGCAGGCCAACACCCACAGCGTGCAGATGGCCACCGCCTCGGGCTCGAGCTCCATCACCTCCTCCACGGCCTCTTTCAGCGCGTGGTCCTCGAGCGCGACCACCACTGCGCCGCCCAGGATCTGGATGCGGCGCGTGCGCGCGGCCCTACTGGCCGCCTCCTGCTGTGCGGCCAGGCGCTGCTGGCGGGCCGCCTCCTTCTGTTCCTTGCGTGAAGCCATGCGGTAAGTAAATCAAGCGGTGCTCGGCGAAACCGAACAAGTGTGTAAGGGTCGCGTCAAGTCCGGCCGTCGTTTGGCGGTGCGAGCCTACGCCTGCAGGCCGGGCTGCGGCTTGAAGGTGGCGCTCTCATCCAGCGGCGGCACGCCGTGGTGCTCGAGTGCGTGCTGAGCCGCGGCTGCGACCCGCTCCGGGTGACGAGCGCGCATGTAGGCGAGCCACACCCCGACCAGCACCGCGCAGGCGCCGGCGATGATCAGGCTGAGGTCACCGGGGTAGGGGGGGAACGGGTTCAGCGAGCCGTAGTAGGCGAGCACCGGTGTGGCCACACCCACGATCGCGACCACCAGCCGCCAGAGCCGGGCGCCGCCGCTCCAGTCGCGCCAGATGATCCGGAAGGCGGCGACCGCCAGCATCGCGTAGACCGCCTCGATCAGGAACGAGCCGATGCCGGCGCTGACCTGGAAGGCCTCGATGTTGTTGGGCAGCTTGACGAGGGTACCCAGGGTGGTCACACCGCCGAGGATGATCGCGAGTGCGCCGGCGGCGAGAATCACGAGGTTGCCGCCGAGCGGCGTCTCGTGGCGTGAGAGGCGCGTGGTGAACTTCGGCAGCAGGCCGTCACGGCCGAGCGCGAAGAACACGCGCGAGCCGGCGACGGTGAAAGCAAGCGCCACCGAGATCGAGTCGAGCATCACCACCAGGTCGATCAGCACCGACAGCCAGTGACCGTCGTAGGTCTGCGCCAGCGCGCCCATCGGCGAGGGGTCAGCGGCCCAGGCGGTGGCCGACTGCTTGACGCCGAAGCCGACGGCGCCCGCGTAGGTGACCAGCAAAAAGAACACGCCCGCGAGCGCGACCGAGCCGATCAGCGCCGTCGGGATCGCCTTGTGCGGCTCGCGCGCCTCCTCACCGATCGAGGCGGCGGCCTCGAAGCCGATGAACAGCGTGACCGCGAAGAGGATCCCGTGAAAGACGCTGCCCCACGAGCTGTGGCCGGTGCCGAAGACGGCGAGCGTGTTGCCGTTCGCGCCGCCCTTGGCGATGATCGTGACAGCCAGGATCAGAAACGGAATCATCGAGATGCCCGCGAGCGCGAGCACACCCTGGATCGCGACCCGCACGCCGCGATGGTTGAGGCCCACGGCGATCGCCAGGACCACGATCGACGGGATCCACCAGGTGACGTTGACGTGGATGTCGGCCAGGAAGGTCTGGGCCAGAAAGCCGTTGGCGATGAACACGCCGCCGCCGCCGAGGAAGAGGATGCCCAGGCCGTAGATGCCTGCGCCATACACGCCCGCCATCGGGTGCGCGCCATGCACCAGGTACTCATACATCGCCCCGGCGCCCGCGTAGCGGCGGGCGAACAGCGAGATCACATAGCCCAGGCAGACCGCGCCGATCGTGCCGAGCAGCACCGACAGCGGTGTGCTGAAGCCGGCCACGCTCGCGATCAGGCCGGTCAGCAGGCCAGCCGAGAACATCGGCCCGATCGCCAGCGACTGCCCGACCGCGTGGATCGTCGTCAGGCGTCGCTCGCCCAGGTGGCCCGACTCGCCGGCCGAGACCGGGCCCCCAACCTCATTGACAGTGCTCATCTGACGCTCCCCTCCAGGATCTGCAGTGTTTTCAAGTCCGAATAGAAGTCCAGGGCGTAGTTGCCGCCCTCCCGGCCCAGGCCCGAGATGCCGATCCCGCCAAACGGTGCCGTCAGGTCACGCACCAGGAAGGTGTTGACCCACACGACCCCGGCGCGCACCGCCCGGCCGACGCGGTCCGCACGCCCCATGGAGCTCGTGTAGACGATCCCCGAGAGGCCGTAGGGCGTCGAGTTTGAAAGCGCGATCGCCTCCGCCTCGTCGGCGAAGGTCTGAAACGTCAGCACCGGCCCGAAGACCTCGCGCTGCACGATCTCAGAGTCGTTTGCGCGCGGCTCAAACAGCGTCGGCTCATACAACAGGCCGCCGGCCGGCTGGCCGCCGCGCACCAGTCGGTCACCGGCCGCGACCGCGCGCTTGACGAAGCCGTCAACGCGCGCCAGGTGCTCAGGATGGATCAGCGGCGAGACGGTCGTCTCGGGCGCGCGCGGGTCGCCGAGCACATGGCGGTCAACGGCCGCGTGGAAGCGCTCCAGGAACTCGTCGCGGACGCTCTCCTGCACGAGCAGCCGCGTGCCCGCCAGACAGACCTGGCCGGCGTCGTCGTACTGGCCCGCCGCCTTGGCTGCGGCGGCGTCCAGGTCGGCGTCTTCAAACACGATCAGCGGCCCCTTGCCGCCGAGCTCGCCGGTGAAGGGCACCAGGTTGCGCGCGGCCGCCACACCGATCTCACGGGCGGTCTCGGGCGAGCCGGTGAAGGAGATGCGCCGCAGCATGGGGTGTGCGACCAGCGCCGCTCCGGCCTGCTCGCCGGTTCCCTGCAGGACGTTGAAAACCCCCGGCGGAAAGCCCGCCTGCGCGGTCAGATCGGCCAGCAGCGAGCAGGACAGGGGTGACCACTCGGCGGGTTTCAGCACCACGGGGCAGCCGGCCGCCAGCGCGGGCGCGACCTTCCAGGTGGAGAGCATGAACGGCGCGTTCCAGGGGGTGATCACCGCGGCCGGGCCGGCGGGCATGCGCTGCACCCGGTTCCAGGTGCCCTTGGAGCGCCAGTCGCGCTCCTCGTAGCTGGCCGCGAGCTCCGCGTAGTTACGGAAGTTCGCGGCGGCACGGTGGATCACGCGCAGGCGCAGCGACTCAAGCAGCATCGCCATGTCGGCGCACTCGACCGCCGCCAGGCGCTCGACGTTCTGGTCGATCAGATCGGCCAGGCGCGTCAGCAGCGTCGCCCGCCCGACCGGGCCGAGCGCGGCCCAACCGGGGGCGGCCGCGTGCGCGGCCGCGACGGCCAGATCGGCCTCGTGCGCGCCACCCGCGGCAACCTGTGCGATCACCGAGCCGTCGATCGGGGTTATGACCTCGAAGCGCTCGCTGCCTGCGACGCGCTCACCGCCGATCCAGTGATCGGTTGAAACCTCGTGACCTGCGACGGTGGCGCTGCTCATCGCGTGTAATCCCGGACCGTGGTGAGGTCGTCGACCGTGTAGGCGAACGTGAAGCGGTAGCCGCGCACCACATCAAGCGGTGCAAGCAGCGTGTGCTCCGCGCCTGGGGCGGGTGAGAGCTCAAGGGTGGCTTGACCCTCCCAGATCTCGGAGACGCTGCGGTCGCGGCTGCGGGCGCGCACCAGCTCGTGCACCTGCGGGTCGTCGTGGTGTCCGGCCGCCAGGCGCGGGAAATGGCGCACGTTGACCAGTGGCGGGTCGGTGTGCAGCGACCCGGACTCGCTCACACGCTCAAGCGTGAGCGTCGCGCGCGCCAGCTCACGCCCACGCGCCGAGCAGCTTGCGCCGAAGCGTGAGCCCTCACCGCCGCCGGGCGCAGCTCGGCAGGCCAGCGCGAACTGGCGTGTCATCCAGACCTCGCCAAGCTGCTTGGGGAAGCCCTGGATCCAGCCCCGGGCCAGGGCGAAGTCCTGATCCACCCAGATGAACGGGCAGGTGGTGACCGGCTCACCGTCGAGCAGGCCGCTGATGACCAGATAGAACTCGCGGTACTGGGAGCGCACCGGGTCGGTCAGCTCCTCGCCGCTCTCTGAGCAGGACTGCCAGTCGACGAACACCGCCGCGCAGCGCCCGGCGTCGGGATGGCGCTCGAGTCCCTCCGGCAGCAGCGCGGCGGCCGCGTCGGGATCGGCGTGAAAGTCGATCACGATGAAGTCGCCGACGTAGTGCCAGGGCGGCGGCGGCACGAGGCTGGCGCGGCCGGATGGTGTGCGGGGAACGGTGTAGCCCTGAAGCGTCATCTGGACTCCTCTCCGAGCGGGATACCGAGCATCTCCAGGCTCTCGCGCTCCGATTCGATCGCCGCCTGGTCAAAGCGGAAGTAGGAGCGCGGCGGCAACGGCCCCCAGGTGTTTGATGAGAAGCGGTCGTCGGGCCAGCGGCGCGGCCGGTGGCCGGCCTGCAGCTGCTCCATGTCGCAGTAGAGCTCCACGAAGCACTCCTCCTCGACGATCCGCACATACGAGGCGATGTTGCCGCCGACGCCGTGACGGGTCGGTCCCCAGCCCAGCCAGCGTCCGTGGCGGCCGAGGTGATCAAGCGCGGCCCGCATCTGGCCGATGTCGATCACGTCAAAGGCCAGATGGTGCAGGTGCGGTGCGCCCTTGTCGATCAGCGCCATCACGTGGTGGTCGGTGTTGACGTGAAACCAGACGCCGCCGTCGCCCAGCCAGTCGGTCAGGTGCATGCCGAGCGCGTCTGTGTAGAAGCGCACCTGCTCGGTGAGGTTCCCGGTCAGGAAGTTCACGTGGCCGAGCTTGCGCGGATGCCCCGGCGCCGGGTTGGCGGCGGGGCGGGCGTGCGGCACAAGCAGCGACGGCGGCTGGCGGTGGCCGATCAGCCTGATTGAGTTGCCGTCGGCGTCGTGGGTCTCGATGCCGCCCTCACCGTCGTCTGTGACCTGCGCGCCGAACTGTTCGAGGTGCGCGCGTGCCTGCTCAAGCCCGCAGCCGGCCGCCAGCTCGTAGGCGACGTGATCAAACCCCCCAGCGGCACCGGCGAGCAGCTCGAGCGCACAGGGCTCGTCGTCGCAGGCAAGCCGCGCGACGTGCTCCTCACGCCCCGCCAGACGCAGCCCGAACTGCTCAGACCAGCGGGTGGTGGCCTCGTCGAGGTCAGTCACACGCAGGCCGACGTGGTCGATGCGGGAGATCTCGATCATCGCGTGACCCTCACCGGCAGGCGCTTGATGCCGTTGAAGAAGTTCGAGCGCAGCCGCTCAGGCGGGCCGGCGAGCTCGAGCTGCACGTCGCGTGCGAGCAGGTCCTCGAACGTGATCCGCACCTCCAGCTTCGCCAGATGGGCGCCCAGACAGTGGTGCACGCCACCCGGCCCGAAGGTCAGGTGCGGGTTCGGTGCGCGGCTGACGTCGAAGCGCTCGGGCGACTCGAACACCGTCTCGTCGCGGTTACCGGAGACAAACCAGGTTGTGACCTTGTCGCCCGCATGGATCGGTGTGCCCGCGAGCTCGGTGTCAACGCGCGCGGTGCGGCGGAAGTGATGCACGGGGGTCGCCCAACGGAGTATCTCCTCGGTCGCGCTGCGCCCCAGCTCCGCATAGTTGGCGCGCAGGCGCTCACGCTCGTCGGGGTGCTCGCTGAGGGCGATCAGGCCGTGGGTGATCGTGTGTCTGGTCGTCTCGTTGCCCGCGGTCGCCAGCAGCACGAAGTACACGTCAAGCTCGCGCTGGGTGAGCCCGGCCGCGACCAGATCGCTCATCACGTCGTTGCGCGGGTGCTCGCGGCGCTCGTCCGCGATGCGGCGGCCAAAGGCGAACATCTCGAGCGCCGCCGGGCTCGAGAACGGCAGGTCGCGGTGTGCGTCATCGTCGCTGTCGTGCGCGTACTCGGGGTCGGCGTTGCCGAGCAGGCGGTCGCCGATCTCGATGATCTCGCGCCGCTGCGACTGCGGCACGCCGAGGATCTCGGCAAAGACCTGCATCGGGATCTCGGAGGCGACGTCGGCCACGAAGTCAAACTCGTCCTTGGCCAGCGCGCCGTCGAGCACCTCCCTGACAACCTTGCGCACCTGCTCCTCCCAGACGCCGACCGCCTTGGGAGTGAAGCGGCGGTTCACCAGCGCGCGCAGCTCGTCGTGGCGGGGCGGGTCGGTGTCGATCATCGACTTGCGCGCCTCGATCTGCTCGGGCTCGAGGTCCTCGAGCGAGGTGCCGCCGATCTCGGAGGAGAAGATGTCCGGGTTGCGGTGCACGGTGCGGATGTCCTCGTAGCGGGTCACCGCCCAGAATCCGCGTCCCCCGTCGGGCTCCGGGTTCCAGTGCACAGGGTCCTCGTGGCGCAGCTGCGCGAACGCCGCGTGCGGTACTGCGTCTATGAAGTTGTCGTGGTCTGAGAGGTCGATCATCACAGGTGGTGTAGGTATTCGTTGATTTGCCAGTCCGACACCCATTCGCGGTGGCGTTTGAGCTCAAAGCCCTTCATCGCCAAAAACGTCTCGACGATCTCGGCACCGAGGCCGTCACGCAGCACCTCATCAGCGGCGAGTGCGGCGAGCGCCTGGTCCAGCGCTGAGGGGAGCTGCGTGCCGATCAGCTCGGGGGCAGCGTGATAGGCGTCACCGGACAGCGGTGGCGGCGGCTCGAGCCGGCGGCGCACACCGTCGGCGCCGGCGTGCAGGACCGCGGCGATCGCCAGATAGGGGTTGGCCGAGCCGTCGCCGACGCGCAGCTCCACCCGTGTGGAGCCGCCGCGCTCGGGTGGGATGCGCACGAACGTGGAGCGGTTGTCAAAGCCCCAGTTGGCGTGTGTCGGTGCGAGCGAGTCGGGCAAAAGCCGGCAGTAGGCGTTGACCGTCGGATTGAGCAACGCCATCAGCGCGGGTGCGTGCTCGATCAGGCCTGCCGTGAACCAGCGCAGCTCATCGCTGACACCCTGAGCGGAGGCGGGGGCCGCAAACGCATTGTGGCCGTCACGTGCGAGCGAGACATGCAGATGCGTGCCGGAGCCGCCCTGGTCGTTGAACGGCTTGCCCATGAAGGTGGCGTGCAGCCCGTTGATCGCGGCGATGTCCTTGACGGCGGTCTTGAGCAGGAAGGCGCGGTCGGCGGCGGCGAGCGCTTCGCCGTGGCGCAGGTTGATCTCGTACTGCGAGTTCATGAACTCGTGGTTGAACGCAAAGACCTCGAGCCCGATCTGCTCGAGCTGCTCGGTCATCTCGCGCACCAGGCCTTCAGGGTCGGCCAGCGGGCCGACCGTGTAGACCATGCTCAGGTTGTCAAGCAGCCGCCGCACGCCGTTCGGTGCTTCGGGGTCGCGAACCACGATGAAGAACTCGAGCTCGGGACCGACGATCGGTTCAAAGCCGAGTTCGCGCACCTGCTCGCAGGCGGCCGCCAGCGCGCCGCGCGGGTCAGGGAAGCTCGCGCCGTCGGAGGCCGGGCGCAGGTCGGCCAGGCAGCAGGAGACGCCCGGCTCCCACGGCAATGTCCGCATGGTGGCGCGGTCCGGGAAGGCGATGAAGTCCGGATAGCCCTCCTCGCCGCCGACCACCGGCGTGTGGTGCAGGTCGGTGCCGAACACCGCCGCGCAGAAGGCCACGCCGTGCTCGGCGACGCGGTCAAACTGCCTGATCGGAATGTCCTTGCCGCGGGCGAACCCGTGCAGGTCAGGGTAGAGCACACGCACCGTCGTGATCGGCTCGTCGGGCTCGCTTGTCACTTACTGCTCCTCTCTGCGCGTCGGGCGCGCTGCCAGAAACCGTCAAACAGCTTGAAGGCGTTGGCCTTCGCCAGCGGCGCCTCGCCGCGACCTGCCTCGAGCCGCGCGACCGCGTCGATCCCGAGCCGGTTGAGGCTCTCGGTGTCCATCGCGGCCCACGCGGAGACGATCTCGATCGTGCTCTCGGGGTGAAACTGGGTGCCCAGATGGAGCCCGTGGCTGAAGGCCTGCACGCCGGCCGGCGTGCGAGCCAGTTCGCAGGCGCCCGGTGGCAGCGTGAAGCGCTCGTAATGCCACTCGAGCCACGGTCCGGCTGCGATCAGCTCCGGGTCGTCGGTCTCGATCTGATACCAGCCGATCTCAGGCTCCGGCGCGTGCTGCACCTCGCCGCCGAGCACGTCGGCCAGTACCTGCCCGCCGTAGCAGAGGCCGAGCACGGGCACGTCGTGCGTCACCGCAGCGCCGATCAGCGCAAGCGTTTGCTTGACCGCCGGCAGGTGGCGGTCAAGCGGGCTGTTGGCTGAGCCCAGGCAGCAGACGAAGCTCCTGCCCGCCACCGTCGGTTCCGGATCGTCGGTGTAGGTGCGATGCACCTCGAAGGGGATTCCACGCGCCTGTGCCCAGTCGGCGAGCAGACCCGGCGGGGTGTCCGGCTCGTGCTCGAGGATCAGCGCGCTCGTGGTGCTGCTCACGGCATTGCTCCAACCGGGCTGCCGAGGGTGGCGTCCTCCTGCGCGAGTGCCTCCTTGAGCTCAGTGAGCGGCCGCGGTGTCTGCAACGCCCGGCGATACCAGGCCAGCCGGCGTGCGGCGTTCACGGCCACCACACCCACCACCAGGCGGCCCTGCACGCAGGCGGCGACAAACCTCCCGCCGTCAGGCGAGAGCTCGAGCAGCTCACTGTGCTCGGCCAGCGCCGGACAGCCGAGCGCCTGGATCTTGGCGTCGTACTGGTCGGTCCAGAAGTACGGCGGGGCTGTGTGAGCGGTGCGCTCGTCGTGGGCCACCAGAGCGTTGCGTCCCGCCAGCTGCCCGTGCTCAGCGGCCGTCGTCCAGTGCTCCACACGCACGCGCGCACCGCCGGCCAGTGCGGCCGGCACCGAGGCGATGTCGCCGGCGGCGAGGATCTCCGGGTCGCGGGTGCTGGTCAGTGTCGGGTCGCAGGCCACGCCGGGATCGAGCTCGAGCCCGCTCCCGGTCAGCCACTCGGTGTTGAGCGTCGCGCCGAGCGCGATCAGAACCGTGTCGGCTTCGACGGAGGTGCCGTCGCTCAGGCGCGCGCCCGCGACCCGCTCGCTGCCCGTGTCGCCGTAGAGCGCCTCGAGGCCCGGGCCGAGGCGCAGCTCGACGCCGTGGTCACGGTGCATCTGCGCCCAGCGTTTGCCGAGCGCAGGCCCGAACGGCACGAGCGGGTGGCTTGCGATGTCGACCATCGTCACCTCCACGCCGAGGCTGCGCGCGCTGGCGGCGACCTCACAGCCGATGAAGCCGGCGCCCACGACCAGCAGCCTGCGCGTGCTGGCAAGCGCGGCGCGCAGGGCGACGGCGTCCTCCAGCGTGCGCAGCGTGTGGACGCCGTCGAGATGAGCGCCGGGTCCGTCGAAGCGCCGCGCGCGGCAGCCGGTGGCGATGATCAGACGGTCGTAGTGCTCCTCGCCACCGTTCTGCAGCCGGACACGCCGCCGCGTGCGGTCGAGCCCTGTCGCCTCCGTCCCGAGCCGCCACTGCACGTCGAGCTCATCCACCGGCAGCGCCGAATCCTCGATCTCCTGCTTGCCCTGCAAGAGCTCCTTGGACAGTGGTGGGCGCGTGTAGGGGAGATGCGGCTCGGCGCCGATCACGATCAGCTCGCCCTCATGGCCGGCGCGCCGCGCGGCCTGCGCGGCGCGCAGCCCGGACAGTGAGGCTCCGACGATCACGAGCCGCATCGGAAGCCGCCCTAGCCCTCGATCCGGATGGCCGTCATCGGACAGGTGTTGACGGCCGCCTCGAGGTCCGCCCGGCGGCTGTCATCAACCTCCTCCTGCCAGCTGATGAAGTCGTTCTCATCCAGCTGGAAGAGATCCGGCGCGATTGCGACGCACTCACCGTGGCTCTGGCAGAGGTTGAGGTCGATGTGGACCTTGATCATTGTGCTTCTCCTTGGTGCTCGCTTTGTGTGACCATGCGCTCGGCCTCGTCCTCGGGGACGGCGAGCGCCACGTGCAGCGTGTTGGCGGAAACCGCCGGCTGCTCACCCAAGGCTGTCAGGTCCACGTCCCAGTCGGTGACCGTGCTCTGGACGCTGCCAAGGCCGCTGATCTCGACGCTGACCACATCGCCGGGCTGCATCGGACGGGAGTTGGCGGGCGTGCCGGTCAGCACCACGTCGCCCGGCTCAAGCGTGATCAGCCGGCAGAGGTCCGCCAGCTGGTAGGCGACACCCCACACCATGTCCGCGGCCGTGGCCTCCTGCACGACATCGCCGTTCAGGTAGGTGCGCAACGTGAAGTCCGTGGGGTCAAACTGCTCCGCCGGAGTGACGTAGGGACCGATCGGCAGAAACCCGTCCTGGCCCTTGACGCGCAGCATCGAGCCACGGTCCGCGTGACGGAAGTCGTGCAGGCCGACATCATTTGCGGGCGCGTAGCCGGCCACATGGGCCAGGGCCTCCGTCGCCGGCACACCATGCATGCGCTCACCGATCACGACCGCCAGCTCACCCTCATAGTTGAGAAAGCGGGTGCCGCGCGGGCGACTCACGGTGCCGCGATGACCGTTCA
>JAJYHG010000089.1 GCA_021784895.1 Actinomycetes bacterium
CGCCACGCGCGCCGACTGCGAGGTGCTGGTCCGCGCCTTTTACAGCCGAGCGCTGCAGGATCCGGTGATCGGCTTTCTGTTCACCGATGTGGCCCGGCTCGACCTCGAGGCGCACATCCCGCGGATCACCAGCTTCTGGGCCACGGTGCTGCTCGGCTCGCGTAGCTACGGTGGCGGTGCCTTCCGTCCACACTTGGACCTGCACCTGAAGGCGCCGCTGCGTCGTGGACACTTCAACCGCTGGCTCGATCTATGGTCGGCCACCGTTGATGATCTCTTCAGCGGCGAACGAGCCGAGCTCGCCAAGTCCCACGCCAATCGTGTGGCGAGCGCATTTGAGTCACGGCTGCGCTCGTTCGATGAGCAGCAACCGCAGTTCACCGCCGGGACCGCCGGTGCTGTCATTTTGCCGCTCGTGCACCATGTCGGCGGCGGCACGAAGCCGGGCTGAGATGGTCCGGCACCGGTTTGAGACGCGTAGCGAGCGACTGCCGGCGTCGCTCGCCGTCCGCCTGCTGCGCTGGTGGATACCGAGCACGCTCTGCCTGATCGGAACGGTCCTGCTGCTAGCCGAGGGCTTCAACACGCTCGGAAGCTCGGCGTTTGGCGGCTTTGTCGGCGCCGGCACCTCAATCTGGCTGATCAACTTCCTGTGGCGCATCGGCGTGAGCGGCGATGACGAACGCGAGCACGAGGCACGGGACCGCGACTACCTGGCACGCCACGGCCGTTGGCCGACAGCTCAGGAGCGGGCCCACATGGCGCAGCACGGCCATTGGCCGGGTGAGCGGCGACCGCAGCCGCCAGACACCGGCCACTGACGGGTGTCGTCAGTCCCGATCCTGCGGCCTGCACGAACACGCGTCCGCGCGGTTCGTGCGCGTGACGTTGCGACTTCGCATCCGGAGGCGCCTGGGCAATCGAGCCGCTGCCGGCCTGGAATAGACCGGCAGTGCATTGTTGCTGCGAGATGCTTTATGAGACCTTCGGCCGAGCCATATGACGCGGCCGTGCAGGGAGCTGGACCGCACTGATGTTCGGCGTGCCAGCCACACCATCGGCCGCCAACCCGCGCACTGACTCGCGCACGCACAGCGGCATCGCGATGCGTTGCACCTGATCCTCTGCGGCTGCGCGTACGCGGCCCTCTCGCTGGGTCAGGAGCATCTTCACCGCGGCACGACCGAGCGCGTAGTGGGGCAAAGCGACCGTCGTCAGGCGCGGCCTGACCCACGATGCCAGGGGGTCGTCGTCAAAGGAAATGACCGATACGTCGGCCGGGACGTCGAGGCCCGCGTCCGCCAGTGCCTGATAGGCGCCAAAGGCAAGCCGGTCGTTGAAACAGATAAGAGCCGAAGGCGTTACCTCGGCAAGCAGCCGCCGGGTCGCCTCAAGGCCCTGCGCCGGCTGCCAATCGGCGCAGGCCACCGCACCTGCAATTTCGACCTCGGCGGCTTGCAGGACGCTGAGGATCCCCTGGAGGCGCTGGACCGCAGCGAGACTGCCTTTGGGCCCTTCACCGTGCGGTGTGGCACCAATCAGACAGATCCCGTCGGCGTATCCGGACTCGAGCAAAGCCATCGCAACCGACCGTCCCGCCCCGCTCTCGTCCGGGACCACTGAACCAATCGCCTCCTTGCCAACCGGTACGGCGTTCAGCAACACGGCGGGCCCTTCCATCAGAACCGCCGGGACATTGATCGCGCGGGTGTACATCGAAGCGACGATCAGGCCGTCGACACCACGGTCGAGCATGGCCGTCATCAGCTCTCGCTCCAGTTCCGCGTCGCCTTCGGTCTCTGCAATGAGCAGCAGATGATCACTCTCTCGCGCCTGATCGAGCGCCCCCCAGATCAGGTGCCCGGCGAACGCCGTCGTGGCGACCGCGTCAGAGATAAGGCCCACAGTCCGGCTGGTTCCCGTCCGCAGGCTCCGCGACACGGCGTTTGGCCGGTAGCCGGCTTCGCGAGCCGCGAGCCGAACACGTGCTTCCGCGTCGGAGGAAATTCGCATTTCGGTCGCCCGCCCCGAAAGCACATAGGAGGCCGCGGTCTGTGAAACCCCAGCGGCGCGAGCCACTTGTGCGAGCGTTACGCGTTTTCTGACCACCACTCCCGCGAGGCTACCAACGGCCTTGACAACGACCGTAAGAAGTTGCAATATAGCCAGTGCTGATCCGATTCAGCACGGGATCGTGGCGGCCAGCCCGCCGCGCCCACGGACGGCCGAGAGGCATGTATCGCGGGTGGTCGTGCTCGGCGCAGGCCGAGCAGCTGGCCCATCGGTCGCGTAACCACCATGGAGGAGGGAGAGACTCATGGAACCGAGGTTCCAGTCCCGCGCGCAGCGGGAAGCTTCGATTGTCGACGGACACCGGCCAAGCCTGCTGCGTCGCGGGATCAGCCGTGCAGCAGTCCCCGCCTGCGTGACGGGAACAGTGCTGCTTGCCTGCGGCACCGGCATCGCAGCCGCCGCCAAAGCCAAGACCAACAGTTCGACGCCGACGTACGCCCAGGCGTGCGGAACCAAGGCGGTCACGCTGACCGGTGACTTTGAAACCGGCTTTCCGGACATCGTCAACCTGACCAAGCTGTTCAGCAAGCAGTACCCAAAGGTGCACTGGAGGATCAACACCAACGCCTATGCGGAGATCACCACCAACGCGCCACTGGTGCTGGCCGGCAAGAACGCGCCAGACCTCGTGCGGCTCCCCATCCTCGAAGGGCTCGTCAAGGACCATCTGCTGCTCAGTCTCAACAAGTACTACAACGAGTACCACTGGAACAAGTTCCCGTCGTCTGTCTGGGCGCAGAACCGCACCAACGGCTCCCAGCTCAACACCGGGAACATCTACGCGTGGGGCCTGAACAACCAGGTCACCGGGATCTACTACAACAAGGCGCTGGCCAAGAAGATCGGCATGAAGGGCGCCCCCAAGACGCTCGCTCAGCTGGAGGCGCTGTTCGCCAAAGCCAAGAAGGATGGTCTGACGCCGATCGAGACCTGGAATGCCGTCCCGACCGGGCTCACCTTCCCGCTGCAGCAGCTGATGGCCGACTACGGCTCGGTACAGGCGATCAACAACTGGGCTTACGACAAGCCTGGCGCCACCATCGACACACCCGCCAACGTCAGGGCGGCAAAGGTTCTGGACAGCTGGATCAAGGCTGGGTACTTCAACGCTGACGCCACCGCACAGTCCTACAGCGGTGCGATGAGCGAATGGACAGCGTCTGGTAGCAAGGACGTGTTCCTGTTCAACGGCAACTGGCAGGCCGGCAGCTTCGACACCAGCCAGCCCGGCAAGTACGGCTTCTTCGCGATGCCACCGGTCAAGGCCGGCGGGCACGTAGCGGCGATCATCGGACCGTTGCAGTACGGGATCGCGGCAAAGGCTCCGGACCCGTCGTGCACCGCGTACTTCCTGAACTGGGTCTCGACCAACCCGGCCGCCAGGAAGCTGAACGTCGAGCAGGGAGGCGCGCCGCCGATTGGCCCGACCGCGCTGCCGGTACCGTCGGCCAAGCCAGGCACCAACACCGAGGAGTCAATCCAGGTCGGCGTCGCAGTCGCCAAGGACAACCAGGGCATGGGCTTCATCACCAACGCCAACGGCTCCATCTACACGGAGAGCGAGACCCCGGAGCTGCAGTCCCTGTTCGCCGGGCAGACCACACCCGCGGCGGTGATGAGCTCAATCCAGTCGGCCTACAAGTCCGAGGGCAGCTGAACCCCCGCGCACGGCCACTCGAGCACTGCGATCAACGATGTTGAACACGGCCACCACCTCCCGGCGCCCTCTGGGCGCCGGGAGCATCCTCCGCGGTTTGCGCACACTGGCCAGGGCTGACCGAGCCCGCGGCTGGCTGTTTCTCGTGCCGGCGCTGGTCGCCTACGGCATGTTTGTGCTGTGGCCGCTGGCCAACAGCATCAAGTACTCCTTCTACAACTGGGATGGGATCAACCCCGCAAAGTGGGTCGGGTTGTCCAACTACGGTCAGGTGTTCACCAACGCCACGCTCTACAGCGCGATCGAGCACTCGGGCATCCTGATCCTCTTCTTCTCGTTCCTGCCGACCGCACTCGGGCTCGCGCTGGCCGCCTTCATGCGCAGCGCGATCGCCGGACGGCTCGGGACCGTCGCCCGCGTGGTGATCTTCCTGCCGCAGGTGGTGGCACTGGTCGCCGCCGGCATCGCTTGGAGCTGGCTGCTCGGCTACGACGGGGCGATCAACCAGATCTTCTACGCGCCGGTCGATGCGCTCCTCAAGCTGGTCGGCTTGGGCGTCGCGCAGCAGGCATGGCTGGGATCGTTCAAGTACGCACTGCCGGGCGTCGGTCTCATCGGGATCTGGGTCATGCTCGGCTTCTGCACGGTCCTGCTGACAGTTGGCATGGGCAAGATCGACCCCTCCCTGTACGAAGCCTCGCAGCTTGACGGCGCTGGGCCCGTACGCGAGTTCTTTGACATCACGCTGCCGAGCCTCCGTCAGGAGATAGGCGTCTGCCTGACGGTGACGATGATCGCCGCGCTCTCGGCCTTTGACATCGTGTACATCTCGACCCAGGGCGGGCCCGCGAACCAGACCATGGTCCCCGGCCTGGAGATCTACCTACTGGCGTTCACCAACCGCCAGGTCGGCCTCGCCTCGGCGCTGGCGATCGTCCTGGTCGTGCTGGTCGTCATCTGCATCGTGCCGATCCAGTGGTACGTGAACCGGGGGAACGAGTCATGAGTTCGTCGCGTGCGACCGCCTACGGCGGCCGAGTGATGCTGGTGGTGCTGATGTTCTGGACGCTGCTGCCGTTCATCAGCCTGTTCACCGCCGCTCTGCATCCTGTCGGCACCTTCCCGACGGGCCTCAGCTGGCCGGCGCATCCACAGTGGCAGAACTTCATCAACGCGTGGAACGTCGCCAACCTCGGCCCCATCCTCAAATCCAGCGCGCTGATCGTTCTGGGCACGGTCCCGATCACGGTCGTGATCGCGACCATGGCAGGCTTTGCGCTGGGTCAGCTGCGGGTGTTCGGCGGGCGGGCCGTGATGCTCCTGTTCCTGATCGGCCTGACACTCCCGCTCGAGGGCATCATCATCCCGCTCTACTACGAACTCAACAGCTTCAACCTGATCGACACGCGCATGGCGGTCATCCTGCCGCTGATCGGCCTCTTCATGCCGTTCAGCGTCTACTGGATGCGCGCCCACTTCGTGAACGTCCCGCGCTCACTCACGGAGGCAGCGCGCAGCGATGGTGCGACCACCTGGCAGATCTTCTGGGGCCTCCAGGTGCCGCTGGCGCGTCCGGCCATCATCTCCTTGGTGATCATCACCACGATCTGGACCTGGAACCAGTTCCTACTGCCGCTGGTACTGGTCCCCACAAACGTCGACAGCCGCACGATGGCCGGCGCTCTCGGCGCCTTCCAGGGTCAGTACAGCGACAACATCCCGCTGCTGGCCGCCGGCTCGCTCCTGATTCTCGCCCCGATGGTGCTGGTCTACATCATCTTCCAGCGCCAATTCATCCGGGCCATGCTCCAGGGTGCGGTCAAGGGCTAGCCGTGGCGCTCAGACTGGCCGACAAGTGGGTCTGGGACTTCTGGCTTGCCCATGACGCCGGATGCCACCACGTGTTCTACCTGCAAGCGCCGCGTGCACTCGGTGACCCGGACCTGCGCCACCACAACGCCACCGTCGGGCATGCTGTGTCGACAGACCTGACCGATTGGCAGACTTTGCCCGACGCGCTCCATCCAGGGCCCAGCGGATCATGGGACGACCTTGCCATCTGGACGGGTAGCGTGATCCAGCACCGTGGCCTCTGGCACATGCTCTACACCGGCATCAGCACCGCCGAGGCGGGCCTCGTGCAGCGCATCGGCCTGGCTGTCTCGAGTGATCTCACCCACTGGCAGAAGGATCCTCGCAACCCTGTGCTCGAGGCCGATCCGCGCTGGTACGAAACGCGCGCCCACGCCGGCTCCCGCCAGGAATCATGGCGGGACCCATATCTGGTCCGCGTGGCTGAGGATGGCCTCTTCCACGCGCTCCTCAGCGCTCGCGTGCCGACCGGTCCGACCGACGGCGCCGGCGTCGTGGCCCACGCCCAGTCCGCGGACCTGATCTCATGGGAGATCGGGCCGCCCATAACCCAGCCGGGAGAGGTTGCGCAGGCTGAGGTGCCCCAACTGGTCCGCATCGGAGACGGCTACAAGCTGCTGGTCTCCTGCCACGACAAGGACCACTCACTGCTTCGCCGCGAACGTCTCAGGGAACCCGGTCAGACGGGCACTTTCGCACTATCCTCAGCCTCTCCGTTTGGCCCATTTCAATTTCCCTCCCGGCCGATCCGGACCGCCGGCAGCCAGCCCGGAATCGGTTACGCCGGCAAGCTCGTGAAGCTTGGCCCGCACGACACCCGTTTTATGTGCTTCATCCTCGAGAACAACGGCGAGTTCGTGGGAGAGCTATCTGACCCGCTGCGCCTCCACCGCCGCGACACGAACACAGTCACTGCGGACGCGAAGCCTGTAGGCAGTGTAGGCACAACCGCGCATCAGAGCACGCATTGCCAGGTTGCCGGTTGAAATCCAGCGCGAGCGAAAGTCAGTGAGCCATAGTGCTTGAATAGTGCTTAGAGAGAGGGAGAAAGATGGCATCGCTTGAATTTGACACAGTCAGTAAGAGCTACGACCAGAAAAACTGGACGCTTCGTGACCTCAGCTTCACAGTCACCGATGGGAGTTTCTGGTCCTCGTCGGTCCGTCGGGTTGCGGCAAGACCACCGCCCTGAGGATGCTCGCTGGCTTTGAGGATATTTCCGAGGGCGAGATCCGAATCGCCGGCAAGCGTGTCAACGAAACTCCGCCGCGAGAGCGCGACATTGCGATGGTGTTCCAGAACTACGCCCTCTACCCGCATATGAGCGTCGCTGACAACATTGGGTACGGCTTGAAGGTGCGTGGCATGAAAAAGGCCGAGCGCCGCGAGCGAATCGCAAAGACGGCCGCGATGCTCAGTCTGAGCAACGAACTCGACCGCAAGCCCAGCCAGCTCTCGGGCGGTCAGCGCCAGCGGGTCGCGATGGGACGGGCGATCGTCCGCGAGCCACAGGCCTTCCTCATGGACGAACCGCTGTCCAACCTCGATGCCCGCCTCCGCGTGCGCATGCGTACAGAGATTGCGAGGCTCCAGCGTGAGCTGAATGTCACGACCGTCTATGTGACACACGATCAGGTGGAGGCGATGACCATGGCCGACCGTGTGGCGGTCATGAATGGCGGGCTGCTGCAGCAACTCGACACGCCGCAGCAGATCTACGCTTACCCAGCCAATCTCTTTGTCGCCACCTTCATCGGCAGCCCCGCGATGAACATCCTGAAAGCCCGCCTAGTCCGGGTCGATGATCACGTGGCCTGCCAGATCGGTGACTACACGTTTCCTCTGCCAGCCAGCACGTTGAACGCCAATCCAGGGATCCGCGCCGCGCTGGGAACCACCGTGGCGGTCGGCGTGAGACCCAATGCCGTGACGGTCACTGGCGGCCAATACCCCACCGGCCTGGCCGGTGATGTCCGCGTCGCCGAGGGACTCGGCTCAGAGATACTGGCGCACATCGAGGTCGCGGCCGCGCGCGTCAACGCTGAGGCGGCCACCGAAGCCCCCGATCTGCCGCTCGGCCACGAGGACGCCGCGATCATCGTGGCGAGCCTCAAGGAGGACTCGCTGATCGCGCGTAACGAGCGTGTGACCTTGAGCTTCGACCCAGAGCGGATGCACTTTTTCGACCTGCAAACCGGGGCGTCTCTGCGTGGCGGCGCAACGCCTGCGCCCGGCGGTGCACCCGCCATCGCGGCTGCAAGCCCGACCGTTCAGGCAGCCGGCGTGGAGCGTCCGGCGTGACCTGCAGCCATCACTGGCCGGTTCCAGCGGAGAGGAGTCCCGCCGGAGGGCACAATTGGGCTGTGCACGCATCGGCCGGTAAGCCAGGATCCGGGACCCGTCCTGGGCACCGCTGCACCGCAGCGCGGCCCGCTGACGGTTGCGCGGTCACCACTCGCGGAGCCTTGCGGGCGTGAAGCTCGTCGGTGGAGTCGAGACCGGCGGCAGCTGGTGTGTATGCGCAGTCGGCTCCTGCACTGGATCGATAACGGTCAGTGGGCGGTGGCCAACCACCAGCCCGCAGGAGACGCTGTCCAGGATCGTCGAGTTCTTCCGCCGGGCACCGCAGGTTCCGGTGATCGGCGTTGGGTCGTTTGGCCCGGTTGATCTCGACCCACATTCGCCGACCTGGGGCGAGGTACTGGTCACCCCCAAACCCGGCTGGAGCCACGCCTCAGTGGGACGTGTGCTGGAGCGAGAGCTCGGCGTCAAGGTGCTGCTCGAGACGGATGTCGCCGCTGCCGCGCTCGGCGAGCAGCGCTGGGGAGCGGGCGAAGGCATCGCGTCGCTGGCCTACATGACCGTCGGTACAGGCATCGGCGTGGGGCTCCTGCTCCACGACCAACCATGGCACGGGATCACGCACCCGGAGGTGGGGCACATGCGTGTCCCTCACGACCTCTCGCAGGATCCATTCCCCGGTGTTTGCCCCTACCACGGCGATTGTCTGGAGGGTCTCGCGTGCGGGCCGGCACTGGCGGCACGCTGGGGGCGCCCCGCCGAGCAGCTCGAGCCGGAACACCCCGCCTGGGCGCTCGAGGCCCAGTACATCGCCGCCGGCCTGGCAAACGTCATCTTCGCCGTGGCACCGGAGCGCATCATCCTCGGAGGTGGCGTGACGGCGCAGCCGCGGCTGCTATCGCTGGTGCGTGAGGATCTCGAAGCTCTGCTCGGAAACTACCTTCAGAGTCCGGCGCTGGATCATGGCCTCACGCACTACCTGGTAGCACCTGCGCTCGGCGAGAAGGCCGGCGTGCTGGGAGCAATCGCGCTGGCCTGCCGGGACACCGAGCAGCGTCCCGGATCCGGCGAGGCTTTACCTGCGCTGTCTGAACCGAGCGCCCGCTGAGGGCTCAGCCCCGTTCCGCCAACACCGCGGAGCGTGGCTTCCGCTCACGCCAGCTCGCAGATCCGCTTAGGGAGACCAAAGCAGACGCCGCCCCGGCAGGTCGCGTTACCCTGCTCCCGACCAGCCCTGGAGGCCACGATGAGCGACTTGCAACCGACCCCGACCACCGTCGATGCCGCCGTCCGCGAGCGGCTGCTGAAGGCCTGGAGCGGCGAGATCCGCGCCCGCGCCACATATGAGCTGATCGCCCGCCGCCTGCCGGCCCGCGAGGCCGAGATCATGGGCAGGATGGCAGCCGCCGAAGCCAGCCACCGCGAACGTCTGGAGTTCCGCATGCGCGAGCTCGGTATCGAGGTTCCCTCCCCGGACACGGTCAGGCTCTCCTGGTTTGCACGCCTGCAGGCACGGCTGGCGCCGGTTGACCGCCTGCTGGCCGCGCGCGAAGCGGCCGAGGACGAAGAGGTCGCGGGCCTCTACAACCACCCGACCGGCGACACGACCACCGACCAGCTGCTGCACGCCATCCGCCACGAGGAACGCTCGCACTCGCAGACGGTCAACGAGATGCGCTCGAGCAACGGCGGCGCCGGACCCGAGCTGACGCCAAGCCAGCAGCGCGCCAAGACGCGCCTGAACAAGATCCTCGGACGCGAGAACTGGCACCGTACCGGTGGTGGCTGGATCAGCGGCGCAATCTACGGCGCCAACGACGGGCTCGCGGCGGTGTTCGGGATCGTCGCGGGCGTCTCCGGCGCGACCGGCGGCTCAAGCTTTGTGCTGACCGCCGGCGCTGCTGGCGCGATCGCCTCGATGCTCTCGATGGCGACCGGCGCCTTCCTGGCCGAGCGCTCCGAGGCCGAGGTCGCGCAGGCGAACCTGGCGCGCGAGCGCGCGGAGATCGAGCAGCACCCCGAGGAGGAGCGCGATGAGCTCTCGCTCTTCTACCAGCTCAAGGGGATCGACCAGGCGACCGCCGACGCGATGGCCGAGCAGCTGTCGCGTAATCCTGACGCGCTGCTGCGGGCGATCGCCGTCGAGGAGTTCGGGATCACCGACGCGGGCGGCTCGAACCCGGGCCAGGCGGCGATCGCCGCCGGCATCTCCACCGGCCTCGGCGCGATGATCCCGGTGATCCCCTTCATCTTCACTCACGGGGCGCTCGGGATCGCGATCTCGGCCAGCGTGTCGATCATCGCCCACTTCCTGGTCGGCGCCGCCAAGTCACTGGTGACGCTGCGCACCTGGTGGGCGGCCGGCCTAGAGATGACGCTGGCCGGCATCATCGTCGGCGGCGCGACCTTCCTGGTCGGGCTGGCGCTACCGACCTAGCGGCTCGCCGGTCAGCTGCTCGAGCAGCTCAGCAAGCCGCCCCACCGTGGCCTCGAGCGACGCGACGCGAGCGGCCAGCAGGTTGAGCTCCGCACCGCTCGCAGCTTGGCCGGCGGCGTCCCGGTCTGCTCCGGCGGCGCCTGGCTTTGGCGCCGCCGTCGGCGCGGCCAGCGCCGACGGCGCGGTCACGACTGGTATCGGCGCCGCGGGCGCGGCCGTGGGGCTATGCGGCTCTGCCG
>JAJYHG010000005.1 GCA_021784895.1 Actinomycetes bacterium
AGGCGCCGGCCACACCTGGCGGCCCGTGCCATGACGGCGCCGTGCGCGCCGTTCCCCGCGGCTCACCGCCCGCAGCGCATCCGGGAGCTCCTGGATGTGGCCGAGCACGTGAGCGCCGACGGCGGCGAACCAGGCGAAGAAGCTCAGCTTGTGCAGATCGCGGAGCATCAGCGACGATCCCGGCCCGGCCAGCAGCAGCAGCAGTCCGGTGAAGAAGACCGCGACCGTGGAGACGACCACGAACGGGCCCAGCAGGCGCATCAGCGGCTGCGGCGGCCCCTTGCGCTGATAGGCGAAGTCACGGGTGTAGTAGCGAACGAAGCGATAGCCGGTGCTGCTCAGCTTGAGCAGCACCGGCCCGACCAGCAGCACGCCGAGGAACAGGTGCAGCCAGAGCAGCTGCACGATCCCGATGATCGTGATGCCGAGCAGGGCAAACAGGACCAGCAGGATCACAGCGGTGATCGCGGTCAGCTGCTCATTGCCGTCGGTACCGCCACCGAGCAGCCGACGGCGGCGTGAGCGCCGGACGATGCGAGCCCGTGGCGGCGCGTATCTGTCGGTCAGAGCCACGGCCTGAGTCTTCTAATGGTGCCTAAAGAGGCGCTGACAGGGCTGTGAGAAAAGTCTCGTAATCGCCGCGGTTGCGGCGATGCGATCCACCGGCCCTTATCATGCCGCCATGATCCTGGTGGTCGAGGATGAGCCGGGGATCGTCGACTTTGTCGAGCGGGGCCTTCGGCGCCAAGGGCTCGAGGTGATCTCCGCAGGCGACGGCGAGACCGGGCTGGACAGGGCACTCGAGCCCGACGTGGAGCTCGTGGTGCTCGATCTGATGCTGCCCAAGCTGAGCGGGCAGGATGTGCTGCGCCACCTGAACACCCAGCGCCCCGAGCTGCCGGTGATCCTGCTGACCGCGCGCGGCGAGGTGGAGGACCGCATCGCCGGGCTCGACGGGGGCGCGGTGGATTACCTGGTCAAGCCGTTCGCAGTCGGCGAGCTGGCGGCTCGCATCCGGGCGCAGCTGCGGACCGCTTCGCGCGGAACCACGACCATCCGCACCGAGAGCATGCGGATCGATCTGGTCTCACGCCAGGTGCTGGTCGACGACCGGCCGGTGCGCCTGTCGACGACCGAGTTTGAGCTGCTCGTCTACCTCGCCCAGCACCGGCCGCACGTGCTCTCACGCGAAGAGATCCTGCGCGCCGTCTGGGGATACAGCCACGACCCCGGGACGAACGTGCTGGAGGTCTACATCGGATACCTGCGACGGAAGCTGCGCACCCCGGCGCGGCCGGCCCCGATCACGACGGTGAGGTCGGTTGGATACCGCTTCGACGAGGAGGCCAGCTGAGCTGGCCGTCGCTTCCGAGCAGCCTCCGCGCCCGGCTGATGCTGCTGGTGGCCGCGGTCGTGGCCGTGGTACTGGGAGCGACCTTCGCGTTCGTGTACCAGTCAACCGGGTCCCAGCTGGAGGCGCAGATCGACCGCTCGATCCGCTCGAGCGCGATCCAGATGCGCGATGAGATCCTCGAGCACAGCAAGCCGTCGCTGCGCGCCGCACTGGCCAACGCCCGGAGCTTCGCCGGCTCACAGCCGTACCGCAACTCGGCGCTGCTGCTGTTCGCGCTGATCCCCGGGGTGGGGGCTGCCAGCAACCATCCGGAGCTGTTCGGCACAGAGGCCGGTGACGGACACGAGACCCACGCCAAGCAGCGTTCCGAGAACGCGAGTGACGGCGGGCTGACGCACCCACACCCGGGCTATCAGACGACGCTCGCCGCCGACACGGGGCGCGTGCGCCTGTATGAGGTTGCGTTCTCGGTCGACGGTCACCGGACCTATGCCGGCGCGGGCGAGACGCTTGCCACCGTCGCTCATGCCCAGCAGATCGTCCGGGGCTCGTTTGAGCTGGCGGGCGTGATCGGCCTGATCACGGCCATGATCGCGGCCTACCTGATGGGTGCCAGGGTGACGGCGCCAATCCGCCGTTCAGCGGAGGTCGCGGCTCGCATCGACGCGGGCGAGCTGAGCCCGCGCATCCACCTGCCGACCGGTACCAGCCACGAGCTCGAAGCGCTCGCCGACGCGCTCAATCACATGCTCGACCGCCTGTCCACAGCGTTTGCGGCACAGCGGGAGTTCGTCGCCGACGCCTCCCACGAGCTGCGCACCCCACTGACCGTACTGCGCGGGCAGATCGACGTCCTGACCGGCGGCGACCGTGACGACGGGTCGCTCTCGGCGGCCGAGCTCGAGCGCGTCCAGCACCTGATGGAGGCTGAGATCGCACGGCTGACGAGGCTCGTTGACGACCTGCTGGTCCTGGCGCAATCGGATCGGATCGACTTCCTGCACCCAACTGACGTCGCGCTCGAAGAACTGGTGACCGAGCTCTGGGACGGGCTCAGCCTGATCGCCGAGCGCAACTTCGAGATCGGGCAGCTCGAGCCGGTGACGGTGCGGGCCGACCCCGACCGGCTGGCTCAGGCGCTGCGTAACCTCGCCCGCAACGCGATCACACACACCCAGCCACCGGACGGGCTGGTGCGCGTGGACGTGGTCCGGCGCCGGGCCGGCACGGTGAGGATCACCGTGAGCGACAACGGCCCCGGCATCCCGCCGGAGCTGCGCCTGCGCGTGTTCGAACGCTTCTACCGCACCGACAAGGCGCGCTCGCGAGCCGCCGGCGGCGCCGGCCTCGGACTCGCGATCGTGCAGGCGATCAGCGAGGCACACCACGGCTCGGTGCACGTCACCGACTCGGCGGCGGGCGGCGCCGCCTTCGCGATCGACCTGCCGCTGGACTGACAGCGCCCGCTCCGGCCCGCCCACCGCGCGCGCCCCGCCGTGCGAGCCCCGCCGCGCAGGCTCAGGCCGCGGCGGCCTGCTCGCCGCCCGGCTCCCGGCCGGCCGCGGCACTGGCCGCCGCCTCACCGCCGGCGAGCTCGTCGGCCTCGGGCGGCTTGCTGCCCGCCCTGGCCCATGGCTCGTCGAACTCCACCCGCCAGCGCCCCTCAGGGGTCTGCATGAGCGCGAGGCGCGAGCGGAAGCTCCGGCCCGCGCGGCTCTTGAAACCGGTCACCGGGCGCGCCGTCCGGCCCGTCTTGATCAGCTCGCGCGCGACCTGGGTGGTGAGGTTCTTGCCCGCCTTGGCCTTCCAGATCACGAAGCCGCAGCCGGGATCCTCGCGCGACCAGCACGAGTAGCCCTTGCGGTTTTCGATGATGTCCTGGCCGCAGACCGGACAGGGCCCGAGGTTCGCGCGCGGAATGCGAACGTCCTTGAGCGTCGTGTCGAGCTGCGCGACGGTCTCCTGCGCGAACTTCGCGATGTCGGCCATGAACGCCGCGCGCGTGTCCCCGCCCGTCTCGATCCGTGCCAGCCGGTGTTCCCACTCACCCGTCAGCGACGGCGAGGTGAGCGCGTGCTCGCCGAGCAGGCGGATCACGTTCAGCCCCTTCTCGGTGACCACCAGCGCCCGGCCATCGCGCTCGATGTAGCCGACCTGCAGCAGCCGTTCGATGATCGCGGCGCGGGTCGCGGGCGTGCCGATCCCCGAGTCCTTCATCGCCTCGCGCAGCTCCTCGTCGTCGACCAGCCGGCCGGCCGTCTCCATCGCATCGATCAGGGTGCCGTCGGAGTAGCGCCGCGGCGGCTTGGTCTCCTTGGCGCTGAGCGCGACACGCTTGACGGCGGCGCGCTCACCCTGCTCGAGACTTGGCAGCTGCTGGTCGGCGCCCTCATCATCCTCCTCGGCGCCGGCGTCGGCGGCCAAGGGGCTGACACCTTCACCATAAACCCCACGCCAGCCCGGGACGAGCAGCAGCTTTCCGCGCGTGCGGAAGACGTGCTGGCCCGCGACCGTGGTCTCCACGCGCGTGTTCTCAAACACCGCCTCGGGATGGAAGACCGCGAGGAAGCGCCGCACCACGAGGTCGTAGATGCGCCGGTCGTCCTCATCCATCTTCTCGACCGGGTGACGGTCAGCGAGCGTCGGGATGATCGCGTGGTGGTCGGTCACCTTCTCGTTGTTGACCACCCTGCCGAGCGGCAGCACGTCGAGCCCGGTGACGTAGCGCGCCGCCGCCGCGTACTCACGCTGGCCGCCAACGAGCGCGGCGATCGGCTTGATCTCGGCGACCATGTCGCTGGTGATGTAGCGGCTGCTCGTACGCGGGTAGGTGAGCGCCTTGTGCTCCTCATAGAGACGCTGCGCCGCCGCCAGCGTGCGGCGTGCATAGAAGCCGTACCGCGAGGAGGCATCGCGCTGCAGCGAGCTCAAGTCGTAGAGCAGCGGCGCACGATCCCGGGACTCGCGCTTGTCGACCTTGGTGATCGTGCCGCTGGCACCGTCGCAGGCGGCCACGACCGCCTCCGCCTCCGCCTGCGTGGCGATCCGCGGGTTCGCGCCGGCGTGGAAGCGTCCGTCGTAGGCGCGCTGGCGCTCGGCGTCGCCGACCCGCTCAGCGCCAGCCAGAAAGCGGGCGTCGACGACCCAGTAGGGCTCCGGGCGGAAGTCACGGATCTCCTGCTCGCGGCGGGCGAGGATCGCCAGCGTCGGCGTCTGCACGCGACCGAGGCTGACGGCACCGTCGAAGGAGCTGCGCAAGCGAATCGTCGCGGCGCGGCTGGCGTTCATGCCCACGATCCAGTCCGCCTCGGAACGCGAGCGAGCCGCCTGCTCGAGCGTGGCGAACTCCTGCGACGGGCGCAGCGCGGCGAAGGCATCGCTGATCGCGGCCGCGGTCATCGAGTTCAGCCACAGCCGTTTGACGGGCAGCCTGCTGCCCGCCTTCTCGTAGAGGTAGGCGAAGATCAGCTCGCCCTCACGCCCGGCATCGCAGGCGTTGATGACCGAGGCGACATCCTCACGGCCAAGCTCACGCTTGACCACGTTCATCTGCTTGCGCGAGCGCTCGTCACGCACCACGAGCTTGAACTTCTTGGGCACGATCGGCAGGTCAGACATCCGCCACTTGAGATCTGAGCTGCACAAGGTGCCCGACCGCCCAGGTGACGATGTGCTCGGGCCCCTCGAGCGTGCCCTCGCCCTTCACGAACGGCCCCGGCAGCACCTTGCTCAGGTCACGCCCGACCGACGGCTTCTCCGCGATCACGAGGGTCTTCTCCATGGGTCAAGCAGCGTAGCGATCCACCGGCCGGCTCCAGCCGTGGCCTTACTCGGCGCAACCTCTGGTGCTGACCGGCGCCGTCGCGCTCTGGGCCCTGCGCAGCTCACCGCGGACCACGCTGTCGGGCACCGCGAGCCCGCTCGGCTCATGCACGGGGGCGTTGGTGATCTCGGCAAAGATGGTGCCGATCACCTGTCCGTCTGCGGCCACCAGCGGACCGCCGGAGTTGCCCGGCCTGACCAGGCCGCGCACAGAGCTGATCAGCCGCAGCGTCGGGGCCCCGTAGGCGTTGGTGGTGTCCGTCAGCTGCGTCGCGCCGAGCCGTGCGGGCTGCGCGTCGAAGGAGCCGTCGAGCGGGAAGCCGAGGATCGCCGCTGACTCCCCTACGGCTGGCCCGCTGGCCAGCCGTAGGGCTGCGGCGTCAAGCCCCGGGACGCGCAGCACGGCGATGTCGTTGTGGGGGTCGAACACGACCACCGTGGCCGCCAGCCCGGTGCCCACGCCGCCAGGCTGCACGGTCGTGTCGTGCTCGCCGGCCACCACATGGGCGTTGGTCACCACGAGGCCGGGGCCGGCCACCCAGCCGCTGCCCTCGATGCCGAGGCTGCAGGCCGTGCCCAGGACCCGCACGACCGACGCCGAGGCGGCGCGCACGCCCGCCGCTGCCACGATCCCCGGACTCGGAGCCGCGACGCTCGCGATTCGCGCGCTCACTCCGGGCAGCGGGTCGATCCGGCCGAGCGCGTTGAGCAGCGGCCCGGAGGGTGGCAGCAGCCGGTCGAGGGCTCGCAGGATGACCGAGTGCCCGATGCTGCGCCGCACGCCGGCGGGCAGGCTGAGCTGGCTGCCGGCCTGGAGCATCGCCGCCCCCGCGATCCAGGCCAGGGCGAGCCCGAGGCAGGCAGCCAGGAGCGCGCCGAGCAGGCCGTCGGCAATCCGCAGGCCAGGCAGCCACACGAGCCGGCGCAGACGCCGCGCGACACCCTCAAACACCGACGCAAAAACACCGCCGACGAGTACCGCACCACCCAGGCTGACGAGCGCCGCATACGGTGAGTGCGCGCCCCCGGAGAGGACCAGCGGCGCGACTCGCGACCCAAGCAGCCCGCCGGCTACGAAGCCCGCGAGCGCCGCGGCGCCGACCACGAAGCCGCGCGCAAAGCCCCCGAGCGCGAGCAGCGCGACCAGCACGATGATCACCAGGTCAGCTACAGCCATTGGCGGTGAGCTTAGAGGTCATCCCGACGGCAGGCTGGCGAGCCGGTGCGGCACTGATACCGCCAGGCTTTTACTACCGTTTGCGGACATAGCAGCAAAGGCGAACCCACCCCGGCGCAGCTCCCGGCGCCGACGAGCCCTCACGCATCTGGCCCCGCTCCTGCTCGGAGCGGGTGCGGTCAGCGTCGGCGCGCTGGCGCTCCTGGGTGGCGCCGGCCCGGCCGAGCGAGCCGTGATCGGACGCTACGCGAACGCCTACGAGCACTCCGAATACGGCGCCATGTGGGCGCTCTTGACTCCCGCCTCGCAACAGCGCGTCAGCCGCAGCGCGTTCAGCGCCCGGCTGCGCGCCGCCGCCCAGACGGCCACGCTGCTGGGCCTCCGGCGGCGCGGACCGGTGAGCGTCAGCGGCGATCTGGCGCGCGTGCCCTTCGCGGTGCGCACGCGCGTGTTTGGCCGGCTGGCGGCAGTGCTCGAGCTGCCGCTTGCAGGCAGCGGCAGCTCAACCCGGATCGTCTTTGACTCGTCGCTGCTGTTCCCGGGGCTGCACCTGGGTCAGTCGCTGTCACGCCAGACGGCACTGGGGCCGCGCGGCTCCCTGCTGGCCGCGGACGGCCAGGTGCTGGCGCAGGGCAGCAGCCTCGCGAGCCCCATCCCTCAGATCGCCGACTCGATCGCGGGCACGCTCGGGCCGATTCCGCCAGCCGAGGCACAGCAGTTTGCGCGGGAAGGGTACCCGCCCGGCGCGAAGGTTGGCCTCGACGGGCTCGAGCAGGTCTTCCAGCGCCAGCTTGCGGGACGCCCCGGCGGTGAACTGCTTGCCGGCAGCACGGTGCTCGCACGCACCGCGCCCGTCCCTGGCACAACCGTCCGCACCTCGATCCAGCCGGCACTCGAGCAGGACACGATCGCGGGTCTCGCCGGTCGTTACGGCGGGATCACGGTCATGAACCCGCGCACCGGAGCGGTGGAGGCGGCGGCCGGGATCGCCTGGGGCGACATCCAGCCTCCGGGCTCGACCTTCAAGATCGTGACTGCGACCGCCGCGCTGACCGCCGGGATCACAACCCCGACGACCACCTATCCGGTGCTCTCGAGCATCCTGATCGACGGTTTCCGGCTGCACGATGCGGCCGGCGAGTACTGCGGCGGCACACTCTTGAACGCCTTCGCGGTCTCCTGCGACACCACGTTCGCGCCGCTGGGCGTACAGCTCGGGGCGGCGCGGCTGGTGGCGATGGCCAAGCGGTTCGGCTTCGACCGACCCACGGGAATCACGGGCGTGACCCGCAGCAGGATCCCATCTGCCGCAAAGATCGGCGATGCGGTGGCGGTCGGCGCCTCGGCCATCGGCCAGGGCAAGGTGCAGGCCACCACGCTCGAGATGGCCGACGCGGCCGCGACCATCGCCGACGGCGGCCGGCGGCCACTGCCGACCATGCGCTACGGGCAGAAACCCCGCTTCGTGAACGTCGCCTCAGCGAAGGTGGCCGGCGAGGTGCAGTCGATGATGGAGGCGGTTGTGCGCTACGGCACCGGCACCTCGGCACAGATCGCGGGCGTGACCGTGGCCGGCAAGACCGGCACCGCGGAGCTGCGGGACACCTTCGGCAAGGCCAACAACAGCCAGTACAAGCTGACGGACTCATGGTTTGTCGCCTACGCCCCGGTCGGCAACCCCAAGGTGGTGGTCTGCGCGCTCTTCCCGGGCCGGGGCTACGGCGCCCAGACAGCGGCGCCGACGGTCAGGCAGATGCTGGTCGACGCGCTCGGCCTGTAGACAGCGCTAGAGGTCCAGCGACACGTCTGACGGCTTGGAGCTGCCGGGCGCGAAGACCTGCAGCGTCAGCGGGCGGTTGGCGTAGACGCCCTGGTTCAGCTTGAAGAGGATCATGCCGCCCGCGGTCGACATCGCGGCCGCGATGCTGCCGTCGGCCGGCTCGACGGCACCTGGGCTGAGTGTCTGCGATGTCCAGGCGAAGGGGTTGATGCTGGGGTTGAGGTGCACCGGGTAGAAGACGTCCCCGGCCGAATCCAGCAGCCGGAACTTGTCGGCCGTCTGCACGTTGTGATTCGTCTGGTTCTTGGCCCACAGGAAGACCCCGAACCAGAACTGCTGCGCATTCAGGTCCTGGGCCGTCTTGACACCGGCCATGTACTGCACGTCATAGGTGTCAAACGGGTTCAGCTGGCGTGAGACCTGCACCTGATAAGTGACCGGGCCGGCCCAGAAGTACGGCTCGGCGCCGTTGGCCAGCTCAACCGCAGTGACGTTGCGCGGGCGGGCGGGCCGCCCGGCGATGGCACACCCGCTGACGCCGAGAGCGACCACGCCAACGGCGAATAGCATCGGCAGGCGCCGCAGCCCCAGGCGCGACAGGACCGGGCGCTGGTTTCGCAGGGTCGTCACGCGAGCGCAGTTTATAGAGTCGGCGCTCAGCGTGCGGCAACTGTCGGCCGCTGGCCCCGCATGCGGCCCTGCTCGAGGATCGCGCGCAGGCGCCGCAGCGAGCGCTTCGCCTTGCGCTTGGTCCAGGCGCGGCCGCCGAGGCTCTCGCCGATCACGTCCGAGAGCACCTTGGCATCGGTCTCGAAGCTGTACTGGACCCGGGTGCTGCCCGCGTCCAGCTCCGCGAGCGTGTAGGTGCCGATCATCCTGACGCGGTTGAACTTGCCGCCGCGCCCGCGCTCCACGAGCCGCACCGGCGCCTCCAGCTCGGCGAGCGTCATGTCGGCCCAGGCGAAGCGGTTGAGCGGCGCCTTCACCCGGAACCGCGCGCCCGCACCCAGCCCGTGGCTGTCCTCTCGGGTCAGATGCCAGTCGACCAGGTAGTGGTCGGTGAACTCGGCGTGGTTGGCGATGTCAGCCAGGTATTCGAACACCTGCTCGCGCGGCAGGGCGATGTCGGTCGTGACGGTGAAGGCTTGCACGCTGAGCGCCAGTGTACGGGGTCGCGCCGCACTGAGGCCCAGCGCGTGGCTATGCCGCCCGCTTGGCGGGCCGGCGGTCCAGCAGCCTGATCGAGTGCCCGTGGGCGGCGGTGTGAACGGTGTGGCTGTCCGCGGGGGCCTGGCGCTCGCGATCGGCGCACAGGGCGCAGCGCCGCCCACGGCCCTCGAACTCGTAGACGCGCTCACCGATCAGCAGTGCCCGCCCGCAACCGTCGCAGTGCTCAACCCGGCCGGCAATCTCCCCGAGGCTGCGGCGCAGCAGCGCGAGCTCGAGCGCGGGCATTTCGTTGGTCTCTTGCATGAGATGGCATTCGGACGGGAAGAGAGAACTCCTGCAAGACGGCTTTGCCGGCCGGTCGCCACCCGCTTGTGGATAAGCACTGATGAAGAACCGTGTGGAACACAGTGGCAGCGGCTGATCGGCTGACTATCATGATGGGACGTGCCAGCCCCGGCACGTCATGTCCACCGCCCAGAGGAGATGACCATGGAGGCTTGGACGACAGACCCAACTGCAAAGGTCGGGCTGACTTCAGAGCAGAGCATCCTGCCAGAGTCGGGTGACCAGGACTGGATCGCGGAGCTGCGTGACGGGATCGACATCCCCGGCCAGTACCTGGCCTACCGCGGCAGCGATGGTGACGTGATCGCATTCACGCTCGACCGTGAGTGGACCCGGATCGGACGCAGCCTCGCCGCTGACATCCGCTTCGATGATCCGACCGTGTCGCGTCGCCATGCGCTGATCGTGCGCCAGCCAGATGGCCTGCGCGTCGTCGACGACCGCAGCCTCAACGGCGTGTTCGTGAACGGCGAGCGCGTCGAGTGGAGCGCGCTCGCGGACGGCGACGAGATCGTGATCGGCCGCCACCACCTGCACTTCTGCGACGTTCCCGTCGCCGCAGACCTGGAGCTGGCACCAACGGCCGGGACCGAGCCCGCCTGAGCGCCGGGCACCGGCGACGGTGCCGAGATCACGCATGCACCAGCGCCTCGAGGCGCTGGTGCAGCCATTTCACCGCAATTTCGTGCTCGGGCTTCATCAGCACGCTGCGCAGGATCCTGACCTGATCCGCGTCGGCCAGGATCCCCTGGTGCAGCTGGCCGAACGCGCCAGCGTCCAGCGTCAGCAGGCTCAGGAACAGCGGATCGTCCGCATCCGCCATCCCCTGTTGCAGCACGCGGGCGCTGCGAGCGC
>JAJYHG010000277.1 GCA_021784895.1 Actinomycetes bacterium
TGCGCAGCGCCCAGGCGGGCGAGCAGACCTGCGCGCACTGGGGCCAGGCGGCCGACAACTCGGGCCTGTGGCTCGGGGCCACGATCGGTGAGCTGGCGCGCCGCGGCCGCGACAAGCTCACCTTCATCGTCTCCGAGCCGATCGGCAGCTTCGGGCTCTGGGCCGAGCAGCTGGTGGCGGAGTCCACCGGCAAACAGGGACGCGGCATCCTCCCGATCGCCGATGAGCCGCTCGGCGATCCGGGCGTGTACGGCGATGACCGCGTCTTCATCTACCTGCGCAACGGCGACCAGCCGGACGCGAGCCTGGATGCTGCGGTCGACGCCCTCACCGGCGCCGGGCAGCCCACGCTGACGTTCACGACTGGCGAGCGCACCGACCTCGGCCGCCTGTTCTTCATCGCCGAGTTCGGGGTTGCGGTCGCGGGCTGGGCGCTCGAGATCAACCCGTTCGACCAGCCCAACGTGCAGGAGGCCAAGGACAACACCGGCAAGGTGCTCGCCTCCGGTGCCCTGCCGGAGATCGCGCCCGCCGATGACGCGGCGCTCAAGGCGCTGCTGGATGCCGAGCCGCCGCACTACGTGGCCCTGCTCGGCTATCTGCCCACCTGTGGTCCTGAGAACGATGGGATCGACGAGGCCGTCGCCGGCCTGCGCGAGGTGATCCGCGCGGCCACCGGGATGGCCACGACCTGGGGCTACGGGCCGCGCTTCCAGCACTCGACCGGCCAGGAGCACCTCGGTGGTGCGCCCCACGGACGCTTCCTGCAGCTAATCAACACGCCCAAGGCGACGCTTCCGATCCCCGGCGCCGGCTATGACTTCACCAGGCTGATCGATGCCGCCTCGGCGGGCAACCTGCAGACGCTGCGCGCCCACGGCCTGCCGGCCGAGCGCGTCGAGCTCGAGGGCGACCTCGCGCAGTCGATCCGTGCGCTGAGCGCCCGCATCGCGGGCCTGCTGAGCCGGTGAGCGCGGTGGACCTCGATACCGGACCAGCGGAGAATCCGCTGGTGGTGGGGCTGGAGCGCCAGCCGGTCCGCTCGACCGCGATGGTGATCTTCGGTGCGCACGGTGACCTCGCGAGCCGCAAGCTGCTGCCGGGGATCTACAACCTCGCCCACGAGGGGGCGCTGCCCGAGCGCGTCGCGCTGATCGGCGTATCGCGGGGACAGCTGAGCGACGAGGACTTCCGCTCCAACGCGCGCGAGGCGATTGAGCGGTTCTCGCGGCGCCGTCCGGACGCTGACGTGCTGAGCGGGCTGCTGGCCAACTTCAGCTACGTGCGCGGAACCTTCGACGATCCCGCGCTCTACGCGCAGCTGGCGGAGGCGCTCGGGGCGCTCGACGCCGGCGTCGGCGCGCCGCTGAACCGGATCTTCTACCTGTCGACGGCACCCGAGTTCTTCCCTACGATCGCGCGCAAGCTCGGAGAGTCGGGGCTCAGCGCGGCCGAGGGTGCCGAGGTGCGCGTGGTGATCGAGAAGCCGATCGGCTACGACCTCGCCTCGGCGCGGGCCCAGAACGAGGCGGTGCTCGAGCACTTCGCCGAGTCGCAGGTCTTCCGCATCGACCACTACCTCGGCAAGGAGACGGTGCAGAACCTGATGGCGCTGCGCTTCTCAAACGCGCTGTTTGAGCCCGTCTGGAACCGCAACTACATTGACAACGTCCAGATCACCGCCGCCGAGGACATCGGCATCGGCAGCCGCGCCGGCTACTACGACGGCGCCGGCGCACTGCGCGACCTGGTCCAGAACCACATGCTGCAGCTGCTCGCGCTGCTGGCGATGGAGCCGCCCACGGCCTTTGAGGCCAACCGGCTGCGCGACGAGAAGGTCAAGGTGCTGGAGGCGATCGCGCCGCCGGCGCTGCACGAGGTGGCCGAGATGGCCGTCCGCGCCCAGTACGCGCCCGGTGTGGTCTCAGGCGCCGAGGCTGCCGGCTACCGCGAGGAGCCCGGTGTGCCAGCCGACTCGCGCACTGAGACCTACGCGGCGCTGCGGCTGCAGATCAACAACTGGCGCTGGGCGGGGGTGCCGTTCTACCTGCGGACCGGCAAGCGGATGGCGCGCAAGCTGACCGAGATCGCGGTGACGCTGCGGCCGGTTCCGCACATCGCCTTTCAGGGGCCCGACTCCGACGGCGTGCGCCCCAACCAGGTGATCCTCACGCTGCAGCCCGACGAGGCCGTCTCGGTCTCGCTGGGTGCGAAGGTGCCCGGCACCAAGATGCAGATCAGGCCCGTCAACATGGAGTTTCACTACGGCACGTCGTTTCTGTCGGAGTCTCCCGAGGCATACGAGCGGCTGATCCTCGACGTGATGCGCGGCGACGCCACGCTGTTCACGCGGGGCGACGAGGTCGAGGCGCTGTGGCGGATCATCGATCCGGTCCTCGCCGCCTGGGCGGCCGATGACCAGACGCCGATCCCCCAGTACCCGGCGGGCTCCGCCGGCCCCGCCGAGGCGGCCGCGCTGCTGGGTGACCGTTCCTGGCGGCGCCTGTGATGGCTGCCGAAGCAGCGGCGAGGCAGCCATGAGCGAGGCCCGCTGGTCGGAATCTGACACGACGCCGGAGCGGATTGACGCCGCGCTGCGAGAGCTGCTGCGCGAGCGTCACGCCGAGAATGCCGCGCTCGTGCCGGCGCGGGTGCTGAACCTGGTGGTCGTGGCTGAGCGCGAGTGGCGGGGAGAGGTCGTTAACCGGCTGGACCGGGTGGGGACGTATCACCCGTCGCGGACGATCCTCTGCACGGTTCAGGATGACCGTCACACCATCGACGGCTTTGCGACCGTCAGCGGCGATGTTTCGAGCGGCGGTGGCGTGGGGGTGCTGCGCGAGTCGGTCGAGATCGCCCTCGGAGCGGTGCACACCGCCGCGATTGCCACGATCATCGATCCGATCTTGATCCCCGAGCTGCCGACCGTCGTCTGGTCGCCGCACTGCCGCGACGACGCGGTCGAGGCGCTCCTGCCGATCGCCGACGCGATCATGATCGACACCGATGACCCCGTCTACTTCGACGGTCCCTCGGCGGCGCTGGCGCGTGCCTCGGAGCTGCTCTCCTCGCGTGTGGACGTCGTGGATCTGGCCTGGCTGCGCACGATCGCGTGGCGCGAGCGGCTGGCGGGCAGCTTCTCAGATCCAGCCCGGGCGGAGCGCCTTGACGGTCTGCGCCGTGTCTACGTGCGCCACCATCCCGGCTCGATCGTCTCGGCGCTGCTCTTGACCGGCTGGCTGGCTTCGCGGCTCGGCTGGCTGCCGAGCTCGCTCGAGCTGGCCCCGGGCGGGGTGCGGCGGGCGACCGCCGTGCGCCTCGGCGGGGGGCCGCCGATCGGGATCGAGTTCAGCACCGTCGAGCAGGCGATTCGCGGGCTTGCCGGTGTTACCGTGAGCGGCGGCTCGGGCTTCTCGCTGTCATTTGAGCGCGCCCTGGGCGGGCTGATCGCCCGTGAGCAGAACCCGGGAGCCAAGCCACGCCAGTGGCAGCTGTTCGGTGCCTCGCGCGGGGAGGCGGGGATCCTCGGCGAGGGCGTCAGGCAGGCGTTGATCAGGGACCATGTGTACGGTCCCGCCCTACATGCAGCAAGGAGCTTCAGCCAATGAGCGTTGAGATTCAGGTTTCCGGCGACCCGGCGCGGGCCTGCGCGGAGGCGCTGTCGGCGGCCGCGGCCACCGGCGGGCACATCGTGCTGACCGGCGGGTCATCGCCCACACACGCCTACGAGCTGGCCGCGGGCCTGCGCCCCGCTGACTGGCGGGGGGCGAGGATCTGGTTCTCGGACGAGCGTTGCGTCGGCCCCGATGATGAGCTCTCGAACTTCAGGCTGGTGCGACGTTCGCTGCTCGAGCCGCTGCATGAGGCTGGAGTCGAGGTTGAGTTCTGCCGGCGGATCCTCGGCGAGAGCGGCCATCAGCAGGGTGCGATCGCGTACGAGCGCGACCTGGACGCCGCCGGCGGCGGTTCCGGCGCGATCAGCTTCGAGCTGGTGCTGCTGGGTGTCGGCTCCGACGGCCATATCTGCTCGATGTTTCCCGGCCAGGAGTCCTTGCGCGAACGTTCGCGCCTGGTTGTCGGAGTGCCGCTGGCGGGGCTCGAGCCGTTCGTGCCGCGGGTCACGCTCACCTTTGCGGCGCTCGCGCGAGCCAAGCGGGTGCTGGTGCTGGCGACCGGCGAGGGCAAGGCGGATCCGATCGCGGCGGCCTTTGCCGACGATGCGCCCCGCACCGAAGCGGTGCCCGCGTCGCTGCTGCGAGAGCATGTAGAGGACATCGTCGTGCTGCTCGACGAGGCGGCGGCCGCGCGTCTATGACTACGGTTGTGGGCATCGACGTCGGCGGCACGAAGGTCGCCGCGACGCTGCTCGGGCCGGGTGGCATGGGCGAGCACCGGCAGCAGCCGACCGCGCTTGCAAGCGGTGAGGAGCTGATCGCCCAGCTGGTCGAGATCGTCGGGGAGGCCGCCGGCGGCCACGCCTACGCAGCGGTCGGGATCGGGGTCCCGTCGATCGTGCGCTTCGCGACCGGGGAGATCGCCGCTTCGACCAACATCCCGCTTGCGGGTGTGAGGCTGCGCGGCGTGCTCGGCGAGCGGCTCGGGGTGCCGGTGTTCGTCGACAACGACGCGACCGTGGCAGCCCTGGCGGAGGCTCACGACGGTGATCTGCGCCTAGCGGCGCGAAACCTCGTGATGATCACGGTCGGTACCGGGATCGGCGGCGGGATCGTGATCGACGGCCGCATCTTCCGTGGCGGCAGCGGCGGCGCCGGCGAGCTCGGTATGACGCTGATCGGGCTTGGCTGTGGGCCCGACCTGCAGGCGGCCGGGGAGCACTTCCCCCAGCCGGGATCGCTCGAGGCGCTGGCCTCGGGGACGGCGCTCGACCACCTCGCCCGGGCAGCCGCGGCCGCTGATCCCGGCTCAGCGCTCGGTCGTCTCGCCGCAGGCGGCGGGCCGGTGCTCGGCGCCGATGCCGTGGCGGCGGCGCAGGCCGGAGACGAGCCGGCGGCGGCGGCGGTGCGCCGCTGGGCTCACGCGCTGGGGGTCGGGATCGCCAACGCGATCAACACCTTCGACCCCGATGAGGTCGTGATCGGCGGCGGCGGCGCCACGGCGGGGGAGATGCTGATCGAGCCTGCAGCCCAGTTCGCCGCCGGTTACGTGCATCCCGGGCTGCGCGGCCGGGCCAGCGTGCGGCTCGCGCGCTGGGGGGCGACCGCAGGCGTTCTGGGTGCGGCGCTGCTGGCGGTGCACGAGCTGGAGCATCAGGCGACGTGAGCGCCGTGGGCGGCTTCACCGAGCCGCGGCTCGTGCTCGTGCGTCACGGGGCGACCGAGTGGAGCGAGAATCTGCGCCACACCAGCCGCACGGACCTGCCACTGCTTGACTCCGGCGCGGTGCGGGCCCGTGGGCTCGCCCCTGTGCTGGGCGCAATGCGCTTCGCGCGCGTGCTGTCAAGCCCGCTGCGGCGCGCGCTGCAAACGGCCGAATTGGCCGGGTTCGCCGGGCGCCTCGAGGTCGTGCCCGCGCTCACCGAGTGGGATTACGGGGACTACGAGGGCCGTACCAGTGCGGAGATCTGGGCCCAGCGGCCGTCCTGGAACCTGTGGCTGGATGGCGCCCCCGGGGGCGAGTCACCAGCCCAGGTGGCGGTGCGGGCCGACGCTGTGATCGCCGAGGCGGTGAGGTCCTCCGGGGACGTTCTGATCTTCGCGCACGGTCACATCCTGCGGGTCATTGCGGCGCGGTGGGCCGGCGGTGAGGCGGCGCTCGGGGCGCGCCTGAAGCTCGATCCCGCAACCATCTCGATGCTCGGCCATGAGCACGCAAACCGCGTGATCGAGCGCTGGAACGGGCCGGCTGGCTAGCACCGGGGCGGCGCGTTCAGCCCAGCGCGTGCTGGGCGATCGCCAGGTCCAGCGTCCCCTGTGACTCGTACTGGCCGGTGTGGATCGCGACGATCTTGCCGACGCGGTTGAAGAACACGGTCGTCGGCGTGGCGGCCAGGCCCGCCGGCAGGATCTCGGTTGTCTGTCCGATCGAGACCGGGTAGCTCGGGTAGCTGATCTGGTGCTGTCGCAGGAACGCCCTGGCGTCACCCGCGTTGTCGTTGACGTCGGCGCCGAGGAATGCGACCTGGCGCCCGTAGCGGGCTGAGGCGGAGGCAAACAGCTTGAACTCGGCCCGGCAGGGGCTGCACCACGAGGCCCAGAAGTTGACCACCACCGGGTAGCCGCGCAGCGAGCGGATCCGCTGCGCGAGGCCCCTGACGGTGCCGATCAGCCGGCTGGCCTGGGCGTGCAGGGCAGCGAGCGGCGCCGGCGAGCCGCTCAGCTCGGAGCGGACGGTGGCTCTGGTGAGCGGTCCGCCGGAGGTCTGCAGCGCGGCGTGCAGCTGCTGCGCGAGCGTGGTCAGCGCCGGCCACCCGCTGGTGGCCAGGTCGCGGAAATACAGCTCCGTCCCGTTGCCCGAGACGAGCTCGAGCCACGGCTCGTCCTGCACGCCGTAGCCGTCTGCCAGCGCGCCGCTTGAGTCGATCGCCACCGGGTAGTGCAGCGGGGTGCTCAGGCTCGCCAGCAGTTGTGGGAGTGCCTGCGGGCTGGGCTCGACGCTCGCCTCGTCCACGGCCAGCAGCTGCGGCAGGCGCTTGCGCTTGGCGAGTGTCACGTAGCGGTTCATCGCCTCAAGGTGCGCCCGCAGGTCCATCACCTCCTGATCCCAGCTGGCGAAGAAGAGCAGCAGCCGCGGCTTCCCAGGGCCGACGGCGATGGCGCCGTGGCCGGCCAGCGGCAGCGATGCGCGCTCGCTGGGCGGCGTGCTCTTGGCCGGCGCATAGGAGAGGTGTGAGTGAACGGCAGGGTGGCCGGGCAGCAGCTTCGCGACCTGGTGCGCCAGCAGCTGCGCCTGCTGCGCGATGCTCGCATACGACATCTGGGTTAGGTACAGGCGCTCGAGCTGCTGGTGCCGGTTGATCACAAACAGCGCCGGGGTGTGATCGATCTGCCCGGCGGCGATCTCGACGGCGACGTGATAGGCGGCCCAGACGCGTTTCAGGTGCGCGTGGGTGCCGGTAGTGAAGTCCCAGAGGTGTGTGAGCCCGTGAACCTCCGAATACGCGCGCACCCACTTCACGCCCGTGGCCCTCGGGTTGGCGTTCACGCCCAGCAGCGCGACCCGCGACCCGGCCCGGCCGAGCATCCGCTTGGCGTCCGCCATCACCGTGGTCGTAAGCGGGCAGACGGTCGTGCACTGGGCGTCGTTGAAGGCGAGCAGCACCACCTTGCCGCGGAAGTCGCTCAGCGACACCGGCCGGTCGAACTGATCGGTGAGCGTGAAGTTGGGCGCCGGGCCCGACAGCGCGGTGCCCGGGTCGAGGCTCGGGGAGAAGGCGACCTGCTCTGACGCGCTGGCAGCCGGCCGCGGGTGCTCCGAGCTGACCACTGCGGCCAGCGCCACCAACGCCAGCACCACAACCGCCACGGCCAGCAACCGTCCTCTTCCGATTCTGGTGAGCGTCCTCATCTGCGATACGGGCCCTGTCTAGTCGTCGGCTCGAGGTCCCGGGTCACGCGCGCGAGCCCACCGATCGTGGGCCGGCGCGTCGCGATGCGGCTGGAGGGACTCGAACCCCCATGCCCGTAAGAGCACAGCGACCTGAACGCTGCGTGTCTACCAATTTCACCACAGCCGCGGTGAGCTGCTCAGGTTAGCAACCGCCATGCGCGGAAGGGGCCTCCAGCGGGCATTCGCTACCCTAGGCGGCCTGAGTCCGCGCCGCTATCGTCTAGGGGACTAGGACGCCGCCCTCTCACGGCGGTAACCCGGGTTCGAATCCCGGTAGCGGTACTGGTTGAAAATCACTGTCGCGACGTGGCGACGGGGTTTTCGTCGTAAGCGGGCGCCTGTGTCTGTGCCTTCAGAGATCCGGGTGGACCAGCGTGAGGACTGAAGCCTCGGTACGGATCGTGAAGTGCTCGAGGTCTCCCGGCACGACGGGATCGGCGGGGATTCCGAAAGCTCGCGAGCCCAGCAGTCGCTTCCAAGGCGAGTGCCCGTCACCCGCGATCTAGATTGGAAGGTACGCCGGGCCACCACCCAGCGGCCCGCAGATCACCGCTGCTGCCCGGCCCACCGCTCGGCGGGATGAGCCTCGCTCGTTAAGTCTCAAGGACTCGGTCAGTGCGCGGCCTGCCGGTGTCTGGATGCGCCTTGATGCCGCTCTGGCGGGCTGCGACCGGCTTGGGGGTGCGGCGGCACCGGTCCAGCCAGACAAACTGCCAGCGCCGGCGGCAGTTTGTTGAAAACCGCCCGGATTCGGGGCTGTGGCTGACAAACTGCGCTGCGCGCGGGCAGTTTGTCTGGTAGGGCCGGTTGGAGGCCGCGCTGGGCTCAGGCGGGCCGCTCGGCTGCGCGCGGGCGCCTTGATGCCACCCGCTGCGGTCGCCGAGGCGTTGCACTCACTGATCCCGCGTGCGAGCCCGAGCCAGGTCCAGGCACTCGGCGAACCACTGCATTATTTCGCTACGATCACCCGGCCCTCAGTGTGCTGCTTCAGGGCACGAGCGCGCCCTCATAGACATCCACAAAGTGCAGGTAGTTCTCGGCGATTCTGGCCGCCGCGCCGGTGCGCTCCACGGAGCCGTCGAGGAAGCCCTTCAGCGCATCCCACCAGATTGAGCGCCCGACCGCGAAGCCAATGAAGCCCTCGACCGGGGCCGCCTGCTCGAGCCAGTGCTCGACCTTGGCGGTGGAGGCGCCACGGCCCAGCAGCACACACCTGACGCCCTCGCGTCCCGCGCCGCTGCGGGCCTGGCGGGCGAGCGCCTGCGCATCGGTACGCTCATCGACGCCCTCGATCTTCCAGACGTCGACCTCGATGCCGGCGGCCTGGATGGCCTCCATCGCGCGCCGCATGAGTTCTGGCCGCAGCTCAGTGTCGTAGCGCTCGCCGTCCCCGCCGACCGCCTCGAGCTGGGCGGCGGTGGGTGGTACCAGCAGCTCGAAGAGGAACCTGCGGCCGTTTGCGTGCAGCCAGTCCGCGAGCCGCTTCAGGCGGACGATCTGGCGCTCGTTCATCGCCACGTCGGGGTCGTCGGGGTTGTAGCGAACCAGCACCTTGGAGAAGTCGGGGTCGTAGCGTTCGATGTGAGCGGCAAACTCCTCGCCGTACTCGAAGTCGAACTCGTCCTGGCCGGAGCGCTCGACCGGCATCGCGACCATCAGGCCATGGCTGCGGGCGAGCTGCGGCAGGTCCGAGCCGAACTGTTCATCCACCAGGATCCCGGTCGCGTTGGCCGCTGCTCCGTGCTCGACCGCCTTTACCATGCCCTCGAAGATCAGGCGCTTGGCGTCTGCGATGCGCTGCGCCTGCTCGGGCGTGGGCTCCCCGGTGATGCCAAACAGCTTCGTCTGGAACGAGCCGCGGTGGTCGAACGCCAGGATGTATAGCTTTCCCTGATACCCAAGAGGCATCGCGCCCCCCTTTTCTGGCCGATTCGTGGAACCTGTTGCGTGCGAGTCTAGACACGTGGCCCGCCGGTCGCGCGGCGGTCGCGAGTCGCTCGCACGGGGCTCGGACCTGCGCGGCGCGACCTTCCCGGATCGCTCCCTGACCCCTTCCTGGCCGCTTTACACTTGACGTTATGAGCACCGGTGGCCCCGATCTGTTCGTGGTCTGCAAGAACTGCGGATCCGAGGTCAGCCCCTACATAACCGAGTGCCCCTACTGCGGCACGCGGCTGCGTAAGCGCGCGCCGAAGCTCGATCGCCACGGTCGTATCGCCGAGGGGCGCCACCGCCGTCAGCTGACGCCGTCCCTTTCGCGTCTGCGCCGCGGCGAGATCCCCGGGATTCGGCACGAGTCGCACCCCTACGCGACTGGGCTGCTGGTGCTCGCCGGCGCGCTTGGCACGTTGATCTGGCGCACGAGCCTGCTGAATCCGCTCAGCCTGATCGTGCTCGGTAAGCCTGGGAACCAGTGGTGGCGGGCGTTCACGGCGCCATTCGTCTACGACAACACCGGCTACGCCGTGCTCACCCTGCTGGTGATCGCCGTCTATGGGTGGCTGATGGAGCGCCGCCATGGCCCGGTGCTGGTGTTCGCCCTCGCGCTCGCAGGTGGTGCGGCGGGCCTGGCGCTGGCCGGCCACCTGAGCAACGGCCTGTTCATGGGCGGCAACGGCGCGGCGCTCGCGCTGCTCTGTGCCTGGGCGGTCCCCGACCTGAGGCTGCTCGTGCACAAGCGCGAATACGAGGGCGACCTGCTCGCAACCGGCGTGCTGGCTGCGGTGGTTGTGCTGATGCCACTGGCGGCGCCCGGGGCTAGCTGGGTGGCGGCTGGCGTGGGGGTGGCGTTCGGGCTGATGCTGGGGCTGTTGCTGACCCGCATCCACCACTGAGCGGAAGCCTGGTCCTGCGTGAGCTTCTCCAGCCTGGAAATCGATGCGGCGATAGCCGC
>JAJYHG010000078.1 GCA_021784895.1 Actinomycetes bacterium
TGACGCCTCCCTGAGCCGTGCGAGGTACTCCGCCGCGAAGCTCCTCCCATCGTCGTAGCCCTTCTCGGGGAACGTCATGACGACGCCTCCCACTGCCGACGCATGCCCTCCCTCACCGCGTCCACCGGGTTCGCCCGGCGGCAGCAGCTCATGATCCTCACACTCCAGCTGCGAGCGGGACCGGGATCACCTTCGTCCCCGACACCGCGACGGCGAAGTGATCGCGCAGCTTGCTCACCGTAAACGCACGCGCGGCCGCCATCACACCGGCTTTGTCGCTGCCGGTCACAAACCAGGTCGGCTGCCCGTTTGAAGGCTGACCGGTGGCGGCTATCAGGCCGATGTTCCCGCGCAGCGTACGGACAACCTGGCCGTTCACGTTGTCGAGCTCGAGCACCTGGCCGCGCGAGCCCACAAACTGCGCGTAGACGCCGCTCTGGCGCGGTCCGCCCGCAATCAGCTGCGCGGCGATCACCTGCGTGACCTGACTCCAGGGCGCCACGACAACAGCCAGCGACTGGGCGCCGGAGGCGACGCCGAGCAGCTGATCGGCGGTCTTGACGCCGTTTGCATTCAGCGACTTGCCGACCGTGTTGCACGCTGCCTGGACGCCGGTCCCGCAGTCAAGCAGCGTCGGGAACTCCTTGCCACCGATGCCGTTCGTGAACGGCTCGGGGTAGGAGCCGACCACCGCCGGCACGCTCGCGGCTGCGCTCGAGTCCTGCAGGTCCCACCAGATGTGATCGCCCGCGTAGACGTCGGTGGTGGCAGCCCCCTTGGGCGCCTCGATGCCGTTGACGAAGAAGAACCAGGCGCGGTGAGCCGAGCTGCCGCTGTGACCGTTGATCGACTTGACGATGTCACCGCCGTGACGGGTGGTGATGTTGAAGTGGCGTTCGAGCAGCGCCATCACGGTCTCTGAGCCGGGCACGTGCTCCTGCACCGCGGTTCCGTAGATGGTGCTGCCGAAGTTGGCGGTCACCAGCACGCTCGCGCTCCTGGTGCCGGGAACAGCACCGATGCCGCACCCGGCCAGCAGCACACTCGCCGCGGCCAGCGCCACGACACCTATTCCAAACACTCGAACTCTCTGCATGAGCCACCTCTCTTCCACGAGGGCTTCCCAGGCTCGTGGCCGGAGGCTGCCCGCTGACCGGCAGGCCTCCCGGCAACGCCTCCCCGGCGCCGGCTGGCGCCAGTGGCTCACTTCGTGGTTGTCGCCGTCCATCCTGGCCGCAGCGCAGGGTTAGCGCCCGATTCGCACCGGCTCCCCATCAACGCCGACCTTGGACGCAGACGATCCTACTCCGAATACACTCCGTCCGCGCCATGGTGAGGCTGACACGCATCTACACGCGCCTCGGCGACGGCGGCGAGACCCATCTGGGTGACATGAGCCGCGTCGCCAAGACGCACCCGCGGATAGAGGCCTACGGCACCGTCGACGAGCTCAACTCACATCTCGGTGTCGTGCTCACGCTGGCCGATCTGCCAGCCGCCCAGCGGCCGTGGCTCGAGCGCATCCAGAACGACCTCTTCGACGTGGGCGCAGACATCGCCGCACCCGAGGATCCCGGACGCGAGCGCCTGCGCGTGCTGCCAGCTCAGACCGAGTGGCTGGAGCAGCGCTGCGATGAGGCCAACGCGGCGCTGGAGCCGCTGCGCTCGTTCGTGCTCCCAGGCGGCACGCCGGCGGCCGCCCACCTGCACGTCGCGCGCACCGTCTGCCGGCGCGCCGAGCGCCTGGCGGTCGCCTGCGGTGAGGAGGTCAGCCCCGAGGTGGTCCGCTACCTCAACCGGCTCTCTGACCTACTGTTCATCCTCGCCCGCGCCGCCTGCGGCGGCGGTGAGCCGCTGTGGGATCCCGGGCGCTTCCGCAACGCCTGACCAGGGGCGCCTCAGCCGCGAGGGCTTTGGGTACTGCCAGGCAGCTCGCGATCAGAGCCTGCTCACGCTCATCTGTGGCGCCACGCCCGTGCGGCGCAGATGGTCGTAGTACTCGATGTCTTCGGGTGCTGCGACTTCGACCGGGCTCTCGGCGTACAGCCTGAAGCGGACCGCTTCGTAGAGCAACGCCTGGTAGCTGGGCCCCCCATCTGGACGGCCCTCGATATCGAGGTCATGATCGCCAAAGCGAAGCTCCCAGCGCTGGGGGCGGACCAGCAGCTCAGCCCTCATCCGCAGGGCCCCCGGGGCGCGGGCCTGAGTGCGTTCCTGACTGCGGACCTGGGTGCGCGCCGGCCCGCTGCCGGGCGACTCATGCTGCTGGCGCTCGTGGGCCCGCTCGCCGTTGAGCGCCCGTGCTAGCCGGTCGAGGTTGCGGCCGTAAGGCGCCGGAACGATCGCGACCGGCCCCTCGGCGCCGGTCTCCCCCCTGGCCTGCCGGGCAACGGCGCCGACCAGCACAAAGTCCACCCCTGCCGCTCCGAGCCAGCGCATGACGGCGATCGCCCCCGCGGCAACATGCTCATACCCCGCTGCCGCGACCACGGGTCCAGTTTCGATCTGGGGACCGCGGTTACGGAGCAGCATGAGAACACATTCGTCTCCGGCGGGCTCATTCCTTCACGGCATGGCACTGCCGCAGGCACGCTGCCGGCGGGCGAGCGATACGCTCAGCGGCACACCATGAAGTTGCCGCGGAGAGACCATCAGGACGCGGCCCGCGCCGCCACAGCCGATGGTCGTGACGCCGACAGGCCCGCGGCGCCAGACGCCGACAGACCCGCGGGCCAGGCAGCCGCGCCCAGCCGCCGCCGCACCTTCAACGAGGCGGCACACAAGCTGCCAGAGACGCTTCCGGCGCCCGGCCAGGCCGGGCCCCAGGACGAAGATCAGGAGGATGCCGCCGAGCTCACTGCCCCAGACGAGTCCCAGATCGACGTCATCGCCCACGCGAGCCGGGCTGTGCTCGCACTCGGCGCACTCGGCGTTGTCTACGGCGACCTTGGCACCAGTCCGCTCTACACCGAACAGGTCACCTTCACCTTTCCGGCGGCGCACCACGTCACACCAACCGACGTGTATGGCGTCATCTCACTGATCTTCTGGGCGCTGGCGATCGTCGTCTCGACCAAGTACGCGGGCGTGATCATGCGCGCTCACAACCGTGGTGACGGCGGCATCATGGCGCTCGCGGCGCTGTGTCGCCGCAACCGCGTGCCGCGCGCCGCCATGCTCGTGACGCTCGGGATCCTGGGCGCCGCCCTGTTCTTTGGCGACGGCATGATCACGCCAGCGATCTCGGTGCTCTCGGCGGTCTCTGGACTCGAGATCGCGACGCCAGGCGTGACGAACCTGGTGGTCCCGATCTCAATCGCGATCCTCGTCGTACTGTTTCTGCTCCAGCGCCGCGGCACCGGCACGGTCGGCAACCTCTTCGGCCCGATCATGGCGCTGTGGTTCATCTCCATTGCCTTGATCGGACTGCCCGAAGTGATCGACCACCCCGCCGTCCTGCAGGCGATCAACCCCGTCTGGGGCGCACGCTTCTTCCTCGACCATGGCCTCAAGGCGTTCCTCGCGCTCGGCGGGGTGGTGCTCTGCACCACCGGCGCGGAGGCGCTCTACGCCGACCGGGGACACTTCGGCCCCGGTCCAATCCGGATCGCCTGGTTCAGCCTTGTCTGGCCTGCTGTGTTACTCAGCTACTTGGGTCAAGCCGCCTGGATCATGGATCACCCCAAGGCCCCGCTCGACGTTTCCAAGTTCAACCCCTTCTTCTCGGTCGTGCCCTCTTGGTTCCAGCTTCCTGAGGTGGTGCTCGCCACGGTGGCCACGGTTATCGCCTCGCAGGCGGTGATCTCGGGCTCCTACACCGTCGCCCGCCAGGCGATGCAGCTCGGCTACCTTCCCCGGCTGCGGGTCATCCACACCAGTGAGATGGAGGGCCAGATCTATGTGCCGGTCATCAACTGGATCCTCGCCTCCGGAGTGCTTGCGCTGGTGCTCATCTTCCAGAACTCAAACGGCCTAGCGAACGCCTACGGGTTCGCGGTCACCGGCACCTTCGTGCTCAACACGATCCTGTTCCTCTCGGTCGCCAGGGCGATGTGGCGGACGCCGCGATGGTACCTCGCGTTGCTCGGCACGCTGTTCTTGACCGTTGAGGTCTCGTTCTTCCTGGCCAACTGCGCCAAGCTGCTGCACGGCGCCTGGCTGCCGCTCGCGGTCGCGATCGCCACCTCGATGGTGATGCTGACCTGGCGCGCGGGCCAGGTGATCGTGACGCGCAACCGCCTGAATCAGGAGGGCGACCTGGACGCCTTCCTGGACGAGCTTGCCGCGCGCACGCCACCGATCCAGCGTATTCCCGGAACCGCGATCTTCCTCAACGCCAGCGGCGAAACGACACCGCTGGCGCTGCGTGGTCTGGTCGAGCACACGCACACCCTTGCAACCAAGGTCCTGGTCGTCTCACTGGTGCCGCGCAACGTCCCGCGCGCACTGAAGGACCGACGCTTCTCGGTCCGCCGCCGCGGCCACGGCCGCTGGGCGATCCTCCACGTGGTGATCCGCCACGGCTACCGCGACCGCACCAGCGTGCCCGAGCTGCTGCAGCTCGCTCGCAAGCAGGGCTACCTGGAACGCAACCTCGACCTGGAGGGAGCCTCCTACTTCATCTCCAGGATCTCCATCACCGAGAACACCAGGCGCCCGGCGATGACGGCCTGGCGCCGAAAGCTCTTCCTGCTGATGGCGCGCAACAGCGCCAGCCCGATCGAGCACTTTGAGCTGCCGGTGGAGCGAACCGTGGTGATGGGCTCGCAGGTCGCGCTCTGAGCTGGTACCGGCGGCGCCACCCTTGACTCCCTGGCAGATAGCAGCAGTCTTCGCCGCTGGCATAGCGGCCGGGACGATCAACACGGTCGTTGGCAGCGGAACCCTGATCACCTTCCCGACGCTGCTCGCCTTCGGGTTTGCGCCGGTGACCGCGAACGTCTCCAACACCGTCGGCTTGGTCCCGGGCTCGGTCTCGGGGGCGGTCGGCTACCGGCGCGAGCTGGCTGGCCAGCGCGAGCGCCTGCTCACGCTGGGCCTCGCGGCGAGCGCGGGCGGCATAACCGGGTCGATCCTGCTGCTGGTACTCCCAGCCTCTGCGTTCAAGACGATCGTCCCTTTCTTCATCGGCCTAGCGCTGGTGCTGATCCTTGCTCAGAAGCAGATCGGGCGCCTGCTTGGCGACCGGCGCCGTGCTGGGAGCCAGGGGATGAGCCCCGGAGCGCTCGCGGGGACGTTCTTCACCGGGATCTACGGCGGCTACTTCGGGGCCGCCCAGGGAATCCTGATGCTGTCCGTGCTGGGGCTCACCATCGACGACCGGCTCCAGCGGCTCAACGCCGCGAAGGTGGTCACCACCGGACTCACCAACCTGATAGCCGCGGTTGTGTTCGTGCTCGCCGCGCACGTCGCCTGGGGCGCCGCCGGCCTGATCGCGGCCGGCTCGATCATCGGCGGCATGCTCGGCGCACGCTTCGGGCGCAAACTGTCGCCAACCATGCTGCGGGCACTGATCGTCGTGGTAGGGGTAGTGGCGATCGTCCGGCTCGTCTGAGCAGCCGCGCTCACACTCGCGCGGGCCGCGGTCACCCCGCGATGTGGGTGGCGCCTGATCCGTCCCGCCCATGGGCCCATCAGTGCGCGATCAGCACCACCACGATCACGATCACAAGCACGAGCGTCGGCACCAGTGCGGTGGGCCGCAGGTTCAGGTCCCTCAGCCCGCCGCGAACCCTGGCCGCCGTCGTCTTGGACCCCAGCATCCGCAGGCGCCCGGCGCGCCAGGCCACGTAGAGCAGCGCCAGAACTACCAGCACAGCGAGCAACGGCCCCCTTGGCACCTGGTGGCGCGAGATGTGGCCGACAACCGCCGGAATCAGCCCTGCGAGCGCGGTGCGCACTGGCGCAGAGTCTACGCCGAGCCATCGCGCACAGCGCCGCTCCGGCTGGCGGTGGCGCCGCCGGCGCAACCGAAGACTACGCTGCCAGCGTGGCATCGACAGGCCTTGCACCCAGACGCAGTACGACCTCCGAAAATCACCGCTGGATCGTGCTCGCCGTTTGCAGCATGAGCCTGCTGGTAGTCGGCATCGACACCACGATCGTCAACGTCGCGCTCCCGTCGATCAATCGGGACCTGCACGCCTCGCTGGCCGGGCTGCAGTGGATCGTCGATGCGTACACGCTCGTGCTCGGCAGCTTCCTGATGCTCGGCGGCTCGACCGCGGACCGCCTCGGCCGGCGGCGGGTGTTCCAGACCGGCCTGATCACATTTGTGACGGGCTCGGCCCTGTGCGCAGCCGCCCCCAGCCTCGGCGTGCTGATCGCCGCTCGGGCGTTCCAGGCACTAGGCGGCGCGATGCTGAACCCGGTCGCCCTCTCGATCGTCCGTAACGTCTTCCACGATCCGCGCGAGCGCGCCCGGGCGGTCGGCGTGTGGAGCGGTGTGTTCGGCGTCAGCCTGGGCCTGGGACCTGTCCTCGGTGGTGTGCTGGTGACAACCGCCGGCTGGCGATATGTGTTCCTCGTCAACCTGCCCGTGGGCCTCCTGGCAGTCCTCCTGACCGCCATCTACGTGCCGGAATCCCGCGCCGAGCACCCGCGACGGCTCGACCCAGTCGGCCAGTTGCTGGTCATCCTCGGCCTCGCCACCGCCACTTTCGCGATCATCGAGGGACAGGCGTTCGGCTGGACCTCGCCGGTGATCATCGCCCTGTTTGCAGTCGCCGCGGCTGCCTTCGCCGTACTCGTGCCCTACGAGCTGCGCCGCGACCAGCCGCTCCTAGAGGTGCGCTTCTTCCGCAGCATGCCGTTCAGCGGCGCGTCACTGAGCGCTATCTTCGCCTTCGCCGCCTACGGGTCTTTCCTGTTCTTGAACACGCTCTACCTCCAGGACGCGCGAGGCTTCTCTGCGCTCACGGCGGGGCTCTTCACGCTCCCGCTCGCGCTCTTCACAATGGTGCTGGCGCCCGTCACCGGACGTGTGATCGCGGCGATCGGCGCGCGCAGGCCACTCCTGCTTGCGGCGCTGGCGCTGGGGCTCGGCGCGCTGCTGATGACCGGCCTCACGCCCCGTACCCCGGTCTGGCTCTTGTTTGCCGCCTACGTGATTTTCGGGACCGGACTCGGGCTCGTCAACCCGCCGATCACAAACACCGCAATCTCCGGGATGCCGCCCGCCCAGGCCGGGGTGGCCGCAGCGATCGCCGCGTCGAGCCGCCAGGTGGGCGCGACCGTGGGAATCGCGCTCGTCGGCGCGATCGTCAGCGTCAACGGCAGCGTGTTCGGCCCGCGCTTCGCGGCCGCCAGCCATCCGGGCTGGTGGATGATGGTCGGCCTCGCGGCGGCTCTGCTCCTGGTCACCGCGCTCACAACCACGCCCCGGGCGCTCGCTAGCGCCCGCACCACAGCCGCCAGGCTGGCCCCGGAAAGCCTGTCGGAATAAGCCCCTCGCTCACCCCGGCCAGCCACACCGCCCCCCGGCCAGCGATCCCGCCGGCCGGGCCGCCTCAGAGCGACACCACCTCGCCGGAGGCAGCCGCCCTCCACAGAGCACCCAGCGTGCGTGCCTGCCCAACGGCGTCGCCCTTACCAAGCAGCGGCTCGCGCTCACCGCGCGCCGCCGCGCCCATGTCAGCCACCTCCAGCGCGTAGGAGTCAGCCGCGGGCGTTCCGATCATCTCGGGCACGCTGGCACCATCGCGCCAGAGCTCGATCCCATTTGCGACCGGATGCCACGGCTCCGCCACCCGCAGCGCACCGCTCGAGCCGATCACCTCCACCCCGCGCCTGGCCGGCATCGCAAGGCCGCTGTCGAACTGTGCGAGCACACCGCCCGGGAAGCGCAGGACACCAGCCATGACGACGTCAACCCCGTCGCCACCCAGAAGCTGCTCGGCGCTGACCCGCTCGGGCTCACCGGCCAGGAACCGGGAGACGTTCACTGGGTAGCAGCCGACGTCAAGCAGGCCACCACCCTGCGCTGCGACCAGCATCCGGTGGTCGTCCGGGTCGCAGTTGAAGCTGAAGCTCGCTCTGATCAGGCGCAGTTCACCCACCGCGCCGGACCGCACGAGCTGCTTCAGCATCTGTGTCTGCGGGTGGTGGCGGTACATGAACGCCTCGCTGAGATGACGCCCCTGTGCGGCGGCCAGCGCGAACAGCGATTCGGCCTCGGCCGCCGACCGGCTCAATGGCTTCTCGCAGAGGACGTGCTTGCCGGCTGTCAGCGCCCGCCCGGCCCACTCGACGTGCATCCCGTTGGGCAGCGAGATGTAGACGATGTCAACGTCTGGGTCCGCGAGCAGCGCCTCATAGCTGCCGTGGGCACGCTCGATCCCGTTGGCCCGCGCGTAGGCACTGGCGCGGCCCGCGTCCCGGCTGGCGACGGCAACCGCGCGAGCGTCCGACACAGCGGCAATCCCCGCCAGGATCGCACGGTTGATCCGGGCGGTCGAGAGCAGGCCCCATCCAGTCATTACCTGCCAACCTACCGCAGACATTGACCGTTCGCGTCGCAGAGGCATTCGCTCCTGGCCGGATCAACCTGATCGGTGAGCACACCGATTACAACGACGGGCTCGCGCTCGCCTTTGCCACCACTGCCGGGGTGAGTGTCAGGGCCCGGCGCCTGAGCGGCGCGCGAGTCGAGGCGCGCGCCCACGACCTGGGCGAGGAGTACAGCTTCGACGCGCATGAAACGGGTGGCGCCACCGGCTGGCGGGCTTACCTCCACGGTGCCTACGCCGAACTGCGAACGCTCGGCTACGAGCCTCCGCCAGCCAGCATCGACATCTCCAGTCAGCTGCCGATCGGCTCGGGCATGGCCTCCTCAGCAGCGCTCACGCTGGCGCTCTGCATGGCGCTGGTCGAGCTTTCGGGCGACCCGGCCCTGCCCAGCCTCGCGCTGGCTCGGCTTGCTCAGACGGTGGAGCAGGTTTGGGCTGGCGCCCAGACTGGGCTGCTGGACCAGCTCGCATCGCTGCACGGCGCTGACGGCCAGGCCGTGCTGATCGACTTCAGAGAGCTGACCCTCGAGCGGATGCCGCTCAGGCTCGACGGATCCACGCTGGTTACGCTCGCATCCGGTGAAGTTCACACAAACTCTGCCTCCGGGTACAACAGCCGCCGCGCCGAGTGCACGGAGGCGGCCCACCGGATGGGAGTCGAGTCGCTGCGCGACGCGCTGATCCAGGACCTCCACATGCTGCCCGACACCCTGGCCGCCCGCGCCCGGCACGTGATCAGCGAGAACGGGCGCGTCCTGGCAGCCGCTCGGGCGCTGCGCGACGGGGACCTCACACTCCTGGGCCGCCTGCTCGATCTCACCCACGCGAGTCTCCGCGACGACTACGAGGTCTCAACCCCCGCTGTGGAGCGGACCGTCGATGCCCTCAAGGCAGCGGGAGCGATCGGCGCGCGCCTGATCGGCGGCGGTTTTGGCGGCAGCGTGATCGCCTTGATGCCCCAGGGGACGGTCGCGCCCGCTGGCGCGACCGTCATTTCAGCTGGCACCGGCGCCCATCTGCTCGGCTGACTTGCCGGGCGCACTAGTCTCCAAGCGTGCTCGAGGTTTCAGATCTGAGCGTCAACTTTGGTGCGCTGCGGGCGCTCGAGCACATCAACCTGGGCGTAAAGGCCGGAGCGATCGTGGCTGTCACCGGCGAACCAGGAGCCGGCAAATCGGCGCTGGTGCGCTGCATCGGCGGGGACCTTGCGCCAAGCGCCGGGACGATCCGGATCGATGGCAGGCCCCTCCCCAGCGGCCTGCCGGCCGCCGAGCGCAGCGGCGTCGCCGTGGTCTGGCAGGAGATCGCGCTCTGCGAGACGATGGATGTTGCGGGCAACCTGCTGCTCGGCCAGGAGACGGGCACACAGGCACTCTCAGCCAACCGCTTCTATGAGCGCGCCCGCCGGGTGCTCGAGGAGCTCGGCCTCGGCACCCTGGAGCTCACCAAGCGCGCCAGCTCGCTGAGCGGTGGCCAGCGCGGCCTGCTCGCACTGGCCATGGCCCTGGTGAGGCGGCCGCGCGTGCTCGTGCTCGACGAGCCGACGGCTGCCATGGGCGCCTCCGAGACGGCCCAGCTCGAGCGCCTGCTCGAACGGCAGCGCAAACAGGGCCTCGCGGTGCTGCTGGTGACACGCGACACCGACCAGATGTTCCGGGTCGCCGACCTGATCGTGGTCCTGCGCCACGGCCGCGTGGTGGCGGAGATATGCCCGCAGGACTCGCACCCAGACGACGTCACCACGCTGCTGGCCGGTGGCACCTTGGACGGCTCCGCCCGCCGGCAGCT
>JAJYHG010000218.1 GCA_021784895.1 Actinomycetes bacterium
GCGGTCACCGCAGTCCGGTCGTGGCGGTGCTCGGCATGGACCCGGCGGTAGTCGGCGGTGATCGCCGCACCATCGGGGTTGACGAAGTCGGCAAAGGCGTATGAGAGCCCGAGCTTGCCGGCCCAGATCGCGCTCTGCGGCGAGCAGTCGAGCAGCCAGCGCTCCGGTGTCTGTGGCCCCCCGGCAGGGTTCGCTCGAGCCGTGCGAACGGGTGCTCGGGTGGCATCTCGCGGTCGAGGTAGGTCAGGCGCTCGGCCAGCCGCGCCAGGTCGAGCGTGTTGCGCAGCGCGTCGAGACCAGTCTGCCCCCGGGGATCGGTGACTGGTCGAGCACCGAGGGGCGCATCGTCCCCAGTCTAGGAGCCGCCGCGGGGTCAGCTTATGTCAGCGCCCATCAGCCGGCCGATCGAGCGCACGAACGTCCGGCTGGTGAGGGGCGTCTGGGCGCGCGAGCCGATCCAGAACGCGATCGGGTCGCACGCGTTCCAGCCGGAGGCGCCGGTGCGGCCGGGGAAGACATACACCGTTGCTCGTGCCAGGGCCGGTCCCGCTGGACCGGCCCTGAATTGCAGCGTGAGCTCGGGCCGCTGCACGCCGCCGACCTCGGCCGGGCAGCTGTAGGCCACGCCCGGCTGGACAGTCAGCAGCGAGTCGAGCTCCCGAACGATCGTGGCCACCCGCGTGCGGCGCCAGACGAGGTAGGTGCGGGTGCGCATGTGACGCTCGCCGAAGGGCCCGCCGCCGATCCGCAGCGATAGCTCTATGTCGTGCACCGCCGCCGGCACGCGCTCGCTGGCGAGACGCGGCACGATCCAGGCGGCCTCGCTGCGGGCGACGATCGCTGAGTCGCCGTGCGCCGGGGTGATGACGGACAGCGTCAGGGTGCGGTTGTAGACCTGTGCGCCGATCGGCGGCCAGGAGAACATCACCTCCAGGGAGGTCGTGGCGGTCTGCGAGTCACCGCCGCTGCCGGTGCTCAAGATCGAAGCCCCAGGCGGTCGGTGGGCCTCGACGTAGGCGATGATCGACTGGGGGCCGGCCGCGCTCTCCCACCACGACTGCTCGCCGGCGTTGTAGGCGTAGTCGAGCGCCCCACCACCGCCCAGCGGCCGGGCGAAGCGAGGCTCGCCCGCGATCCGCCTGACCCCGGCCGGCAGGTGCAGGCTCTCAAGCAGTGCGCGGGCGTCCTGCCGCGCGGCGCGCTCGTTGGCATGCAGCTGCGCCCGCCAGGCAGCCGGTAGCTTTGCGGCTGCCGCCAGCGCGACGCCGCCCAGGCACAGCAGCGCAGCAAGGACGGGGAGCACGCGGCGTGCAAGATGGTTCATATGCAATACCTACGGACGGGCTCGCTGTCTGTCACAGACGCCGCGATCAGGTTGGTTCGCGCGGAGCGGTTGCGGAGCGATTGCAGCCAGGCGCGCGACGATCGTGCTGATTGCCACAAGTAACCGGCGCATGGGGAGAGGGTAAAGGAGGTATGCGAAGCTTCCAAACCGCCGTGACGACGGGACCGACCCCCCGGCCGGGTGGTTCGCGACTACGACTGCTGGAACCTGTCCGTGCGACCCGTGACGCTCTCACCCCAGTGAGCGCGACGATCAGGCCGACGACTCTCCCTGCCCGGATACGCGCAGTCCGCAGAAGTGGCGGGGCGGCGGTCGCGGCGGCTGGCTCGAGTCTCCCGGCAGGCGTCGTGGAGTCGGCCGAGATCGAAGCCCGCCTGGGCCTCGCGCCGGACTGGATCGCGCGGCGCACGGGCATCCGTGCCCGCCACGTCGCGGCGCCGCAGGAGCGCCTCGAGACGCACGCGACTGCCGCCGCGGCGGCGGCCCTCGAGCAGGCCGGGATCGCGCCCGCCGAGGTGGACCTGGTGCTGGTCGCGACCAGCACAGCCGATGAGATCATGCCCAACGCGGCACCGCTGGTGGCCGGCGCGCTCGGCGCGACCGGTGCCGGCGCCTTTGACGTCGGCGCCGCGTGCTCGGGATTCCTGGCCGCCCTGGCCACGGGCGCATCGATGATCGACGCGGGCCGGTCCAGCTGTGTGGTCGTGATCGGCGCCGACTTCATGTCACGGGTGGTCGACCCGGCCGACCGCGGTACCTCGGCGGTCTTTGCCGACGGGGCCGGCGCGGTGGTGCTGGTCGCCAGCGGCGAGAGCAGGATCGGGCCGATCCTGATCCGCAGCGAGCCCGACACCGAAGGCATCATCTACGTTGGCCGCGAACAGCCGCTGATGCGCATGGCCGGCCACGAGACCTTCAAGCTGGCCGTCGCACGGCTGTCCGAGACGACGGCCGAGGCCGTGGCCGCGGCCGGGCTCGAGCTCGATGACATTGACCTGTTCGTCTATCACCAGGCAAATGCGCGGATTCTGACCGCCGTCGGCGAACGCCTGCAGCTGCGTGCCGACCGCGTCGTCGACTGCATCTCGGGCCTGGGCAACACGTCTGCGGCGACGCTCCCGCTCGCCCTCGACCACAGCGTCCAGAGCGGGCGCCTGCGGCGGGGTGACCGGGTGCTGCTGGGGGCATTCGGAGCGGGCCTCGTATGGGGGGCGACAGTCGTTGAATGGGGGGTTGCAGCATGAGTGCAGTGCTTTCGCGGACCGATCTGGGCGCGCTGACGCCGGTCGAGCGTCTGGAGGCGCTGTGTGACCCGGGCTCACTCGATGTGATCCGCTCTGAGGTCGTGTCCGGTCACATGGGCCTCAAGGCCCGGGCCGGTGACGGCGTCGTCGGCGGCGCCGGCCTGGTGGACGGACGCCCGGTCTTCTGCTACGCCCAGGACAACTCCTACGTCGGCGGCTCCCTGGGCGAGATGCACGCCGAGACGATCGTGCGTGTGCTCGAGCTCGCCGACCGCGCCCGCGCGCCGGTCGTCGGCTTCGTCGGCTCCGGCGGCGCGCGCATGCAGGAGGGTGTGCGTGCACTCGGCGGTTACGGGCGCATCTTCCGCCAGACGGTGGCGCTGTCGGGCAAGGTCCCGCAGATTTCGATCATCAGTGGCCTGTCGGCCGGCGGTGGCGCGTACTCGCCGGCGCTCACCGACTGGATTGTGATGACCAAGGACGCAAGCATGTTCCTGACCGGTCCCGCGGTGGTCAAGGATGCACTCGGTGAGGACGTGACCGCCGCCGAGCTCGGCGGCCACCGCGTGCACGAGCGCAACGGCGTGGCGCACTTCGTGGCTGGCAGCGATGCCGACGCGGCGCTGCTGGCGCGCGAGCTGCTCGGATACCTGCCGAGCCACCGCGACCTGCCGCTGCCGGTCACCAGCCCGCGGCCCGCCGGGGCGGAGGATCCTTCGGTCCACGTGCCGGACAATCCACGCCAGGTCTACGACGTACGTTCGGTGATCGCCGGGATCGCCGATGGTGGTGACCTGCTCGAGGTCGCGCCCGGCTGGGCCCGCAACCTGGTCACGGCCTTCATCCGCATCGACGGACGCCCTGTCGGCGTGATCGCCAACCAGCCCCGCTACCTCGGCGGCGTGCTCGACACCGCCAGCTCCGAGAAGGGGGCCCGCTTCGTCAGCCAGTGCGACTCCTTTGGCGTACCGATGCTGGTGCTGGTCGACACCCCCGGCTTCATGCCGGGCACCAGCCAGGAGGGCGCCGGTGTGATCCGGCTTGGCGCGACGTTTGTGAATGCGTTCGCCAGGTCCACCGTGCCGAGGGTGACGGTGATCCTGCGCAAGGCCTTTGGCGGGGCCTTCATCACGATGAACTCGAGGGACCTGGGCGCCGACTACGTGTTCGCCTGGCCACAGGCCGAGATCGGCGTGATGGGCGCAAAGCCGGCGGTCGGCATCATCCACCGCCGCGAGCTTGCCGCCGCCGAGGACCCCGATGCCGTCCGTGAGGAGCTCGCCGAGCGCTACGCCGAGACCCACCTGCGCCCGCAGGTGGCCGCGGCCACCGGTCACATCGACGAGCTGATCGCACCGGGGCAGACGCGCCAGCGCGTCGCCTGGGCGCTGCGCTCACTGGAGCGCGCCACGCGGTCATGAGCGGCCGGGTCCTGTTGACCGGAGCCACCGGCTTCGTCGGCATGGAGGTGCTCGTGCGCTACCTCGAGCGTGGCGAGCGTTCAGTGACCTGCCTCGTGCGGGCCGAGAGCGACGCGGCTGCACGGGCCCGGCTCGACGGGATCCTCGACCAGCTGATTGCCAACGGCGCCGAGCTCTTCGCCCACCGCGTCGAGGCTGTGGCCGGTGAGATGACAGCTGAGGATCTGGGCCTCAGTGCCGAGACCCGGGAGCGGCTCGCGGCTGAGGTCACCACGATCGTCCACTGTGCCGCCAACGTCTCCTTTGACCAGACGCTCGATCAGGCCCGCGAGACCAACGTGGGTGGCACCAGGCGCATGCTCGAGTTTGCGACCCTGGCCCAGCAGCGCGGCGGCCTGGACCGCTACGCCCAGGTCTCCACGGCTTATGTGGCGGGCACCCACACCGGCCGCTTCACCGAGGACGACCTCGATGTCGGCCAGGGCTTCCGCAACAGCTACGAGCAGTCGAAGTTCGAGTCCGAGGCGATGATCCGGGCGCAGGCCGGTCACCTGCCGTGGATCGTGCTGCGGCCGAGCATCGTCGTCGGCGACCGCTCGAGCGGCTGGACAGCCGCGTTTAACGTCATGTACTGGCCCCTGCGGGCGCTCTCCACCGGCCTCTTCCGGGCGGTGCCGGCGATGCCCGAGTCGCCGCTTGACATCGTCTCGATCGACTACGTAGCCGATGCGATCTATGAGCTCTGCGAGTCCCCGCAGGACTCCTCTCACAAGACCTTCCTGCTGACCGCGAGCGAGGACGCCTCGACCTTCGCCGAGCTCGTCTCGCTGGCTGCCCGTTACTTCCGCCGGCCCGAGCCGCAGGCCGTGCCGCCAGCCGAGTTCGTGGCGGGCATGAGCATGCTCTCGGATGCGGCCGTTGAGGCCAGCCGCATCTACTTCCCCTACTTCGCGATCTCCACCGTGTTCGACAACGCTCGCACCCGGGCCCGCCTCGCGCAGGCGGGGATCCACTGCACGCCGCTGCGTGAGTACCTGCACCGGCTGCTCGACTTCGCCACCCGCAGCCGCTGGGGTAAGCGCCCGATCGCCCGCGCGCGAGCCTCGACCAGCTGAGCGCCCCGCCCGGCGCTCCCGTCCGGCCGATGTCGCCGACCGCACACGCTGCCAGGCCGGCCGAGGACAGCTCCGGCGCCGTCCCGGTCGAGGCGCTCGAGCTGTTCGCCGAGGTGCTCTCGCGCTCCGAGCCGGGCGCAGCCAGCGACGATGACTTCTACGACCGTCTGTGCGTGGCGGTCTGCCGGCTGGCGCGGCTGCGCCGCGCGATCATCTTCCGCTACGACCCCGCCAGCCGCCAGGTGCGCGCTGCCGGTGCGCACGGGGTGGACATCGAGTCGTTCTCGGGCGCGCACATTTCGGTCGACACGGCGCCATTCGCGGCGCAGGCGATCCGCGAGGACCAGGTGGTGGAGACCTCCGGTGATGTCCGCGAGCAGCTACCGGACCGCTATACGCACCTGGTCCGCGGGCCGGCTCGCATCGTCTGCGGCCCGATGGTGGCTGCTGGCCGGGCGGTGGGCGTGATCGTCGCCGAGCGCGGGGTGGACGAGCCGCCGCTCGGGCCGGCCGAGCGCGACCTGCTGTGGACGCTCGGCAAGGCGGCGGCGCTGGCTTCGGTTGCCCGTAACGTGGCGACTCAGGCGCAGACCGCGCGGCTGCTGCGCCAGCGGATCGACCTGGCCCGTGAGGTCCACGAGGGCGTGATCCAGCGGCTGTTTGGCATCTCGATGGTGCTCGATGGGGCCGGCGATCTACCCGGGCCGGTGCGCAGCCGCTGCGCCACTGAGATCCAGGCGGCGCTGGGCGAGCTGCGTGAGGCCATCCAGCGCCCGCTCGGGCGTAGCTCGCGTGTGACCGAGACAACCTTCACAGCCGAGCTCGGACGCTTGACGCAGGCCAACCTAAAGCTCAAGTTCAGCTTTGGGGATGACCTGAGTGTGCCGCCGCAGCTGGAGCCGCTGGCCCAGAGCGTGCTCGCCGAGGCGCTGCGCAACGTGCACAAGCACGCCACTGCCACCAACGTTTCGGTGCAGACAATGACGGTCGACGGCACCTTTACACTGGAGGTGGTAAACGACGGGGTTGCCGACCCCGGGCGTGCCCGCCGCGCTCCCGGGATGGGTCTGCGGCTGGCCTCGTTCGAGGCCCTGCAGAGCGGCGGGATCCTCGAGTTCGGCCCGCGCGAGCCCGATTCGTGGCAGGTGCGACTGGTGGTGCCGGTGGATGACTGAGGCGGCTGCGCAGGCGGTCACCCGCAGCGCCCAGCGGCTGCGCGTGCTGGTGGTCGATGACCACGATGTGGTGCACTGGGGCTTTCGCCTGATGCTCACCCAGCAGCCCTGGGTGGAGCGCTGCGTTTCGGCCTCAAACGGGGACGAGGCTGTGGCGCTGGCGCGCCGCTACCGGCCGCACGTCGCGGTCGTCGATCTGTTCATCGGGGAGGAGTCGGGCGCCCAGGTCTGTGAGCGGTTGCGTGGCGCCGAGCCGGCCACGCGCGTGCTCCTGTTCTCGGGCGCCGGTGAGATCTCGGCCGGCGCTGCGCGTGCGGCCGGAGCCTCGGGCTTTGCCTACAAGGACTGGCCAGCGGCCAAGATCGCGGGGGCGGTACGGCTGGTCGGGCTGGGCGGAACGGTGTTTGAGCGCCGCGACCGCTCCGGCGTGCTCGGGCTCTCTGACCGTGAGCGCGAGGTCCTGCAGCTGGTGGCGGCTGGCCTGACAAATCCCGAGATTGCCCGCACGCTCCATCTGAGCCCGCACACGGTCAAGGAGCACACCAGCTCGCTCTATCGCAAGCTCGAGGTGCGCAATCGCGCCGAGGCCGTGCAGCGAGCCCAGCGTCTTGGCCTGCTGGCCTGAGGGCGCAGCTCAGCGCCAGCCGTGCCCGCCCTGGTCCCTTTTGGGGGATGACTGCGCCTCGTCGGCGCGGATCACATGCATCACGGCGTTGATCAGCGCCAGGTGGGTGAAGGCCTGCGGGAAGTTGCCCAGGTGCCGGCCGTTGCGGGGATCGAGCTCCTCGGCGTAGAGGCCCAGTGGGGAGGCGTAGCCGAGCAGCCGCTCGCAGAGCTCGCGTGCACGCGTCAGCTCGCCGATCTCAGCCAGCGCCGAGACCAGCCAGAAGGAGCAGATCAGGAAGGTACCCTCCCGGCCTGTCAGCCCGTCATCGGTCTCCTCGGTGCGGTAGCGCAGCACCAGCCCGTTCTCGGTCAGCTCGTCGGCCACCGCCATGACCGTCGCCCGCACGCGCTCGTCGTCGGGCGGGAGGAAGCGCAGCAGCGGGATCAGCAGCAGCGCGGCGTCGAGTGAGACCGTCTCGTAGTGCTGCACAAAGACTCCGCGCTCGTCCACGCCGTGCAGGCAGACGTCCGCGTGAATCTCGTCGGCCACCTCCTGCCAGCGCTTGGCCAGATCCCAGTCCTGGCGGACCTCGGCCAGGCGCGCGCCCCGGTCGCAGGCGACCCAGCAGAAGATCTTGGACGAGGTGAAGTGCTTGGGCTCGCCACGGACCTCCCAGATGCCACGGTCGGGCTTGCGCCAGTTCTTGATCGCCATCTCCACCTGGCGGCTGAGGATCGGCCAGACGCGCTCATCCAGCGAGTCACGCGAGCGCGTGTGCAGATACACGGAGTCAAGCAGCGCACCCCAGACATCGTGCTGGACCTGGGCGTAGGCGTCGTTGCCGATCCGCACCGGCTGGGCGCCCTCGTAGCCGCTCAGGTGATCGAGCGTCCGCTCCTCGAGGTTGCGCTCGCCGCCCGGCCCGTACATCACCTGCAGGTCTTCCTGGCCGCCGGCGACGTCGGCGATGAAGTAGAAGAAGTCGTTGGCCTCCCAGTCGAAGCCGAGGGTGTAGAGCGCCCACAGCATGAAGGTCGAGTCGCGGATCCAGCTGTAGCGGTAGTCCCAGTTGCGCTCACCCTGCGGGGTCTCCGGCAGCGACGTGGTAGAGGCTGCGATCAGGGCGCCGGTCGGCGCGTAGGTCAGCCCCTTCAGCGTCAGTGCGCTGCGCTGCAGGTGTGTGCGCCAGGGATGGTCGGGGAAGGTGCCGCGGTCGACCCAGTGCTGCCAGTGGTGGGCGGTCCATACCTGGCGCGTGTAAGCCTCCTTGACGCTCCGCGGCGGCGCGTGCTCTGACCAGTGCAGCGCGCAGTAGATGTGCTCCTCCTCCTTCATGCGGTGCCGGGCGGTGGCGCGCGAGCCCTCAAAGCCGATATTCAGGTTGGTGCGCAGCCCGAGCCGCACGCCGCAGCCCGGCGCCGTCGCGAGGCCGTCGCTGTAGCCCGGGCCGGTGTACTCCCAGTGCGCCTGCTTGGAGCCGTACTCGAACACCGGCTCGCAATCCATCACGATCTCGACCTCGCCGTTGACGCAGCGCACCGTCCGCAGCAGCACGTGATCGGCGTCGTAGTCGGTCGGCGCGCGGCGGTGGGTCCCCGAGCGTTCGTCCTCGTGGTGCCAGCCGCCGATCAGCAGGGCGTCGCGCACGACGATCCAGCCCGAGCCGGTGCCCCAGCTGGTCTCGAGCACCATCGTGCCGGGCATGTAACGCCGCGCCGCCGGCACGCTGATGCCCGACGGCCCCAGGCGGAAGAAGCCGGCGTCGCGGTCAAGCAGCGCACCGAACACCGACGGCGAGTCGATCCGCGGCAGGCACAGCCATTCGATCGCCCCGCCGGGGGCGACCAGCGCTGTGGTCTCACAGTCGGACAGGAAGCCGTACTCAGCGATCGGCGGGAACGGGCTGCCCCCTAGCAGGGGCGCGGGCGCCGGTGTCGGCACCGGCGTGCTGAGCATGTCGGTCGGGCCGCCGATCTGGGGTTCGAGCGGTGTGGCTTGGGCGGAGCTGTCGAGTGGTTCGTTCATGTTGTCGGTATCCAGGCGGGGACGCGGGTCGGGGTGGAGCTGCCGGCCCGGGCGCAGCGCGTTGCCGGGATGAAGCCGGAAACATCGCTTAATCCGGGCACGAGCACAAGCTCGAAGCCACCCGACACGTCATCATGAGAACCGATGAGCATTGGCGGAAGTGGTCTTGGAGCGATGCACGGCGGCGCCGGCAGCGGCGCCATGCGGCAGTTTCGCAAACCTCGGCGGGAGGAGCCGCCGCTGCTTGACCCGACGCGTGAGCGCGACCGCCGGCGCATCCTGCGGCTGTTCAAGCCCTATCGCCTGAAGCTCACGATCGTGCTCGTGATGATTGTCTTCTCCTCGGCGGTCGCGATGCTCAACCCGTTCCTGCTGCGTGCCGCGCTCGACCAGGGGATCATCGCCCACAACGACACCGTCCTCACCGAGACGGTCGCTGGGATGATCCTGGTGGCGCTGATCTCACAGGCCACGAGCGTCTGGCAGACCTACATCTCAAACGCCGTCGGCCAGCGGGTGATGCACGACCTGCGCGCCGCCGTCTACCACCGCCTGCAGCAGATGTCGCTGGCGTTCTTCACGCGCACGCGCACTGGCGAGGTGCAGTCGCGGATCGCCAATGACATCGGCGGGCTCGACAACGTGATCACCAACACGGCGACGACCATCGCCTCGAACGTCACGACCGTGATCAGCGCGACCGTGGCGATGCTGCTCTTGGACACGCGGCTGGCGGGCATCTCGCTGCTGCTGGTGCCGCCGTCGGTCTGGATGACCCGCAAGGTCGGCAAGATCCGCCGGCGCATCACAACCGAGCAGCAGCGCCGGCTGGCCGATCTGAGCGCGCTGGTGGCCGAGTCGCTGTCGGTCTCGGGCATCATGCTGGGCAAGACCATGGGCCGTGGCGACGACCTCGCCGACCGCTTCACGGGCGAGTCAAAGGACATAGCCGACCTCGAGGTGCGCTCGCGCATGGCCGGCCGCTGGACCATGGCCACGATCCAGTTTGTGTTCGCCGCGATGCCGGCCCTGATCTACTGGTTCGGCGGCCAGCGCTTCATCGGCCACGTCAACGTCGGCACCCTGGTCGCCTTCACGACCCTGCAGACGCGGCTGCTCTTCCCGGTTCAGTCGCTGCTCGGAGCCGGCGCCGACGTCGAGGCGTCGCTGGCGCTGTTTGACCGCATCTTCGAGTACATCGACCTGCCGATCGACATCGTGCAGGCGGCCGAGCCGGTGGTCCTCGACCCGGTGCGGGTGGTCGGCGAGGTGCGCTTCGACG
>JAJYHG010000165.1 GCA_021784895.1 Actinomycetes bacterium
CACCTCCCTCGGCTATCCCCCCGGACACGGCCGCGGCCGGCGCCGTGGCCTTTTCCTGGCCGCCGCATGGCTGACGGTGCGGCTGGCCGCTGTGCTGGCGGCGGCTGCTCTGGCCGCGCCGGTCGCCGCCGCCGCGCCGGTCGCCGCCGCCGGCCAGAAGGTGGACGGCCTGACGCTGACCACCGCCCAGGCGCCCACGCCGCTGCCGGCGCGCCTGCCGGCCGGCCACCCGTACCGGCCGCCGGCGGGGAAGATCTTCACGGGCGTGGCCGACAAGCCGGTCTCCCAGTACACGCAGGCGGTCGGCAAGCACCCGGCCGTCTACCAGGAGTTCATCGCCTGGGGCCAGTGGCTGCCGGGCATCACCGCCGACGCACGGATCAACCACGCCCGCATGATGATGATGGTCTCAACGGCCTACGGGTCGCGCAACGTGATCTCGCCCTACGGGATCGCAACGGGCGCTGGCGACCAGTGGCTGATCGGCCTCGCGCAGGCGATCTACGCCTCGCACAACATCACCTACCTGCGGCTGATGGCGGAGATGAACAACTGCAACAACCCCTACGCCGCCTACAACTGCAACGCCACCTCGCGGGGGCCAGCCTATTCCAGCGCCGCCTTCAAGCAGGCCTGGCGCCGGGTGACGCTGATCATGCGCGGCGGGGCGGTCCCGCTGATTGACAGGCGCCTGGCGGCCCTGCACCTACCGCCGCTGCGGACCACCATGGCGTACCTGCCCACCCCGGAGGTGGCGATGGTCTGGGTGCCGATGGTCGGCGGCAACCCTGACATCCCAGCCCTCGAGCCCGGTGCCTACTTCCCGGGAAGAGCATGGGTGGACTGGGTCGGCACCGACTTCTACAGCCGCTACCCGAACTGGCAGGGGCTGACCACCTTCTACGACGACTACGCCCGCCTGGCGCCGTTCGCCTTCGGTGAGTACGCGATCTGGGGCGGCGATAACCCAGGCTGGGCACGCACGCTGTTTGGCTGGATCGCGACCCACCCGGCGACGCGCATGCTCGTCTACAACGACGCCTCGCCCGAGTTCTGGCTCTCACAGTTCCCGGCGAGCGCCGCCGTGATCCGCAGCGCACTGGCGGCGCCCAGGTACCTCGCCTACACGCCCGAATGGGCGCCCCATGGTTGAGGGCTCGCGCGTCAGGCGCGTCAGGCGCGGACGCCGGGCGCGGCCTGCGTCTCGAGGGAGGCGAGTCGTGCCTCCACACGCTCACTGCGCTCGCGCAGCTCCCCCTCGAGCCGCGTGAGCTCGGCGATCCGTCCGCGCACCAGCTCGAGCTGCGTGGCGATGTGGCCGCCAGACTGCTCGAGCAGCTCACGCTGGCGCTCCGGATCGTCGGTTTCCTGAAACTCCCGCCGGATGTCGGCCCGCGCGGTCTCCGCCTCGAGCAGCTGTGAGAGCTGCTCGAGGCTCAGGCCCAGCAGATCCTTGAGCCGCACAATCTCTCTGATCCGGTCGACGTCAGCCTGCGAGTAACAGCGGTGCTTGCCAAGCTCGCGCTCGGCGCCCTCGGCCAGCAGGCCGATCTCCTCGTAGTAGCGGATCGTGCGCGCGGTCGTGCCCGTCAGCGCCGCTACCTCGCCGATGCGCATCACGCCGCCGCCACCTCGGCTGCCGCCGCCTCCGTCGCCGCGTGCACGGCCTGAGCCCGGTCACCTGGCTCAGCGGCCACGGAGACGTGCTTTGGGCGCGCAAACGAGACCACCGCGCCGAGCGCCGAAAGACCGGCCATGCACCACAGCGCAAAGTGCATGTTCGCCAGGAACGGCGCCATCCGGCTGGCGGCGATCCGCGTCCCCAGGCCGGAGAAGATGCTGAACAGGACGGTCGGCGAGATGCCGCTCGTCACGACCGCCATCACGAAGGCGATCGAGAGCACGGCGCCGGTGTTCTGCACCAGCACGCGCGCCCCGGAGGCGACGCCCCGGCGGTGTGGCGCCACCACCCCCATCATCGCGGCGGTGTTGGGCGAGTTGAACATGCCGGAGCCGATCCCGACGATGAACTGGAACAACCCGGGCCACCAGTAGCTCGTGTCCTGCCCGAGCGCCGTCATCAGCGCCAGGCCGATCCCGGTCACGACCATCCCCAGCGAGGCGAGGGCGCGCGAGCCCTTGCGATCGGCGTACATGCCCGCGATCGGCGAGGCGATGAGCATCCCCAATGCCAGCGGCGCGAGCTTCAGGCCCGCGAGGATCGGGGTGTCGCCCTGCACGCCCTGAAAGTAGAAGACAAAGACGAACATGAGCGCAAAGCGCGCGAGCCCGTTGAGGAAGGCGGCTGCCGCGGCGGCGCTGAAGAGCCGGCTCGAGAAGATCGTCAGATCCAGCATCGGTGCGCGGTGACGGCGCTCGATCAGCACAAACAGCGGCAGGAAGACGAGCGCCGCCGCCAGGCTGCCCCACACCAGCGGACCGTGCCAGCCCTCGATGCCGCCCTTGGAGATGCCGTAGACGAGCCCCGTCAGGCCGAGCAGGAAGGCTGAGGTACCGAGCGCGTCGAAGCTCGTGTCCTCGCCACGGCCGGTGATCTCGCGCAGGACCATGAACGCCCAGGCGCTGCCCGCGAGCGCAAACGGGACGTTGAACCAGAAGACCCAGTGCCAGGAGATGTCCACCAGCGCGCCTCCCAGGACGGGTCCGATCACCAGGCCGATCGCGGCAACCATGGTGTTGGTGCCCATCGCCACCCCCAGCTGCTCGCGCGGAAAGGCGTCAGTGACGATCGCCGCTGAGTTGGCGAACAGGAACGCTCCGCCCAGCCCCTGAAGGATGCGCCAGAGGATGAGCTCGGTGCCGCCGCTCGCAAAGCCGGCGCCGAGCGAAGCGACCGCGAAGACGAGGAAGCCGCCGATGTAGGCGTTCTTGCGCCCGAACTGATCGGAGAGGCGCCCCGCGCTCAAGACCAGCACAGTCGAGGTGATCATGTAGACGAGGATCACCCACACCAGCGTCAGCAGGCTCGTGTGCAGGCTCCGCTCCAGGTCCGGCAGCGCGATGATCAGCGTTCCTGAGTTGATCGTCGCGAGCAGCATCCCGACGCTGGTGCATGACAGCGCCCACCATTTGTAGTGGTCGTGATCGCGGTCGACGCCGAGCCTGCGGGGCGCTCGTGCTCTGGTAGTTGCTGACATGGTGGACCTGGGCAATAACTCCTCTTTACGTGAACGTCATATTAGCAGCGGCAGCCCCGCCTACCGCTGAAAGGCTGAAACCGTGGCGAGCACCACGTACATCGCGATCAGTGCGGCGCCCTCAAACGGCGTCGCCTCGCCGTCGCCGGTGATCTGCCAGATCAGGATCGCGGTGCCGACCAGCGAGCCCGCCCACACCGGCGGTAGCGCGAAGGTCAGGTGGCTCGCGGTTGCCAGTGAGACGATCACCATCAGCGGGTAGAGAAAGGCGGCTATCTGCGCCACCGAGTTCTTGACCACGCTGATCGCCAGGTCGTGCTTGCCGCGGTAGGCGAGGTAGATCCCGGCCGCGTTCTCCACGGCGTTGCCGGCGATCGCGATGATCACGATCCCGGCGAAGGCCTGCGTCAGCGCCAGCTGGTGGATCGTCGGCTCCAGCGCGCTGACGAACCAGTCAGACACGAACGCCGAGCCGACCCCGGCGGCGATCAGCAGCGTGACCGCCGTCCGCAGTGGCACCCGCGCCGTCTCGGCCACAGCGACGCTCGCCTGCGTAGCCGCACGGTTGCCGAGCAGATACTGGCGCATCCAGATGCCGTAGACGACGAGCATCGCCACCGCCCCCACGACGCTGATCGTCTCAACGTGCCGGCCGACAGCGGCTCCGGGGCCCGAGACGAGCGCAATCAGCACGATCGTCAGCGACGCGATCAGCATCAGCGTGGCCGTGTCGTTGGGCAGCCCGGCATGGAAGCGCATCACGCCGCCGCGCGCGCGCAGCGATCCCGTGGCGAGCACGGCCCCGAGCACCAGCAGCGCGTTGACGAGGATCGAGCCGATCAGCGCCGTTTCCGCAACCGTGCGGTCGTGTGCCTGCAGTGCGAACAGCACCACGAAGAACTCGGGCAGGTTCCCGATCGTCGACTGCAGCACGCCCGTCGCGGCCGGCCCGAAGCGCATCCCGATCTGCTCGGTGGCAAACGACACCGTCCACGCCAGGCCGGCCAGCGCCAGCGCGGCTGCCACGAACGCGGCCAGGTGCGAGACACCGCTCGTGTAGCGGCCCGCGGCTGCCATGGCGGTCAGCACCAGGACGCAGGCCAGGAGCCCGCGCTGCAGGCGGCTCACTCGTGCGGCTCCGGCAGCTTGACCGCGTCAAATTCGCCGGTCTCGATGTCGCGCTTGACCGAGGCGACGATCTCGTGCTCGCTGGTATCGGGATCGACCCGGCGCAGCTGAATCGTGCGCAGCAGCTTGAACTTGAAGATCTCGAGCACATAGACGAGGTAGACGCTCGCGACCGCGGCGATCAGCAGGATCACGGCCATCACCACGCTCCAGCCGAGGTAGTAACGGCCGTGATGGTTCGAGTACGGGACGAAGCGCAGCGCCAGTGCGACCCCAGCGAGCATCAATGTCCAGGCGTACAGGTAGGCCACCGTCTTGCGCTGGCTGAAGCCGATCCGCGCCATGCGGTGGTGGAAGTGCTCCATGTCGGCGTGCCACGGCTTGTGGCCGTACTTGAGCCGCTTGGCAACCACGAAGCCGGTGTCCATGAACGGCACCGCCAGCACCAGCAGCGGCACCGCCAGCGCCAGTACCGCGTTGGTCTTGAGCGAGCCGATGATCGCCGCCACCCCGAGCAGGTAGCCGAGCAGGTTGGCGCCCGCGTCACCCATGAAGATCTTCGCCGGGTAGCGGTTGTGGAACAGGAAGCCCAGCGAAGCTCCGGCAGTGATCGCCGCCAGCACCGCCGCCGCGCTCTTGCCGCCCTGCAGGTTGAAGGCGATCACGGCGAAGGCGATCCCGTCGATCGTGCAGACCCCGGCTGCCAGCCCATCGACCCCGTCGGAGAAGTTGACGATGTTCATCAGCGCCACCAGCCACAGCACGGTCAGCTCCTTGCCGCCGTCGGGGAAGGCGAGGTAACCCAGGAACGGCACCATCAGGCCCTTGATCAGCGCCCCGCCGGCCGCCGCGACGCTCGCGGCACCGATCTGCCCCACCAGCTTCAGCAGCGGATTGAGGTCAATCGCATCATCGACCGCGCCCACGAGCGCGATCAGCGCCGCGCCGGCAATCACGGGCCAGGTGTGGACTACACCCGCTGTTCCGGGGCGGTAACCGGGCGCGAGCGCGAGCGGGATGCTGGCCGGCATCCAGATCACCGCCGCGAGCACCACCGCGGCCAGGATCGCCAGCCCGCCGAGCAGCGGCGTCGGCTCGCGCGCGAGGCCGCGCTCGGACGGATAGGCGATCGCGCCGACCCGCCGGGCGAGCCGGCCCACGAGCGGCGTCAGCAGCGCGGCGACCGCCGCCGCGACGAGAAAGGCGTAGACGGCATCCAGGTAACGCATCTGGCTTGCGTAAGCATGCCAGCAGCGGAGCGACTCGGCGGGGCGAGTGCGTAGGGGGCCTGGCTCGCTCGCCAGCCACGGGCCCCGGGAGGCCTCTTATGGCTACGGGTAGAGACCCGCGATCAGCTCGTAAGCCCGGGCGAACACGCTTGGCGTGAGGATCTCCGGAGCGATCTCCTGGTACACACGCAGGCCGAGGAAGAGCGCATAGCCGATGGTCCACGCTTGCTCCTTGCTGATGCCGGGCAGTGGCTGATCCGGGTCCTGCTCCACATGCTCTACGAGGCGCCGGCGGTGGTCGGCGCCGTAGCGCCCGAGCTCACGCGGATTGCGCAGCAGCGCGGCGATGAACTCGAGCGTGACGGCGAGCTCGAGCCTGTCGCCGGCGAGCTCATCGTCGGTGGCGGCTGCGAGCCCAAACTCGGCGAGGCGTTCACGGGCCGGGCGCGAGGGGTCGTTGAGCACCGTGCCGAAGTCGGGCGTCGGGGCCGCCTCGACAGCGCTGAGCAGGAGGTCCTCTTTGCTCGAGAAGTGGCCGTAGATGGCGCCCTTGGTGAGCGCCGCGGCCTCGGCGATCTGATCCAGGGAGGTCGCGGCGTAGCCCTGCTCACGGAAGAGCCGCTGCGCGGCCAGGAGCAGCTTCTGGCGGGTGCGCTCCTTTGACTGTGCACGCGTCACGCGTTCCATCTGGTCAATGATCGCACAGTTGACATACCGGTGGTTTTCAGATACTTTAGGTATATGAATATCCGGAACCTCTGCACACGGGCGTGAGCGCCCCGAAAAGGGCGCTGCGGCGCGCAGTCGAATCGAGCGCGGTGCGCTTCTACAGCTGGCGCGGTGATCCGGTCGCGCGGCTGTTCCGCCCCGCGGCCAGGCGTGACCCGTATCCGATCTACGCCTGCGCCCGCGCCGCCGCCCCGGTCCGCAGCCCATTGGGAGTCTGGTTCACCTCGAGCCACGCGCTCTGCTCGAGCATCCTGCGCGACGGCCGCTTCAGCGCCTCGCAGAAACACGCCCAGGGGTACACGCCGCTCTCCTATCCGGAGGGCGACCCGCGCGGAGCACTGCCCAGCGAAGACATGCTCGGTATGGACCCACCCGGGCACACCAGGCTGCGCCGGCTCACCGCGCGGGCCTTCAGCCGCAGGGCGATCATGGAACTCGAGCCGTGGATCCGCGATCGTGTCTGCGAGCTGCTCGATCGCGTGGACGGGCGCTCTGGCTTTGATCTGATCGACGCACTCGCCTTCCCGCTGCCGATCGCGGTCATCTGCCACATCCTCGGCGTGCCGGCAGCGGACCAGGAGCGGTTCAAGGCCTGGGGACGGGAGATCGCGGGCACGCTCGATCCGACGGTCGGCTCACGGCAGGACGATCCCCGCACGGCGGAACTCGAGCTGAGCGCCTATCTGGGCGCACTCGTCGAGCGCCACCGCGCCGCCCCCGACACAAGCCTCCTGTCGGCGCTGGTCGCCGTCGAGGAGGCTGGCGACCAGCTGAGCGGGCAGGAGCTCGTCAGCACCGCCCTGCTGCTGTTGGTGGCAGGGTTTGAGACGACCGTCAATCTGATCGGCAACGGCACCGCCGCACTGCTGGATCACCCCGAACAGTGGGCTGCGCTGCACGAAGATTCGAGCCTTGTCCCGGCCGCGGTCGAGGAGATGTTGCGCTACGACAGCCCGGTGCAGGCCACCTCCCGGATCGCCACCGAGGCTGCGGAGGTAGGCAACACCACGGTTCCGAAGGGTGCGGCAGTGTTGATCTTGCTGGCCGGGGCCAACCGCGACCCGGCGGTGTTCGATGCCCCGGACGAGTTCCGGATCGACCGCCCCGACGCCGCCAACCACCTCTCCTTCTCCCAGGGCATCCACCACTGCCTCGGCCCGGCGCTCGCACGGCTGGAGGCACAAGTGGCGTTTGAGGAGCTCAGCCGGCGCTACGCGCGCTTGGAGGCCGCTGGCGAGCCGGTGCGCCGCAACCTGCTGGTTCTGCGCGGCTTCGAGAGCCTGCCGGTGCGCGCGGCCTGAGATGGCCTGGCGGGGGCCGGCCGGCTCGAACCGGCTCCACGCAACAATCTAGGAACGCGGGCGCCAGTTTGTCGGCCCCGGCCCATGAAAAGGCCGCTCCACGACAAAGTGCGGGCCGTCGGCGCAGTTTGTCGCGTGGAGCCGGTAGGGCCGGCCCCTGGGCCGCCGGCCGGCACCGCCTGTCGGCACACCATCGGCGAAGCGCCGCCGGCGCACCCGCACCCGCGCGGTTACAGCTCCAGGGGCTACGCGGTCGCGTACGGGGTGAGCGTCGCGTAGAGCGGGAAGCGCTCGGCGATCGCGGCCGTGCGCTCGCTGAGCTCGTCTCGCCGCGCGTCGAAGTCACCGGGTGAAAGCGCCGCCACGATGATCTCGCCGATCTCCGCGAAGTCCGCCACCTGCAGCCCGCGGGTCGCCAGCGCCGGCGTGCCGATCCGCAGCCCGGAGGTGACCATCGGCGGGCGCGGGTCAAACGGGATCGCGTTGCGGTTGACGGTGACACCGATCGCGTGCAGGCGGTCCTCGGCCTGCTTGCCGTCGAGCTCGGACTCGCGCAGGTCGACCAGGATCAGGTGGACGTCGGTGCCGCCGGTGAGTACCGAGATGCCGTGGCCGGCGCCGAGCATCGCCGCCGCCAGCGCCCTGGCGCCCGCGACCGTCCGCTCCTGGCGCTCACGGAAGGCCTCCGAGGCGGCGATCCGCAGCGCCACCGCCTTGGCGGCGATCACGTGCTCAAGCGGCCCGCCCTGCTGGCCTGGGAAGACAGCCGAGTCGATCTTCTTTGAGTGCTCCTCACGGCAGAGGATGATGCCCGAGCGCGGGCCGCCGATCGTCTTGTGGATGGTGGTGGAGACGACATCTGCGTGTGGCACCGGCGAGGGATGGAGCCCGGCCGCCACCAGCCCAGCGAAGTGAGCCATATCCACGAACAGGTAGGCCCCGACCTCGTCGGCGATCTCCCGGAAGCGCTCAAAATCGAGCTGGCGCGGGTAGGCCGACCAGCCGGCGACGATCATCTTCGGGCGCTCGGCGCGGGCGATCCGGGCTACCTCGTCCATGTCGATCAGGCTGCTGTCGCGATCCACCCCGTAGGTCACGATCTCATACAGCCGACCGGAGGCGTTCAGCTTCATGCCGTGCGTGAGATGCCCGCCGTGCGCCAGCTCGAGCCCCATCAGCTTGTCGCCCGGGGTCAGCAGCGCGTGGTAGACGGCGATGTTGGCCTGGGCCCCGGCGTGCGGCTGGACGTTGGCGTGCTCGGCCCCGAACAGCGCCTTGGCCCGGTCGATCGCGAGCTGCTCGGACTGGTCCACATACTCACAGCCGCCGTAGTAGCGGCGGCCGGGATAGCCCTCGGCGTACTTGTTGGTGAGCACCGAGCCCTGAGCCTCGAGCACGGACACCGGCACGAAGTTCTCCGAGGCGATCATCTCGAGCGTGCGCTGCTGGCGCTCTAGCTCCCGGGCGAGGATCGAGGCGATCTCCGGGTCGACCTCGGCGAGCGGGGCGTTGAAGTAGTCGGCGGGAAGCTGCGTCATAACGGCGAGCCTACCAGCGCCCGGAGTCGCTCAGCGTCGCCGCGACAGCCTGCTCGTCAACCGCGCCCTGACGCACGATCCTGAAGGCCCCGCCGAGCTCATAGTCGCGCAGGTCAACGACCGTCGAGGCCACGCCCGGGAGCTCGCCCCCATCGATCACCAGGTCCACGCCGTCCCGCAGAGCCGGCGCGACCTCGCCGATGGTGCGCGCATCGGTGCCGCCGGCGGGGTTGGCGCTCGACTGCAGGACCGCGAGGGGCGGCTTACCGAGCGCAGCGACATCAACTATGCGCAACCCAAGCGTGTCGGGGTCGGCACGGCAGGCCAGCGGGAAGCGGCGGTCGGGGTTTCGCAGCAGCGCCGTCACGGGGCCGGGCATCAGCTGCCGGATCGCGGCCTGGGTGCGCTCGCCGATGCCAGAAACACCTTCGAGCGCAGCGTCGAGGTCGAAGAACATGACGGCGGCTGCCTTGTCGGGCGGCCTGCCCTTGAGCGCGTAGAGCCGCTCGATCGCCTTGGGGTTCTCGGGATCGCAGGCCAGGCCATAGACGGTGTCGGACGGGAACAGGACGATCCCGCCGCCGCGGATGACCTGCTCAAAGCTGCTCATCGCCTGCCGACCACCACGCGTTCGATCCCGGCAAGGTCCCTGCGGCGCTCGACCGCCGCGAACCCCGCGCCGCAGAGCAGCTCCTCGGTGGCCGCAGCCTGGGTATCGCCGACCTCGAGCGCGACCAGCGAGACCCCCGGCCGGTGGCCCGCCTGCGTCACCAGCCGGCGGATCAGCTCGAGTCCGTCCGGCCCGCCGAGCAGCGCCTCGCGCGGCTCATAGCCGGCAACCTCCGGTGGCAGCAGCTCCTGGTCGGCGACGTAGGGCAGGTTCGCGAACACCGCCTCACAGCCGCCCACATCCTCCAGCAGATCCGAGTGCACCCACTCCACCTGCAGGCCTAGCCGCTGGCCGTTCATGCGCGCCACCGACAGCGCGCCCGCGCTCACGTCGGCGCCGGTCAGCTGCAGGTCCGGCCGCTCGTGTTTGAGCGCCAGCGCGACCGCGCCGCTGCCGGTGCCCACGTCACATACGCGGGCGCCCGCGACGAGCGTGAGCCCCACCTCGACCAGGAGCTCGGTCTCCGGGCGCGGGATCAGCACGCGCGGGTCGACCGCCAGCGTGATATGACGGAACTCGCGGCGGCCGAGGATGTAGGCGACCGGCTCGCGCCTGACCCGGCGCGTGAGCAGCGCCAGGTAGCGGGTGCGGTCGTCGGCCGCAGCCTCCTCTGCGGCGCGCATCACAAGCTGCGCGCGGTCGATCCCGAGCACGTGAGCCAGAAGCAGCTCTGCATCCAGGCGGGGTGTCTGACAGCCAGCCTCAGCCAGCGACCTGGCCGCGCCGGCCATCTCCTCGCGCAGCGTCGTCAAGCCGCGTCTCGGAGCCGCCGGCGCTTCTCGTCGTCCTGCAGCGCGCCGGTGAACTCCTCAAGCTCGCCCATCAGGATCCCTTCCAGGTTGTGAAGCTTCAGGTTGACGCGGTGGTCGGTGATCCGGCCCTCGCCGTAGTTGTAGGTGCGGATCTTCTCCGAGCGCTCGCCGGCGCCGACCTGCGCCGAACGTGACGCCGCCAGCTGCGCCTGCTGCTGTGCCAGCGCCCGCTCGTAGAGGCGGGCGCGGAGCACGCGCATCGCCTTCTCCCGGTTCTGCAGCTGGGACTTCTCGTCCTGCATCGATACCACGATCCCGGAGGGCCGGTGGGTGACGCGCACCGCCGAGTCGGTGGTGTTGACCGACTGCCCGCCGGGACCTGAGGAGCGGTAGACGTCGATCTGCAGGTCACCCGGGTCGATCTCGACCTCGACCTCGTCGGCTTCTGGCAGCACGGCGACGGTTGCGGTTGAGGTGTGGATGCGTCCCTGCGACTCGGTCTCGGGCACGCGCTGCACACGGTGCGTCCCGCCTTCGAACTTGAACACCGAATAGGCACCGTCACCCTTGACCGCGAACGTGTAGGTGCCCTCGCCGATCTGCATCGGCTCAGCCTTGAAGCCGCGCCGCTCGGCGTAGCGGGTCAGCATCTTGTACAGGTCACCCGCCCACAGGCCCGCCTCCTCCCCACCTACGCCGGGACGGATCTCGATGATCACGTTCTTATCGTCGTTGGGGTCGCGCTCGACCATCGCCAGGCGGATCTCCTCCTCGAGCTGGCTGAGGCGCTCGCTCGCGCTGCGCAGGAACTCCCTCAGCTCGGGGTCATCGCCGTCTTCGGCCAGCAGCTCGCCCGCGCCGTCAACATCGTCGGCGGCACGCCGGTACTCGGCCGCCAGCCTGGCCGCCGGCTCGAGTTCACGGTAGGCGCGCGAGGCGGCGGTGAAGCGCTCGCGGTTGCCGATCACGGCAGGGTCCGCGAGCTCGGTCTCAAGGGCCTTGAAGCGCGCTTCTATCTGGGTGACGAGGGCGTCGAGCATCTGCGGGCGAGTGTAGGGCGCCCGCCCGTGGCTCGCGGGACCGTATGCTCAGGCGCCGGCGCCCGCCTTGGCGGCGGCCAGCCGGCCCTTGGCGGCCCGGCGCTGGAAGCGCTCCACACGGCCGCCGGTGTCGACCAGCTTCTGCTTGCCGGTGTAGAAGGGATGGCACTCAGCGCAGATCTCGACGTGGATCTGAGGCTTGGTGGAACGGGTCGTGAAGCTGTTGCCGCAGGTGCAGGTCACGTGCGACTCGACGTAGTTGGGGTGGATCTCGCTCTTCATCGGTAACCCGTCAGGATAGCCACCCTCGCGCGCTTCCGGTGGGCGCTGCCGGGTCGCGGCTGCCGCAGGGCTCAGGCCAGCGTGTAGAGCGGCCCATCACCGCCCTCCGGCGGGGTCAGCCGGCCGCCCTTGGCGGTGATCGCGCCGCACTGAACGCAGTTGGTGTAGTTGATGATCACGTCGACGTCGCCGGCAAGCGGCGCGTCCTCAGCGATCTCGTAGACCCCGGCGGGGCACATCCAGCGCCAGGTCTCCGCCAGCTCGCGCGGAACGTGGCTCTGTACGCGGATGTGGTTGGGCGCGTCGTCACGAGTGCTGTTGCCCGACAGGTAAACGGAGGAGAGCTTGTCGAAGGTGTAGACGCCGTCCGGCCGCGGATAGCTGCGCGCGCTCTCACCGATGAACATGTCCTGTCCGTCATTGCGATGCCATCTCAGCCGGCCCAGCGGCAGCCGGCCCCCGCTCATCAGCGCCAGGTTGACGGCCGGGCCGCCGCGCAGAAGCCCCTTCTGGAAGGGCTGGCGCGCGTTGCGAACCCGCCACAGCTCGCGCCCCACCGACGAGTTGGCCACCGCCGACTCGTATGCATCAAGCGGCGCGCCGCTGCGCAGGTGCTCGTAGATCGCCTCGGCCGCGAGCTTGCCCGCCTGGATGGCATGGTGGACCCCTTTGAGCGCCACCGTGTCCACCATCCCGGCGGCGTCGCCGACGATCACCGCCCCGGGCATGGAGAGCTTGGGCATCGACCAGAACCCGCCGGCCGGCAGTGCCTTGGCGCTCCAGCCGGTACGCTCACCGCCTTCCAGGATGCGGCGGACCAGCGGGTGGGTCTTGAACAGCTGCAGCAGGTCGTGGGCAGAGGTAGTCGCGTCGCGGTATTCGAGGCCGACCACAAACCCGATCGAGACGAGGTCATCACCGGTCACCTCATCCTTCATCGGGTACAGCCAGGCGCCGCCGACCTGTCCGTGGCGCGGGTTCAGAGACAGCGGCCACGGCCCGAGCGTGTGGATCACGCGGTTAAGCGGCCGGGGAACCTTCCAGATCTCCTTGACGCCAAGCTCCCAGACCTGTGGCTCACGGTCCCGGGCCAGCTCGAACTCGCGGATCGCCGGGCCCGTCAAATGACCCCAGACGCCGTCGGCGAGCACTGTCACGCGGGCCCTGATGTCGGTGCCAGGCTCGAAGTTTGACAGCGGCTGGCCATCCTTCCCGCGCCCCATGTCACCGGACCGCACGCCGGCCACAGCGCCGTCCTGCACAATCAGCTGGGTGGCCGCCGTCTCGGTCAGCACGTAGGCACCGGCCTCCTCGGCCACACGCTGCTGGTAGCGCGCGAGCGCGGCTACCGAGATCACCTCGTTGCCGTGGTTGCGGAAGTTCGGCGGCGCCGGCACCTTGACCGCGCTGGTGGCATTCGGGAGCAGGTAAACGGCCTCGCCCTTGACCTCGCCGAAGGCAAAGTGCTCGCGCCGCCAGTCCTCGCGCGAGAGGCCGGGAAACAGCTCCTGTAGCGGCCCCGGCTGCATCACGGCGCCGGACATTGCGTGAGCACCGCAGACCTTTGCCTTCTCGACCACCGCCACCGGCGCGTCACCGAGCTCGGCAAAGAGTTCGGGGTCGCTGTGCAGTAGCGCCAGCAGGCGGTTGGCGCAGGACAGGCCGGCCGTGCCGCCACCGACGATCGCGACGCCGACGTCGATCAGATCCTCTTCCGGGTCAAGCCCACGCTTGATGAACTCGCCCTGGGGATCGACCGGCGGCGGGAACGCGCTCGGGACGGCCATCGCGTCAGCCGCCCTTCCGCGCTCTGATCGCAGCCGCGAGCTTGGGCAGGATCTTGTTCAGGTCACCGACGATACCGAGGTCCGAGAACTCGAAGATCGGGGCGTTTGCGTCCTTGTTGATCGCGACGATGTTCTCTGACGTCTGCATCCCGACCTTGTGCTGGATCGCTCCTGAGATGCCGGCCGCGAGGTAGAGCTTTGGTGACACGGTCTTTCCGGTCTGCCCGATCTGCGCCGCGTACGGGTACCAGCCGGCGTCGACCACGGCGCGGGTGGCGGCCACCGCGCTGCCCGGCCCAAACGCCGCCGCGAGCTCCTCAGCCATGGCAAAGCCCTCCGCGCGGCCGAGCCCGCGACCCCCGGCCACCAGGATGCTCGCGCCTTCGATGTCGACATCGGCGCCGCGCTGCTCACCGCGGGTGACGAGCTCTGCCCGCTTGGACCAGGGCGAGTACTCGACCGCGACGTCCACAACCTCGGCGTCCGCGCCACCGGGCTCGCGGATCTCAAAGGCGTTGATCCGCCCGATGATGATCCCGAGCTCACCGCGGTAACGCGAGACCGAGATCTTCGAGTCCCCGAGGATCGGGCGCTCAGCGACCAGTTCAGAGCCATCGGCCCGGACCGCGGTCACCTCCATCGTCACCCCGCCCTGGCGGCGTGCCGCAAGCCCGGCCCCGATCTCGAAGCCGAGCAGCCCGCCGCCGAAGATCGCGTAGCGGTGGCCATGCTCGGCGATCACCTGGTCAAACACGTCCACCACCGGCTGCGCCAGGCCCTCGGGGCCATCGGCCCGGAAGACCTTAGTCGCCCCGTAGTGCCCGAGCGACCGGCAGAGATCGTCACTCAGGCCACTGCCACCGACGACCACCGCGTGACACTCGCCGCCGATCTCCGCCGCGCGGGCAGCGCCCTCGCAGACCGCGCCCAGTGAGTTCTTGTTGAACGCGCCCTGATAATGCAGCGCGTAGACGAGCACGTCAGACATCAGATCAGCTTCCTTTCCTCGAGCCAGGCGACGATCTGCGCAACGGTCTCGTCGGTGTTGTCGTCCTCGATGATCCTGCCGGGGGCCTTGGCGGGCGGGTCGTGGAACTCCCCGCACTGCACGCGGGACCCGGCAGCGCCGACGAGCGCGGTGTCGATGCCCGCAGCAGCGGCATCGAGGTTCACGAGCGGCTTCTTTTTGGCGCCCATGATCGCCTTCAGCGACGGGTAGCGCGGCTCGTTGATCGCGTCGCCGACCGAGATCACCGCCGGCAGCCTGATCCGCACCGTGTCATAGCCGTACTCGGCCTGCCGCTCCAAGCGCAACGCGTCCCCGTCAACCTCGAGCTTGACCACCTGCGTGAGTGACGGCATCTTCAGGTGGTCGGCCACGACCGCGCCGATCGTGTAGCACTCGCCGTCGTCTGACTGCTGACCGAGCAGCACCAGGTCGGGCGACTCCAGCTCGAGCGCCTTGGCCAGCGCGTAGCCGGTCGCGGCAGCGTCAGAGCCGGCCAGCGCGTCGTCACTCAGATGGACCGAGCGGTCGGCACCGAGCGAGACTGCCTTGTGCAGTGCCCGCGCCGCCGACTCCGGCCCCATCGTCACCGCGACGATCTCATCCACCTGCACCTCGCCGCCCTCACGCAACAGCATCGCCGCCTCGATCGCATGCGTGTCGTAGGGGTTGAGGTTCTTCTCCCCCGACCTGTCCATCCGCCCGCTCGCCGGGTCGATGCGCTTTGCGACGGCGGCGTCTGGAACCTCTTTGACCAGGACGCAAATCTTCACGGCTGCCTCCTCAACATCATCTAGAACGGCGCGAATCTTACCCGACTGACTGGTCAGTCAACTTCTCATGGCCACGGCTTGTCATCCTGTTGGCGGCCCGCTGGCCGCCAACAGGCCCTGCGTCCCGCCACTCGCTCACGGTCTCACGCCCTTCCGGATGAACTCGATCGCGGCCTCAGCCGGGGCGCCGGGCGTGAACACCTCCGCGACCCCGAGCGCCTTGAGCTCGGCCACATCCTGGGCCGGGATCGTGCCGCCGACGGTCACGAGCACGTCGTTGAGCCCCTCTGCGCGCATCAGCTCGAGGATGCGCGGTACGAGCGTCATGTGTGCCCCTGAGAGGATCGAGAGCCCAACCGCATCAGCATCCTCCTGGATGACGGTCTCCACGATCTGCTCCGGCGTCTGGTGCAGCCCCGTGTAGATGACCTCCATGCCCGCGTCGCGCAGGGCGCGGGCGATGATCTTGGCGCCACGGTCGTGGCCGTCAAGCCCCGGCTTGGCGACCACCACCCGGATCCTCCGTTCTGGTGCGCCAGTCATCGGCCGGCCCGTCGCAGACCGGGCGGTGCGTACGCCCGCCGGCCGCCCGTCAGCGCACCTGCACGCTCTGGGCTGGGCAGCGTTCCGGCGCGCCGCAGGACCGCGGTGGTGGCGGCACTGGCGGCCGCAGCAGCGGTGAGCACGCCGGCAACCGTCAGCTTCCGCCCCAGCCGGTCGAAGCGCAGCACCTCCCAGCCGGACTCGCGCGCCAGCGCGTCCAGCTCCGCGTCGGGGTTGACGGCGACCGGATGGCCGACCGCGCGCAGCATCGGCGCGTCGGAGCTCGAGTCGGAGTACGCATAGCAGGCCGACAGGTCGAAGCCCTCCCGCGCGGCCAGCTCGCGGACCGCGATCGCCTTCTGCTCTCCGTACAGGAACGCGCCCGCCGGGCGGCCCGTGTAGACGCCATCCTCAACCTCTGAGAGCGTCGATCCGATCGCCCCGTCGAAGGTCATCACCCGCGCCAGCACCACCGCCATGTCGTGCGCGGCGGCGGTGACGATGTAGGCGGGCCGGCCGGCGTCCTGGTGGGCGTACGCGAGCGTCAGCATCTGCGGGTACAGGCGCGGCAGGATCCGCTGCATCGCCCGCACCCCGAGGCGGTCGAGGTCGCGCACGCGCACCCCCTGCAGCGAGGTTGCGATCCGGATCCGCAGCGCCTCCGACTGCTGATCGTTCGCGCCTTGCAGGCGGAAGCGCAGGTTGGCCAGGGCATCCGCGGCCAGCTGCCTGCGGCTGATCATCCCCGCCTCGCGGACCGCGCGGGCGAACTGAAAGCCCGATGAGCCCTGCATCAGCGTCTTGTCGAGGTCAAAGAACGCCGCCCCACGCCCGGCCACCGCAGCCGGGCCAGGCGCCCGCCGGCCAGCCTCACGCCCGCCGTCAGGCACCGGCGACCTCGAGCACGATCGCATCGCCCTGGCCGCCGCCCGAGCAGATCGCCGCGCAGCCGATACCACCGCCGCGGCGGCGCAGCTCCAGCGCCAGCGTGCCGATGATGCGCGCTCCGGAGGCTCCGAGCGGATGGCCCAGGGCGATCGCACCACCGTTGACGTTGACGCGGTCCTCATCGACCTCGAGCATCCTGATGCTGTTGAGAGCCACCGACGCAAACGCCTCGTTGATCTCCCACAGATCCACGTCCGCCGGGGTCAGGCCGAGCCGGGCGAGCGCCTTCAGGGCCGCGTTGGCGGGCGTGCGCGCGAGGTAGGCGTAGTCGTCGGCGACCTGCGCCTGGGCAATGACCGTCGCCAGCGGGCGACGGTCATTGGCGCTAGCCCACTCGTCGCTTGCCAGCACCAGCGCACCGGCGCCGTCGTTGACTCCGGGAGCGTTGCCGGCCGTGTGCGAACCCTCTCTGCCAGTCAGCCCGGGGAGCTTGGCCAGGGCCTCGAGCGAGGTCTCGCGGCGCGGCGCCTCATCGTTTTCGACGGTGCTCTCCCCCTTGCGCGAGCTGATCGTGACCGGCACGATCTCTTCGGCCATGCGCCCCTCGTCCGCTGCCGCAATCGCCCGCTGGTGCGAGCGCAGCGCCCAGCGATCCAGGTCCGGGCGGGTCAGCTCCAGCCGGTCGCCAACCTCGGTCGCCTCGTCGAACATCTGCCGCCCGCTGAAGGGGTTCGTGAGCCCGTCGTGCACCATCGCGTCGAGCGCGGCGGCGTCGCCCATGCGATAGCCGAAGCGCGCCTGCTTGAGCAGGTAGGGCGCGTTTGACATCGATTCCATCCCGCCCGCGACGCCGAGCTGGAGATCGCCCGCGCGGATCGCGGAGTCGAGCATGCCGACAGCCCGCAGGCCCGAGGCACAGACCTTGTTGATCGTCTCCGAGGACACCTCTCTGGGGATGCCTGCCTTGATCTGCGCCTGGCGCGAGGGGATCTGCCCCTGCCCGGCCTGCAGCACCTGGCCCACAACAACGTGCTCAACCTGCCCCGGGGCAACCTCGGCCCGCTCGAGCGCGGCGGTGATCGCGGTGGCGCCGAGCGTGGTGGCGTCGACGCTGGCAAGCACTCCGCCCAGCTTGCCGATCGGCGTGCGCGCGGCGGACAGAATCACGGTCTTGGGCATGGGAGCGCTCTCCCTCCTAGTCTGACTTTTTCGGGCCTGCGCCGCAGAGGCGGCGTCCTGATCGTATTGTGACCGCATGGACTTCGAACTGACCCCCGACCAGGTGCTGCTCCGCGACACCGTGCGTGAGTTCGCCGGCGCCGAGATCGCGCCGGTCGCCGAGCGCCTCGACCGCGACCACGAGTTCCCCTACCAGATCGTGCGCAAGCTCGCCGCGCTCGACCTGATGGGAATCCCCTTCCCACAGGAGTATGGTGGTGCCGGGGGCAGCACGGCTGACTACGCGCTCGTGGTCGAGGAGATCACGCGAGCCGACTCATCGGTCGCCATCACCCTGTGTGCTCACACCTCGCTCGGAACCCAGCCAATCTATCTATTCGGCAGCGACGAGCAGAAGGAACGCTTCCTGCCGCGCCTGTGCAGCGGCGAGATCCTCGGTGCCTTTGGCCTGACCGAGCCGGAGGCCGGCTCAGACGCGGGCAACACGCAGACGCGCGCGCGTCTGCAGGATGGCGAGTGGGTGATCGACGGCACCAAGCAGTTCATCACCAACGCGGGCACGGACATGTCCGGCTTGGTGGTGATCACCGCGGTGACCGGTGGCAGCACTGAACGCCGGGAGATCTCGAACATCCTGGTGGAGAACGGCACTCCGGGCTACGAGCCGGGACCGCAGTACCACAAGCTCGGCTGGCACGCCTCCGATACCCGGCCGCTCAGCTTCACCGACTGCCATGTGCCGGAGGGAAACCTGGTCGGCCAGCGCGGGCGCGGGCTGGCGCAGTTCTTCCAGGTGCTCGACATCGGCCGCATCGGCGTGGCCGCGATGGGCGTCGGTCTCGCCCAGGGCGCGCTCGACGAGGCGCTCGCCTACGCCAAGGAGCGCCGCGCGTTCGGACGATCGATCTCGACCTTCCAGGTGATCGGCGCCAAGCTCGCGAACCTCGCGACTGAGATCGAGGCCTGCCGCCTGCTCGTCCAGAAGGCCGCTTGGCTCAAAGACCAGGGCCGCAACTTCTCGCTCGTGGCGGCCCAGGCGAAGCTCAAGAGCGGGCGCCTGGCGGTGCACGCCGCCGACGAGGCGGTGCAGATCCACGGAGGCTACGGCTACATCGAGGAGTACCCGGTTGCGCGCTTCTACCGCGACGCCAAGATCCTGACGATCGGCGAGGGCACCGACGAGATCCAGGAGCTGGTGATCGCGCGGGCGCTAACCGGCTGAAACCGACAAACTGCGGCGCAGCTGCCGAAGTTTGTCGAAAATCGCGTATCCGGGGCCAGATCACACAAACTGGTTGCGGGCGCTTGCAGTTTGTGTGATCTGACCGGCTGGCCGGCGCGTCCATGGGCCTCCATAGGCCTCCGTAGGCCCGAGCGTGAGGGTTACGTGCGCGGCGGAGACGCGTTGGGGGTCACGGGCAAGCGCTCGAGCAGGATGGCCGCCGCGCTGGCTGGGTCGAGCTCGCGCGAGGCGACGCGCTCGAGCAGGGAAGCGAAGCTGGGGTCGGCTGCCACCGACTCCTCGAGCCGGCGCGCCAGACGCTGCGCGGCCAGCGCGAGCACCTGGCTGCGGGCGTGCCGCTGGCGCCGCTGCGCCAGCGCCGCTCCAACTCCAGCCTGCTCGCGGTGGGCGGCGAGCGCGGCGCGCAGCTCATCGACGCCCTGGCCAGTGGTGGCGCAGGTGCGGATGACCGGCACCTGCCATCCGCTCCGGTCGCGGCCCAGCGCCAGCACGCCCCTGATCTCGCGGGCCAGAGTGTCCGCCAGCGGGTGGTCTGACTTGTTGACGACGATCACATCGGGGATCTCCATTACGCCCGCCTTGAGCGCTTGGATCGAGTCGCCCGACCCTGGCACCAGCACGAGCACGACCGTGTCGGCGTGGTCGGCGATCTCGACCTCGGCCTGCCCCACCCCGACGGTCTCGATCAGTACCAGGTCGCGGCCGCTGGCATCCATCAGCAGCACCGCCTGCAGTGCCGCCTCGCTGAGGCCGCCGAGCGCACCGCGGCTGGCCATCGAGCGGATGAACACCCCTGGGTCGAGGAAGTGGTCGGATAAGCGGATGCGGTCGCCGAGCAGCGCCCCGTTTGAGAACGGCGAGGACGGGTCCACGGAGAGCACCGCGACCGAGCGGCCGTCAGCTCGCTCGAGCCGTGTCAGCTCGGCCAGCAGCGTCGATTTGCCGGCGCCCGGAGGGCCGGTGACGCCGACCACCGCGGCCCGGCCGGTCTGCGGATAGACCTCGCGCACCAGCTCCCACCCGGCTGGGTCGTGGTTCTCGACCAAGGTGATCGCGCGGGCGAGCGCACGGCGGTCACCGCCCACAAGCCGTGCGCTCAGCGCCGGCCCGGTCGTGGCGCTCGAGTCCCTGCCAGTCTTGAGGGCACGCTCAGCCATAGCCGGTGATGATGGCGCGGAGCGCTGACAGCCGCCAGGCGCGGTTAGGATTGCCGCGTGGCAACCCGAACCAGCAAGGTCGCGCACCGCCCCCCGATACCGGCAACCCCGCCGCGGCGCCCGCCGCTGCCGCTGCACGGCGGGGCGCGCGGATTCCTGCGCTTCGCCCGCGACAACCACATGCTGAACTGGCGTTATGCGCTGCTCTGCAGCCGCTGGCTGTGGCTGAAGCTGCGCTGGCGCGAGCGCCTGGTGACAGACGGGCTCTGCTTTGTGCGCAGCGGCGTCAAGTTCGAGATCGGCCGCGACGCGAAGGTCGTGCTCGGCCGCTGGTCGTGGCTGGGCGATGGCTGCAAGATCCGCGCGCACGAGGGCGTGATCGAGATCGGAGCCAAGTCCGTGCTCGGGCAGGAGTGCACGCTCTCCTGCTTCCAGCGCATCACGATCGGGCGCGACTGCATCATCGCCGACCGGACGATGATGATCGACTTTGATCACGGCACCGCTGAGGTCGAGCGCCCGATCCGCGAGCAGGGAATCTACAAGCGCGACGTGCGCATCGGCCACAACGTCTGGATCGGCCATGGCGCCTGCATCCTGCGCGGCGTGACGGTCGGTGACAACGCCGTGATCGGCACCAGCTCGGTCGTGACCAAGGATGTTCCCGACGACGCCGTGGTCGGCGGCGCCCCGGCGCGCGTCCTGCGCATGCGCGACCATCCGCTGACGCTGCACTACCAGTAGGCGCCCCGATGCCTTCCTTTAGGGACAGGCTGGCGCCGCCGAACCCGGTGGCGAAGAGGCTGGCGCTGCAGTCGCTGCTGTTCGCCACCGCGCAGGGAGCCTTCAACACCGGCAGCGCCGTGTTCTTCACCGAGGTGGTGGGCTTGAGCGCCTCGCGCGTGGGCCTGGGGCTGACGATCGCCGGCGTGGTCGCGTTCCTCGTGGCTTACCCCGCGGGCAAGCTCGTCGACCGCTTCGGCCCCAAGCGCATGTGGGCGCTCGGGACGGTCGCCAGCGCCATCACCTTCTCCTTCTGGCCGTGGATGCGTGGCTTCGCGGACTTCGTAGCGATCGGCATCACCTTTGAGATCGTGCAGAACGCTGGCGGCGCGGGCTACAACGCCTACACGCTTGACGTGCTCCCCGCGCAGGAGCGCATCGCTGCCCAGGCATACCTGTATTCGGCGCTGAACGCCGGCTTCACGCTCGGCGCGATGATCAGCGGCGTGGCGCTCGCCTTTCACAACCTCGAGGTGATCCGCTGGATCCCGATGCTCTCGGTGGTCGTCGGCCTCGTGAACGCAACCGCCATTACGCAGCTGCCCAGGGCGCCTCACGATGTACGCGCCGCCTCGCGCCAGCACCGCACCGAGGAGCAGGCGACTACGCCAAGACCGACCGCTAACCGTGGCTGGATCGCGACCTGGTTCTTTGGCGGCATCCTGTGGACCAACCAGGTGCTGCTGACGATCGTGATCCCGCTGTGGCTGGTGCAGCGCACAGACGCGCCGCACTGGCTGCTGGCCTGGCTGTTTGGGACCAACACGGTGCTCTGCGTCGTCCTGCCGGCGTTCACCTCCCGCGGCGTCAGCACCGTCGGCGACGCGCTGCGCCGCGCCCGCTACTCGACCGGCTTCTTTGTGCTCGCCTGCGTGATCACGCTGTTCAGCCACTCCACCGTGGGGCTGCTGACGGCGCTGCTGGTCTGGCTCGGCCACGTCGCGGTCACCGCTGCCGAGCTCGCGATCGGCTCGGGTAGCTGGGTCTTTCAGGCCAAGCTGATGGACCCCGGGCGCCGCGGCGAATACGGCGGGCTTTCCGAGGTGTCGCGGACCGTCGCGACCTTCTGGGCGCCGGCGGCGTTCACCTTCGTGGTCATGCACTGGGGTGCGACCGGGTGGCTTGCGATCGCCGGGCTCGCGGTCGCCGCGAGCGCCGCTCTGCATCCCTCAGCGCGCGCCGCCGAGCGGTTCGCGGCAGCCCACTTCAAGGGCGCCGACGACACTCCCGGCGGTCCCGGTGGTCCCGCCCCCGTCGCGGCCTGAGCGACGCGCTTCAGGCCATCCGGGCTGAGGTCGCGGCGCCCTCCGCCGCGGCCACCGCCAGCTCGTCGGCACGTTCGTTCAGCGGGTGGCCCAGGTGGCCCTTGACCCAGTGCCAGCGAACACGCTCATGGGCTGCGACAGCCGCCGCGAGCGCCAGCCACAGCTCCTTGTTCTTGACCGGGTCGCCAGCGGCGGTCCGCCAGCCTCTCCGCTTCCAGCCGGCCATCCAGGAGGTCATGCCGTCGTGCAGGTAGCGCGAATCGGTTACCACACAGACACGCGACCCCGGCGGGATCGCGCCCAGCCCCTCGAGCGCGGCGGTCATCTCCATGATGTTGTTGGTCGTGAGCGGCAGCCCGCCGCTGTGCTCCTCGACCACCCCATCCTCCCAGCAGATCACAGCCGCCCATCCGCCGGGACCGGGGTTGCCCCGGCAGGCGCCGTCAGTCCAGACGAGAACCTCCCCGGGGGCGGCCACCGGCAGCCCACCCGGCTGGGTCAGTCGCTGCCGTCCTTGCGCCGCCGCCATATCCGGCATTGAACCAGCACCGGCCCGCGTAGGCCGGGCTGGCAAAGAGGGGGGCGAATGTGCGACGATCTATGCGATGCCGCTGTTCGGTAAGCAGACACCATCGGAACCGACGGCGGATGAATTGCGGGCGGCCGAGGTTGACCTCGAGCGGATACGGCAGGGTGGGATCCCGCTTGGCGCCGAGCAGCGCCTCAAGCGAGTCGCCGCTTCGAGCACGCCCTTCTTCACCAGCGACCTGAGCGCCAAGGAGTATGCGCTCGCCGATGCCTCGGGCCTCCAGCCGGTGGCTCAGGTGATGGGCTCGTCGGTGGTTCAGCAGGGCTTCAACGCCGCGCAGGGGACCTATTTCCGAAGCGGCGAGATCCGCGCGCTGGCCGAGCCCTGGAACATGGCGCGCAACCGCGCCTTTGAGCGGCTGCGCCAGGAGGCCGAGCTCGCAGCCGCGGACGCCGTGATCGGGATCGAGATGAACGCCGGCTCGCTGGCCGGTGCCGGGAACGTGGAGCTCGTGGTGTTCGGAACCGCCGTGCGTGACAACAGCCTGACGGCAACGCGCTCAAGCAGCGGAGTGGCGCTCTCCACGCTCTCCGGCCAGGACGTGGACAAGCTGCGCCGGATCGGGGCAGAGGTCCGCGGCGTGGTCGGCTACACCACCGTGTACTCAGTGGCGCTTGGAATCAGCTCCAGCTGGGTGATGAACTCGGGCGGAATGCTGGGCGGTGGCGGCGCCCGCGCCAACATGGAGATCACCGAGATCGCCCAGGGGGTCTACGACGCACGCAACCGCGTGATGCTGGAGGTGCGCCGTCAGGCAAACGCCGTAGAGGCCAACGACATCGTGATCTCAACCCTGCGCCACACGATCGAGCATTACGAGTATGAGCAGGGCGGCTACCGCTACCACTTCTTCCACGTGACCATGAACGTGCTCGGAACCGCGATCCGCCTAGGCGTGCGCGAGCCGCATCCGGCGCCGCTCATGGGACCGGTCCTATCCGTCAACGTCGGTGCCTAGCGTGCGGACTCGTGTCACGCGGGATCCGCCTGCGCCCGGACTCGGACACCAGCGCAGGTAACGTTCGCCGCGAGCCTTCAGCAAAGGAGTAGCTATGTCGACCTACGATCCCAACAGCACCGAGGGTCTCGCCGCTCACGCCGGTGAGCGCCTGCAGATCAACGCTCGCGGCCTGTTCACCTCCGATCTCTCGGTCAACGAGTACCTGTGCGTCGAGAAGGCCGGCTTTGAGCCGGTCGGACTGGTGGTCGGGTCGAGCATTTACCACGTCGGCTACCAGTTCGCGAACCTGCGCCAGAACCAAGAGCTCGACGTACTCAGCCAGGCGATGTACAACGCTCGCGAACTGGCGATGACCCGTATGGAGGAGGAGGCAGACCAGCTCAGCGCCGACGGCGTGGTCGGGGTCAGGCTGGAGATCGGCCGCTACGAATGGGGCGCGGACATGGCGGAATTCATCGCCATCGGCACCGCGATCCGCCACCGGGAGGGCCACCTCCACCGAGCCCCCAACGGCCGCCCGTTCACCAGCGACCTGTCAGGCCAGGCGTTCTGGACGCTGATGCAGACGGGGAAGCGCCCGGTGGGAATGGTGATGGGCAGCTGCGTGTACCACGTGGCCCACCGCGGAATGATGCAATCGCTACGCCAGACGGGGCGCAACGTGGAGCTCGAGCAGTACACGCAGGCTCTGTATGACGCCCGCGAGCTCGCGATGGAACGCATGCAGAAGGAGGCGGAGGCGATTGGCGACGGAGTGCTCGGGATCGTCGAGGTCAAGCTGCACGAGAACAGCCATGGCTGGGGCAGCCACGTGATCGAGTTCTTCGCTGTCGGCACCGCCGTGATCGCAAACGAGCACCTCGCCGAGGGCCACCGGCTGCCTGACATCACGCCGGTGCTGGACATCAACGACTGACGCCCGCTGCCGGCAGGAACCCGCCGCAGTATCCGTGCTCGTGCTTCTGCCGCCATCCCGGGGCCAGCTGGTGCCAGCGTCGGGCCGTAGCGCCGGGCTCTCCAAGCTCGTCTTCCCGCGCCTGCGCGGCCCGCGTGAGCGCCTGATCGACGCTCTCGATCCGGCGCTGCGGCGCGCGCCGGCACTGCCAGCCGCGGAGCTCTACAGCGGCGTCCTGTTCCGGGCACTGGGTCTGGCCGACCTCCCCTGGGACGACGTGCTCATCGCGAGCGCGCTGTGGGGTGTTGTCCGCCCCGGTGATCGCATCCCGCCCTACCGGCTTGACATGTCCGCAAAGCTGCCTGGGATCGGCGGGCTTGCGGCCTACTGGCGCAGGCCGCTGCGAGCGGTGATGCCCGACCGCGGGCTGGTGCTCGATCTCCGGTCCGGAGCCTACGCTGCGGCCTGGCAGCCGGCCCGAGCCACCCACGTGACCGTACGGGCGTTCACCGAGGCACCTGACGGCAGCCGCAAGGTCATCACCCATATGGCCAAGCGCGTCCGCGGCGAGGTAGCCCGCCTGATACTGCTGGCTGGCGGGGCGGAGCGGGCCGAGGAGGTGGCCGAGATACTCACCGCGGCAGGTATGCGCGTCGAGTGCTCAGCGGGCCTGCTCGACGTCATCTGCGCGCAGTGATCCGGCCAAGCGGCGCGCATCCTGTGAAGCAGATGTAAAAATGAGTGCGTGGACTGGTCGATCGTCCATTCGCTCAACACCTGGCTGTACCACAACGACAGCATCGAGGACCCGATCCTCTTCTACGTGCAGGCGGCGGAGCTGATCTACCTGCTGGCGGTCGTGGGGCTCTGCGCCTTTGCACGGCACGAGCGCTGGGCACCGCTGCGCCGTGCCGCCGCAGCCGGCGGTCTCAGTGCCGGCCTGGGGCTCCTGGTCGGGAAGGTGATCACCTTCTTCTACGACCGGCCGCGCCCGTTCGTGACGCATCCGCTCGCCATCCACCTGTTCGCCAAGCACGCGGCCGATGCGAGCTTTCCCAGCGACCACGCCACGGCGTCAATGGCGATCGCCCTGTCCCTGCTGCTGCGCCGCCGCTACTGGTGGGGCACGCTGGCGCTGGTCTTCTCAATGATTCTGGATTTTGGCCGCGTCGCCGTAGGCTTCCACTACCCGACCGACGTGATCGGCGGCGCTGCCATCGGCGCACTGGCAGCGCTCCTGCTGTGGTGGCAGCCGCTGCGGCGCCTGGTGGACTGGGCGGCGGACTTCTGTGGCGGTCTATGGGACCGCTTCCTCGATGCCCTGCTCGCGCGCGTGCTTCCACACGGCGTGGCCGGCGCGCGCTGAGACTGGCCGGGTCTCTCAGCCCGAGGGAAGGCGGCCCGCCTGCAGCGCGGCCTCGAACTCTCTGGCCCGGCGGGCGAAGCGCGGCAGCGAAAAGTCGTGCCGCTCGCCGCCGGCAGTGGTGACGCGTACCCGGCGGCGCAGCCCGCCAGTGAGCACGCCGCGGTCTCGGCCGAGCACCTCAACCGCCGTGATCGTGCTCAGCACAACCCGCAGGGTCTCATGGCGGCCACGCGAGAGCACGCCGGGACAGAAGAACAGCCGCCGGTCGCTGACGTAGATCCGCCCGCCGACCCACGCACGCTCCTCGCGATGGGTGGCCGGCGCGTGCCAGCGGGCCGTCTCCCCAGGCTCGAGCTCAAGCGCCTGCTCAAAGCCCTGGTCGAGCCTGCTCATGCCAGAGAGCGTAAGGCCGGCGCGCACGCACCTCAGCCGAACGTGATTGTCAGACCGGAGCCCGGGGCGGACTGGGCCGGCTTGCCTTGACTGCCGTGGCGCTGGGTAACCGCCGGCGCCCCATGCCGCCGGCGGGCGAGCAGCCGCCGGCGGGCGAGCAGCCGGCGCCGCGCGCGAGCACTGACCGCACGGGCGGCCAGCTCCGCCTGCGGCCTGCGGCTGAAGTAGCGCAGCTCCTGCGCCCAGGTGAAGCTCAGCCCCGCCGCCGGATACCCGGCAAGAACGACGTATGCGAACGACGCCCCGGCTCCGCTGGTGGCGTAGCCACCGCCCGCCACCAGGGGCCCGCCCGTACCCTTCCAGAGGATGATGTCGCGGTGCCCCCAGCAGCCCGGCGCACCGGTCGACGGGCACGCGAGGTTGCTGCCTGAAGCGCCCGGACCATCGTCATACATCCACATGTAGTCGGCCGCGATGATCGAGCTGGCGCCCGCCCAGATCGCACCGCCGCCGGTAAAGCCGCCGGCGGGGAACGACGGGTCGCTGCCCGCCGCCGCGCCCTGGGAGGCAAGCTGATCCAGAACCGGGCTGAGGCCAACGATCGGCACGAGGCCGCGGTTGACGCGCTCCAGGTTGATCAGCACGAACCCCTGCTCCACCGGCGTCAGAAGTCCCCAGTTGGACGGAAGCCGCAACGGCCCCACGCCCTCGCTGCCCCGGCAGAGATTGATGACCGCCAGCCCCGGCTGGCCAGTGGCAGCCGCAGCGGGAGCGCAGTTGGCCACTGGGTTGTGAGGCGGGAGCGTCCCAGCACCGGCGGCCCGCGCGACGCCCGCCCCGGAAACCGCGAACACGGAGGCTGCGGCAAGGAGTGCAACCAGCGAGCGGATTTGAAGCGAGTTCGGCACTGCCGCTGGCATCGACCCTCGCGCGACCGTGCATGAGGCAGCAGGCGGGCGGCTTCAGCCATCCGTCCAGCGCGGCGCTCAGCGGCAGACGGCGACGAAGTCGAGCGCGCGGTACAGCGGCAGCCGCGCCGAAAGCGTGAAGTCCCGCGAGCTGAGACTCGGCGTGAAGCGCTCATAGAACGCCCGCGTCAGCCCCAGGCCCCGGTGGACCCGGTCCCAGCCGATCGCGAGCGCCAGGGCATGTGCCCGCAGCCTGCGCGCGTGGTAGACGCCGTAGACCTCGACCGAAGCGAACACGTCCTCACAGAGCTCACGGAACTCCTGCGCCCGGTACTCCCTCAGGTGCCAGGGATTGTCGGACTTCAGCGCTCCGGGTGGCGCGAGCGTGAGCACGTTGGGCGTCGACACGTACGCGACGCCGCCGGGCACGAGCAGCTCCCGGAAGTGACGCAGCACGGCGACCGGGTCGCGGACATGCTCGATCGTCTGCAGGAACGTGATCACATCACAACTACCGGGCTGCCCGTAGGTTTCAACCAGCGCGCGCTCGAAGCTCAACCCCGGCTGCGTGTAGCGCAGCCGGGCGTGCTCGTGCGCCTCGGGGTTGGCGTCCACGCCCGTGACCGTGGCCGCGCTGCGCGCGAGCGTTGCACAGCCGTAACCCTCGCCGCAGGCCATGTCCAGCACCCGCAGCCCCTCGACGCGCTCGGCGATCCACTCGTAGACGACGAGGTGCCGGCTGTACCAATAGTGCTCGGCTGGCACGTCGGGCAGGGTGCGCTCGCCCGTGAGCGTCAGCGGCGGCACCCCGGCGGGCTGGTCCTGCTGCACGTGAGCGCTCGCGGCCACGAGCGACACGGTAACGTCACCCGCCGATGCAGGCGCTTCGCTCGTCCGAGCAGATCCGCAACGTGAACACCCGCTACCACGATGTGGCTGCCGCTGGCTACGACGAGAAGTGGGGCATCGACTTCGGCGCGACCGGTCGCGGACAGGTGCTCGGCAAGGTCCGCAAGCTGCTTGGTGACGTGCCGGGCGAGCAGTTTCAGAGCGCCGTCGAGGTGGGCGCGGGCACCGGCTACTTTGGTCTCAACCTGATGCGCGCCGGCCTGATCAGGGAGCTCACGTGCACCGACATCTCGAGCGGGATGCTCAGCGCGCTGAGCGCGAACGCGGACCGGCTGGAGCTCACACCGGTGACCACGGTCCAGGCCGCCGCAGAGTCCCTGCCGCTCCCGGATGCGAGCTTTGACCTCGTGCTCGGCCATGCCGTGCTCCACCACCTTCCGGACCTCGGCGCCGCCTTCTCCGAGTTCTTTCGTGTCCTGCGCCCGGGCGGCACGATCCTGTTCGCGGGTGAGCCATCGCTGGTCGGCGACCGCGTAGCCCGAGTACCGAAGCGGGCGTCGCGCGCGCTCGCGCCGCTGTGGCGCCTCGGGCTCGGCGCCACAGCCGCCCAGACACAACACACCCGGCCGCGCAGCGGCGATCATCAGCTCGAGGGAGAGGTGGACATCCATGCGTTCTCTCCCGGCGCGCTTGCACGGCTTGTGCAGCGCGCCGGCTTCACCGCGGTCGCGGTTCGCGGTGAGGAACTGCTCGCCAACTGGTTCGGCTGGTTCAACCGCGGGCTCGAGGCGACAGCCGATCCGGACGCGATACCCATGTGGTGGCGCCAGTACGCGTTTCGTGGGTATCTGTGGCTGCAGGTCCTCGACCGCCACCTGCTGGAGCCCCGCCTGCCGCCGGCGATCTTCTACAACCTGCTGCTCAGCGCCAGGCGGCCGCTGGAGGCCTGAACGGTGCCGGGAGCATTGGCGAGTGGCTTTCCGCTGTTCCCGCTGCCGATGGTGGTGCTGCCGGCTGAGCTGGTTCCGCTGCACATCTTCGAGGAGCGCTACAAGACGATGATCGGCGAGTGCCTCGCAGGCGACAGCGAGTTCGGCATCATCTGGCTGGCTGATGACGGCCTGAATGAGATCGGCTGTGCCTGCCGGATCGAACGCGTGCTCGAGCGCTTTGAGGACGGGCGCATGAACCTGCTCGCGCGCGGCACCAGGCCGGTGCGCATCATTGAGCGCCAACGCGACCTCGCCTACCCGGCGGGCGTCGTGGAGTTCCCCGCCGACGTGCACGAGGCACCGCAGCCAGAGCTGCTCACCAGCGCCCGCGCCGCGTACGCAGCCCTGGTCCAGAAGGCAACCGACCGGGCGCCGAGCGAGGCCGAGCTCGCACCGATGGGCGCCTATGCGATGGCCGCGACCGTCGACTTTGGCCCGGCGGCCAAGCAGGGGCTGCTGGAGCTGCGCTCCGAGAACGCCCGCCTGGCGCTCGTGACGCGCCTGTTCCGGGCCGCGCTCAAGCGCCTGGACCTGGTTGACCGCGCGCAGGCGCGCGCGCGGTCAAACGGCAAGGTCCGCTTCGGCTGAGCCCTCATCCCGCTGGGCGGCGATACCGGCGCCGCTACGGGATAACGACAATGACCTTGGCGCGAGGGCCCGCAGCGGCCTGCGCTGCCGGGTCGGCCGGTGCCACCAGCGGAGCGTCCGCGGCCAGCATCTTCGCGAGCGCCTGCGCCTGGCCGCGCGCGCCGACTGTGTAGAGGACCTCATAGCCACTCGGTGCCGGCGGGCCGAGGTTGGCTGCCCCCAGGACATCAAGATGCTTGCGGCGCAGAGACTGCGCCAGCCGCGCCGCCGCGCCCTGCTGGGTGCCAGCGTTCAGGGTCACGACCGGCGCCGTGACGGTGACAACCGGCGCCTTGTGATGGTGGTGAACGCGGGCAGCTCCGGTGGCCACCGCAACCAGCACCCCACCGCCGGCCAGCAGGACGGCAATCACCGCCGCGATCGCCACCGTCGGCACCCTGTTGCCCTGGCGGTAGACCGAGCGGCCGCCTGGCATCGTCGCCGCCCCGCCCCCGGCCGGCGCGGCTGCGCTCGCGAGCACGCGTCCTCCGGTCATACGGGCGAGCTGGTGCTCGACGGCAAGCAGGCGGTCACTCGCCGAGACCGTGGCCAGGCTCAGGGCGTGTACCTGTGAGTGACGCCGCCAGATCAGCGCCATGCCACCGAGCATGGCCAGGATCGCGGCGAAAGCGCCCACCTCGCCAACCGTCTGCAGCGGCGAGGTTGTGGCCGCGGCCACCGCGACGGTGGCTGGTGCCCGCGTCTGATGACGGACATCCTTACGCACGGACCCGGCGGCGGCACCGATGACCGGTGCGGTGTGCTCGGCCACAGCGAGCATCTGCGCGTTGCTCAGGCCGAGCGTGAGCGTGTTGGAAACCCAGTAGCCGGCGCCGTTGGCGAACCAGGCGAGCGTCCTGATGTGCGAGCCCGAGTAGTAGACGTAGTAGGTGCGCCCGGCGCTGGTGAACGACTGCGTGGGACTGTCGAAGATCGGCGCCGTCAGCCAGGTGGTGCCCTGGACGTCGTAGTACTGGCCCAGCAGGCCGGTGGAGTAGACCGCCACGTAGATGGGGTAGCGGTTCCCTCCGGGCGCGGGAATGGTGTAGCGGCGCAGCGCCGTCGGCAGACCCTGGCCGTTGTCGATCTTGAGCGGCGGCGCCTCGAGCGGGAACGGGAGCCGTGAAGCCATCGTGCGCTCGGCCGCGAGCGTGGCTGCCGACACGGGAACGATCCCCAGGTTGGGAGCCTTCTTCGCGCGCTTGGCCAGCGCCACGGTCGACTTCTTGGCGGGCGGCAGGCCCTTTCCATAGAGGAATGAGTCCACGCTCGCCTTGATCTGCTGCGGCGTGGCGGTGACGCAGGCGCAGTTGGTCTGCACGCCCAGGTTCGCCTGGAACTTCACCTGCCGCACGGGCTTGCTCGCAACCTGGATCAGGGTGCCAACCAGATTCGCAACGCCCTGCGCCGTGTGCAGGGACTGGTCGGTCTGCACGTTCTGGCCGAAGATCTTCTCGAACTTCGCGACGTGATTGATCAGGGTCGGGCCATACTGCTGCTTGACCTCCAGCAGGAAGTCCTGGTCGCGCGCGTCGCGCTCGAGCGAGGTGTCGTCGTGGCGGTAGCTGACGAACTGCAACGCCTGGCTGCCGCAAAGCTTCTGGTAGCCAGGCTGGAGGTTCACCTGGAAGTACTGGGGGCCGCCGGGGACGTTCTTGTGGTAGTAGCGACGGTCGATCATGCCGTACACGCAGCCGATCTCGTTGACGGCCCGGACAAAGTGGCCGAAGTCGATCTCGACCACGTGATTGATCGACAGCCCGGTGACCTGCTTGATCATCGAGACCACTCGCGGGATGCCGCATATCAGCGCCGCGTTCAGCCGGGTGACCGTCAGGCCGTCGCAGGGCGGGTTGAACGTGACCTGCAGCTCCCGCGGGATCGACATCATCGAGATCCACGGCTTGCCGGGATCGATCCGCACCAGCAGCATCTCGTTGGCGTGCGGCACAACCGGGGTCGTGGTGGTGTGCAGCCGCTGGTCGTTACCGATCAGAAGCAGCGTCTGGGCTCCGCCGAAGGGTGCGGGCGCGAGCGTCCCCCGCTCTAACACCACGCTCTTGCTGGATCCGAGCGCATGGGCGAGCTGGGCTACCTGCGCCCTCGCGAACGCGACCGTCGTAGCTGCCGCCGCCAGCGCCACCAGTGCGCCGGCCAGTAGAACCTTGAGGGCAGCGGGCACCCGCCGAGTCTTCACTCGCATCGGACCAAAATGATAATCGGCGGCCTCTTCACCCGGTCAACGCAGCTTAGGCAACGGCTAAAGCTGGCTCTGGCCAAGACCATCGCCGCAGCGAAGCAGGCTCAACCCCGGGGCATGAACTCGGGCACGTCCATCACCTCTGCCAGGCGCGGCGGGCGAGAGCCCGTGGCTGCCCTCGGCGGATCCGCGGCACGGCGCACCCGCAGCTCTCCGGCCGGCTCGATCAGCCGCGCTGGGCGGCGGCGATCACCGTAGCCAGTGGCAACGACTGTGATCCACACCTGGTCACTGTCGATCTTCTCATCCACCATCGCCCCGAAGATGATGTTCGCGTCGGGGTGGGCGGCCTCTGCGACTGCTTTGGCAGCCTCGTTGACCTCCCACAGCGAGATGTCCGGGCCACCGGTGATCGACAGCAGGATCGAGCGGGCGCCCTCCATGCTGGTCTCGAGCAGCGGTGAGGCGACCGCCGCTTCGGCGGCGTCGACCGCGCGGCGCTCGCCGGTCCCCATGCCGATTCCGAGCAGCGCGCTGCCGGCATCGCACATGATCGTCCGCACATCGGCGAAGTCCAGGTTGATCAGCCCCGGGAGCGTCACCAGGTCGGAGATGCCCTGGACGCCCTGGCGCAGCACGTCATCGGCCACGCGGAACGCCTCGACCATCGTCGTGTTGCGGTCCAGCACGGTCAGCAGGCGGCTGTTGGGCACCACGATCAGGGTGTCGACCGCCTCGCTGAGCGTGGCGATGCCGGCCTCAGCCTGGTCGCGCCGGCGGGTGCCCTCAAACTGGAAGGGCCGAGTTACGATCCCGACCGTGAGCGCACCGAGCTCGCGGGCGATATGAGCGACCACGGGCGCCGCGCCGGTGCCGGTGCCGCCGCCCGCGCCGGCCGCGATGAACACCATGTCGGCTCCGCGCAGGAGCGCCTTGATCTCGTCGTGCTCCTCGCGCGCGGCCTGCCGGCCGAGCTCGGGGTCAGCCCCTGAGCCAAGGCCGCGGGTGATTGCATCGCCGATGTGCAGGGTCGTCGCTGCGGCTGAGGTCTGAAGCGACTGCAGGTCGGTGTTGATGGCGATGAACTCGACCCCCTCGATGTCGGCCTCGATCATGCGGTTGACGGCGTTCACGCCCGCACCGCCGACACCCACCACGCGGATCACGGGCCTCCCCACCGGCCGTACCGCACTCGAGGAGTGGTAGGCGAGCACGTCTGGACGCGCATAGACGTCGTGGGCAGGTGGCGCCGGAGCCCGCGTCTCAGACCGCCTGGGCGTCTCGAGCAGGTCCTCAGGAAGATCGGTGGCGAAGGCGAGCTCGAGGCGCTCCTGGGGCGATGGCACCCCCGGCAGCCGCGGCTCGCCGGTGCCGACCCCCTGTTCGAGCGGCGGCGCAACCGGAACCGAGGGCAGCAGGGATGGGTGCGGCAGCGTCCGCCGCTGCGCCGGCTCCGCGCCAGCGGGCGCGGGAGCCGCAGACTCGGGCGCCTCGGCCTCGGCCCCGGCCTTGGCAGCCGGCGGCAGAGCGGTGTCCTGCGCCGTCTTGCGGAAGAGCTGCGAGAGCGGCCCCTCGCGCATGCTCGCGCGCTTAGCTGTTGGCATTGGCGAGAACCTCCTTGGCGAGCTGGCGGTAGGAGTGCGCGGCGATCCCGTCAGGGTCGTACTTGAGCACGGACATGCCCTTGACCGGTGCCTCGGCAAAGCGCACGGTCTTGCGGATCCGTGATGCGAACACGCGGTCGCCAAAGTTCTCCTCGAGCAACTCGATCGCCTCCTTGGCGTGGAGCGTGCGGGTATCGACCATGGTCGGCAGGATCCCCTGGATCTCGACATCCGGGTTGAGGTTCTCGCGGATCATCGCGAGCGTGTTCTGGAGCTGGATCAGGCCGCGCATGGACAAATACTCGCACTGGACGGGGACGATCACGCGATCCGCAGCGGTGAGCGCGTTGATCGTCAGCAGGCCGAGGCTCGGCGGCGTGTCGATGAAGCAGTAGTCGTAGTCGTCGACGACCTCGGCGAGCGCACGCTCGAGCGCACGCTCACGGCCGATCATCGTCGACATCGCGATCTCCGCGCCCGCCAGGTCGATCGAGGCGCAGGCGACGTCCACCTCCCGCTTGTGGATCACCTCACGAATCGAGACGCGGTTGACGAGCACGTCGTACATCGACTTCTTGAGGTTGTCGGGGTCGATGCCCTGGGACATCGTCAGGTTGCCCTGCGGATCCATGTCGCAGCAGAGCACGCGGTGGCCCTCCTCTGCGAAGGCGGCGGCAAGGTTGAGCGTGGTGGTGGTCTTGGCGACGCCGCCCTTCTGGTTGGCGAACGCGATCACCTTGAGGCTGGCCTTCACGGGCGCTCCTCCGTAAGCAGGCTGGTTTGAGAGAGACGCATTCGCGCCTGTATTCGCAGGCGCGGCGGGGAATCCTTCAAGCAGCCGGTCCGGTGAGCGGCTCGGGTATGTTGACGTGCTGTGTCGCCGGAGCTCTTCAGCCACCGCCTGATCTTCGTCACCGGCAAGGGTGGCGTCGGCAAGACCACCGTCGCGCTGGCGCTCGGCCTCGCCGCAGCCGCCGCGGGCCGGCGCACGATCGTGGCCGACATCCAGGGCAGCGGTGAGCAGCAGGAGGCCGAGCTCGCACCCGGCCTGTTCCGCCTGTCGGTCGACCCGCAGAGCGCGATGGATGAGTACCTGCTGGTGAAGGTTCCCGGCCCGGCAGCCCAGCTGCTGCGACAGAGCCGGCTGTTTGCCGCCTTTGCGATGGCGACACCGGGCATGCGCGAGCTGCTCTGCATGGGCAAGCTCTGGGAGCTCGCCCAGTTCGAGCGGCGCACCCCCGACGCCGACGCCTACGACCTGGTGGTCGTCGACGCGCCGGCCTCCGGCCACGGCGCCGCCATCCTGCGCACCCCGCGCACATTCGCAGACATCGCCCAGGTCGGCCCGATCGCCCACCAGGCACAGACGATCGCGGCCACGCTGCGCGACCCGGAGTTCACCGCCGTGGTCGCCGTGAGCACGGCGGAGGAGATGCCGGTCAACGAGACGCTCGAGCTGCGCGACGCGCTCGCCACCGGGCCGGACCCGCTCGAGCTGCAGGCGGTGATCCTCAACGCGCGCTACCCGGACCGGTTCACCACGGCGCAGGCGAGCGCGATTGCGGCCGCGCTGGCGCGCACTCCCGCACCGGCCGACGGCGTTCGCAGCGCGCTTTCAGTAGCGCTCACCGAACACGCACGCGCGCGGCGGGAGGCGGCGCAGGCGCAGCGGCTGTCGGCTGCCTTCGGCCCCAGGCTGCTGACACTTCCCTACCTGTTCGAGCCGGCGATCGAACTGCCGCAGCTGCGCCGGCTGGCCGCGGAGCTGTCCCCATGAGCGCCGCCGGCCTGCTCGAGGGGCGGCGGATCTGCATCTGCGTGGGCGCAGGCGGTGTCGGCAAGACGACCACCGCGGCGGCGATCGGCATCGGAATGGCGAAGCGTGGCAAGCGGGTGGCGGTGGTCACGATCGACCCGGCCAGGCGGCTTGCCAACGCACTGGGCCTGGAGCAGCTCGACAACGAGCCGGTGCGCATCTCCGCCGCCGCGCTCGAGCGCCTGACCGCACCGGATGAGCCACCCCTGAGCGGCGAGCTCTGGGCGATGATGCTCGACCCCAAGCAGACCTTCGACGAGCTGATCGACCGCCTCTCGCCAAGCCCGCAGCGCGCCGCGGAGATCAAGCGCAACGGCGTCTACCAGCAGCTCTCGAGCGCCGTCGCCGGCTCCCAGGAGTTCACCGCGATCGAGAAGCTCTACGAGCTGGCCGAGGCGGACTTTGACCTGCTGGTGCTCGACACCCCACCGGCCCACAGCGCCGCAGAGTTCCTGAACGCGCCGGGGCGGCTCAGCGCCTTCCTGGGCGGCGGCGCGCTGCAGGTCCTGCTGCGCCCCGCCGGGCTCGGCATGCGCCTGCTCGGCGTCGGTGCCGCGCCGCTGCTGAAGGCGCTGCGGCTGGTGACGGGCGTCGACCTGCTCTCCGACCTGACCGCATTCTTCGGGCTGCTCGGCGGCATGACCGAGGAGTTCAACGCCCGCGCGCTCCGGGTGCAGGATCTCCTGCGCTCGGATCAGACCGCATTCCTGCTCGTGACCTCCGCCCAGGACCGCCCGATCGAGGAGGCGGTCTGGTTTCGCCAGACACTGCGGGAGCGCGGCATGCCGTTCGCCGGCGCGGTCGTGAACCGCGTGAATGCGCCTGTCCCCCGTGGGGAGGTCCCGCTTGACCTCCCCACGGGCCCGGCCTTCCCTCCGGACCTGGCCGCGCGCCTTGACGCCTGCCTGGCCGACCACGCCGTGCTGGCGCAGCGCGACGCCACCAACATCGAGCGCCTGCGCACCGCCTTTGCCGGCGAGCCGATCCTGCTCGTCCCCGAGCTCGCAGTCGACATCCACGACGCCGAGGGGCTGCTTGCGATACACCGGGAGCTGTTTGATGAGTGACCGGCCATTGATCTCTGTAGCCGCCGCCCTCGAGCTGGTGCTCGGGCACACACGCGCGCTGGCGGCAGAGGGGGTGGCGCTGGAGGCGGCGGCCGACCGCTACCTGGCCGAACCGCTGGTGGCTTCACTGGACCTGCCACCGTTCGCCAATTCGGCAATGGACGGCTACGCGCTGCGCCACGACGACACGAGATCGGAGCTGACCGTGGCCGGCGAGTCGGCGGCGGGGGTGCCCTTTGACGGCCTGCTCGGCCCCGGGCAGGCGGTCGTCATCTCCACCGGTGCAGTCCTGCCCGCCGGTGCCGACGCGGTGGCACCGATCGAGTGGGTGCGAGAGAGCGCTGACGGCCACGTAGAGGTTCCGCGCGCCGTCCCCGAACGCAACGCCATCCGCGACGCCGGCAGCGACGTGGCTGCCGGCGCCGAGCTGCTCGCGCCCGGCCTGCGGCTGGGAGCAGCGCAGCTTGGCGTGGCCGCGTCCGTTGGTGCCTCATCGCTTCGCTGCCGCCGTCTGCCGAGCGTCGCCGTGCTGCCAACCGGCAGCGAGCTGCGCCCCGCCGGCGAGCCGCTGTTGCGCGGTCAGATCTACGACTCCAACGGGCCGATGCTGCGCGCGGCTGCGGCCAGCGCCGGCGCCCGGGTCACGGTCGTCCCTCGGGCTGGCGACACGCATCCGGCGCACCGCGCCGCGTTCGCGGCGGCGCTCGCCCACGACGTCGTGATCAGCGTCGGCGGCGTGTCCGTGGGTGGCCACGACCTGGTGCGCGCGGTGCAGCGCGAGCTGGGCGTCGAGGAGGTCTTCTGGCGGGTCGCGATGAAGCCCGGCAAGCCGCTCAGCTTCGGCGTGCGCGAGCGCCCGGGCCAGCAGCCCACGCTCGTCTTCGGCCTGCCCGGAAACCCGGTTTCGGCGCTGGTCTGCTTCGAGCTGTTCGTGCGCCCGGCGCTGGCTGCGCTGCAGGGCGCCGCCGAGCCGGGGCCCGCGTTCGTGCCGGCGCGGCTCGGCGCGCCGGTGCGCCGCAACGCCGAGCGCGATGAGCTGATCCGGGTGCAGCGCGGCGCCGACGGATCGCTGACGCCGACCGGCGGCCAGCAGTCGCACCAGCTCGCCGCCGCAGCCCTGGCGGACGGGTTGGCGATGATCCGGGCGGGTGAGGGGACGCTCCCCGCTGGCGCCGTGGTTGACTACCTGCCGCTCGGCCCCTCCGCGGGCGCCTGCTGAGCCTGCGGCTCGGACGGCGAGAGTTCGGCGAGGCCACGCTCGATGAGCATCCAGGCGGCCCGCTGCGCGGCCATGCGGCGGTCATCCTCGCCGCTTGAGGGCATCAGCTCGGCAGCCAGCGCGGCGATCTCTCCGGCCGCGACCGGCCCTGCCGAGAGGCGGCCGATCAGCCGCTCGCGCAGGATCTCAACCGGAGCTGACGCCGCCGTGGCGGCGCTGTTCTGCGTCCGCTGGCGGGCTGTCGCCAGCAGCGCTTCGGTCACGTCGCGCCCGAGCCGCTGCGCGTTCTGCCAGCCGCGTCCCAGCGCGAGCTGGTCGGCGCGCAGATTTGGCCCGTCGAGAATCGTGATCCGCGTCCGCGTCGGGATGAACTCATGGCCCTCATAGGTGAAGTCCCGGCCCGCCATCAGCGGCGCGATGAAGCGCCGCCACAGCTCCGCCTCGCTGAGGTTGAACTGGCGCACGAGGCTCGCGCCCATGCGCATCTCGACGTGGAACACAGCGACGAAGCTACACGGCCATGGCGGCCGGCGCTAGACGGCAGCGGGTTGTGCGGCCTCGGCCAGCAGCGAGTCCGCGACGCCGCGCACGTCGGCGTCGAGGTGGCCGCAGAGCACGTCGCGCAAGATCGCCCGCAGGTGCTCGGCCATCTCGCCCACGAGCGCGTCGACACCGGTCTCCGGCGCCAGGCCGGCGATCACCGCCCGCTCGAGTGAGATCGCGTGCGCGGTCCGCTCCGCCAGCGCCGCGCGCTCATCGGGACCGGCGCAGATCATCGCGAGCCGCTGCGCCAGCCGGCCGCTGCCCGGACCCTCGGGCTCGAGCAACGCTCGCAGCGCCAGCAGATGGTCGGTCAGCGCCTCAAAGGGCGCCACGCGCTCACAGCCCATCTCAAAGCGCGCCAGCGCCCAGGCCAGCTCGCCCGCACCGGAGTTGTCCGGGCCACGCCCGTGATGACTCGCCAGGCGCCGCCCGATCAGATTGCAGAAGGCGCGCAGCTCGTCCTCGTTCTGCCGTGTGATCAGCGTCAGCAGCCGCGGGCGGCCGCTCGAGCCGAGCGCCACCGGCGACCAGGCGCCGTCGTCCACGCGTGAGTAGCCGATCGGGCCGATCGCGTAGCCACCCTTCTCGAACAGCCGGACGGCTGTCAGCACCCGCCGGAAGCGGGTACGCGCGAATGCGACCGACGGCTGCTGCAGACGGTCGTGCGCGACCCGCAGCACCAGCAGCAGCGGCGGGTGCTCGCCGGTGGCGAGCTCCGGCGGCGCACCGGCCAAGGCTTCCCAGCGAACAATTGCCAGCCCGTCACCGAGCGCGAGCTCGCTGGTCTTGGGGTCGAGGTCGATGCCCAGGAGCGCCGCCACCACCTCGGTGACACAGCGGCCCTCGTACAAAGCGTGCTCAAGCTCATCGTAGGCCGCCTCGAAGCGCGTCTCATCCAGCGTGAACTCGCTGCGCTCGTCGAAAACCCGTGCCAGAAAGTCGCGGAGTACCTCGTCGGCGAGACCGCGCGGATCGTCTGGGAGCTGCTTGCGCCCGCGAGCGCGCAGGTACAGCTCGAGCCCACCGACGCCCTCCAGCGCCCGCGCGACCGGAGCGTATGTGGGCAGTGCCACCAGCAGGCCGAGTCGTGCTCGGATGAAGTCGCCCGTGAGTGGGCGGTAGCAGTAGAGCGGTATGCGCCCCGAGCGCTGACCGTCGCTCTGGACGACCTCGAACGGCACCTCGTCGCCATCTGCAGTGGCCAGGTCGAGGCGCTCGCCGGCGTCGGCAGCGAACGCGTACAGCTGCTCGTGCAGGGTCAGATTTCTCACCCCGGCAGGATTCGGCAGAGTCCGTCCAGATCCTGCGGCTGAACAGCAGCCTGCAGCGCCCGCTACAGCGTCAGGCGCTCAGCGGGGCGAGCTGCCATGACGGGTCGCTGACGAGGGCGTCCGGCCCGCGCGCGTCCGCAGGCTGACCGCAGCCATCACTCAGCCACTGCAGGCCGTAGGCGCGCATGTCCTCGATCAGCGGCACGAGCGCGCGCCCCTTTCCGGTGAGGACATACTCAACCCTGGGCGGCACCTCCGGGAAGGTGGCGCGGGCGACGATGCCCTCCTCCTCGAGCGCGCGCAGCCGCAGCGAGAGCGTACGCGGGCTGATGCCCTCAAGCGCCCGTTCCAGCTCGCAGAACCGCGACTGGCCCTCAGCGAGCTCCTTGACCAGGAGTAGCGTCCACTTTCCGCAGACGACCTCGGCTGTGCGGCAGACTGGACATGTATCCGGAGACGACATCGCTGGCTGAGGGCCGAGTTTAGCGGCTGCTTCAGTCTGTGAAGCGCGGCGCTGCAGCGCCTGGCCGCGGTCACGGTTGGCTGCGCTCCCAAAGCAGCTGGCGCAGCCGCAGGACCGTGTCATCATTGACATCCTCAGCCGGCAGACGCACGGTCGGGATGCCAGCTCTGAGAAGAATGTCAAGGTCCTGCCGCCGGTCCTCGCGGAAGCGCTCCCGCGTCTTGTGGCTGGCCCACCCGTCGAGCTCCACGACCAGCAGCTGCTCCTCAAAGTAGGCATCGACGCGGTGACCACATACGTGCACGTTGATCTGCGGCGTTGGCAGCCCGTGTCGGCGCAGCAGCGGCAGAAACCTGTCCTCCAGCACGGAGCGGGTCGGCTCGGCCTGCGCGTGCTCCAGGTGCCCCGAGAGCAGCGTCACCGCCGGATGCCTGGGGTTGCGAGCGACCACGTCCTCGAGCTGGCCGAGGGTCAGCAAGCCGCGCAGCCGCAGGTCGTTGACGGCGCGCGTGAGCCGCTCAGGCGTAAGACGGAGCGCCGTGTCGAGCAGCGTGCGGGCGGGAGCGGTCACACGCAGCCCCTGCACCAGCTTGATGTCACGGCCGAGCAGGGTGATCGAGTGATGCACGACGAGTCCCGCCGGACGTCTGTCACCGGCGGTGATGATCTCGATCTGCCGTGGCCAGCGGCGCCAGACCTCCCACAGCACGAGCGCACAGCCGCCCGCGAGCGCCGAGCGCTCACCTCCGGCAAGCAGCGCCGCGTGGGCGGCGTCGATCGGGTTGCTCGGAAGGTGGCCCACCGCATAGATGCCGTGGTGGACGCGGATCAGCTTCCTGCTCGCGACCCAGCGCGTGATCGTCGCCGGAGCCACCCCCACGGCCACCAGCTGCTGCCGCGTGATGTGCCCACCCTGCCGAGCGGCGCACGCATGGACGATATAGCTCATTTCTGAGCCATATTCCCCCTCGCTTCCCCGCGTTCTGTCACCGCGCATACTTAATAGAGGCGCGAGCGGCCCTTCGTTAACCCCCCGTTTCCGCGGCTTCGTCCGCAACGAGCGGATAAAACTGTGGTGCGCTGAGCGACTACGCGACGTCGCGGAGCTTCTGCGCCTCAGCCAGCGACTGCAGCTTCTTCAGCGACTGGTTCTCGATCTGGCGGATCCGCTCGCGGGTCACGTTGAAGGTGCGCCCAACCTCATCCAGGGTGCGCGGGTGCTCGCCGCCCAGCCCGTAGCGCAGCTCCAGCACGCGCCGCTCACGGTAGGAGAGGTTCTCGAGCGCCTCCCGCAGCGCCTCCTTGGTGAGGATTTCCGCTGCGCGCTCATACGGTGACTCGGCGCGTTCGTCGGCGATGAACTGGCCGAACTCCGACTCCTCCTCATCGCCAACCGGCTTCTCGAGCGAGACCGGCGCCTGCGCCGAGCGCTTGATCGACTCGACCTCATCCGGTTCGATGCCGGTGACCTCGGCGATCTCCTCGGCGGTGGGCTCGCGCCCGAGCTCGGTCACGAGCTTGCGCTCCGCCCGCCCGATCTTGTTCAGCTTCTCGACCACATGCACCGGGATGCGGATCGTGCGGGCCTTGTCGGCCAGCGCGCGCGCGATCGCCTGCCGGATCCACCAGGTCGCGTAGGTCGAGAACTTGAATCCCTTGCGGTAGTCGAACTTCTCGGCCGCCCTGACCAGGCCAAGCGTCCCCTCCTGGATCAGGTCGAGAAAGGGAAGACCCTGATTGCGGTAGTTCTTGGCGATCGAGACGACCAGCCTGAGGTTCGATTCGACCATCTTCTGCTTGGCATCGAGGTCACCGCGCTCGATGCGCTTGGCCAGGTCGACCTCCTCCTGCGCGGTCAGCAGGCGGACCTTGCCGATGTCCTTGAGGAACAGCTGCAGCGAATCGGTCGTCATGTCCGGCTTCAGGTCGAGGGTGGCCTTCGACCGGCGGCGGCCGCGCCTGTCGGGCGCGCGCTCGACCTCCGCCTCGGCGATCGCCGGATCGACCTCCTCAACCAGCTCGATCTCCGCCCGCTCGAGGACTACGTGCAGCTCCTCGAGGTCGGTCTCGTCGAGGTCCAGCTCCGAAACCGCGCCGCTGATCTCCGCAAACGTCAGCACACCAAGCTGCTGGCCGCGGTTCAGAAGCGCCTTGACCTCCTCGAGTTCCTGCAGTTCCGCTACTGACATCTGGTTCCGTTTCCGTCGTGCTCAAAGCGACCAAGGCAGGCCGGGCCGCTCGA
>JAJYHG010000176.1 GCA_021784895.1 Actinomycetes bacterium
CCCACCCGCACCGCGATCGGCACCTGGAGTGGCGGGCGCTTCATGCACTTCGGCGAGCCGCTCGAGGACGAGCGCTTCCTCGCACTGATCACCCCCGACGCCCAGATTCCAACGCTCATGACCGCCGATGTCTACGGCACCGGCGAGGCCGACCAGTGGGTTGCCAAGGCGCTTGCAAACAGCGGCTGCAGCCGCGAGCAGGTCTGCGTCGTAGGGGCCGTCGGTCACGACTTCTACGCCGGCGAGCGCGACGGCCCCAAGGGTTTCCCGCGCTTCACCGACCCGCAGCTGCGGGGTCAGGATCAGTATGCGAGCTACCTGCGGATGGCCACCGAGCGCAGCCTCGAGCGCTGCGGTACCGACCACTTCGACCTGCTGCTGCTGCACAACCCCGACCGCACCGGCTATACGAGCGAGACGGTCTGGGATGGGATGCAGGCGCTGAAGGACGCTGGCCTCGCCCGCCTGATCGGTGTCGCGCCCGGGCCGGCCAACGGCTTCACGCTCGATCTGATCGACTGCTTTGAGCGCTTCGGCGACCGCATCGACTGGGCGATGGTGATCCTCAACCCGCTCGAGCCCTGGCCCGGTGAGCTGTGTCTGGACGCGGCGGCGGCACGCGAGATCAGTGTCATCACTCGCGTGGTCGACTATGGCGGCCTCTTCTACGACGACCTCACGCCCGAGACAACCCTGAGCGGCCGGGACCATCGCAGCTTCCGCCCCGCCGGCTGGATCGAGTCCGGGCGCGAGCGCCTGGAACGGATGCGCCCGATCGCGCAGCGAGCTGGGCTGACGATGCTGCAGCTCGCCTGCCAGTGGAACCTCTCACAGCCTGCCGTCAGGACGGTCGTGCCGACGCTCGTGCAGGAGTCAGGGCCCGGGGTCCGCGCGGCTGAAGACAAGCGTGCGGAGCTGGCCAGCCTTCCTCCAGAGCAGCGGCTCACCGCGGGGGAGATCGAGACGATCCGCCGCCTCGGTGACAACTCGGGCTGCATGACGCTGAAGGGCGCCACACCCGACCACCAGGGCGACGAGCGCGCCGACAGCTGGGCTCTGTATGACCGGCTCGAGCATGTGGCCAGGCGCTGGGAGATCGACCCCGCGCGCGACCTGGTGAAGGCCTGATCTGCCTGGGCTGGCCCGCTTGGCCAGCCCAGGCGCCACAGCGCTCACGCCGACGCTCGGGCTCACGCCGTCCGCGGTGCCAGGACATGCCGGTCCTGCGATGCCACCAGCCCGGTGAGGAACACTGCCACCAGCGAGGCCAGCAGCAGCACGATCGGTGGCGTCCAGCTGCCGGTGGCGCTGTGTAGCGCACCCATCAGGAGCGGGCCGGTGGAGGCGATCAGGTAGCCGACGCTCTGTGCCATGGTGGAGAGCTGGGCGGCGTGGTGGCTGTCGGGCGCGCGCTCGACGATGTAGCCGAGGGCGAGCGCCAGCAGGGCGCCCTGGCCGAGCCCGAATACCAGGCACCACAGATCGATCAGCGAGCCGGGGGCCAGCAGCAGACCGCCGTAGCCGATCGCGCAGGCGGCCACGGAGGTGCTGACCGCCCCGCGGCCGCTCGCGATGCGCCGCTGGAACGGCGGCGCCGCAAGTGCTCCGAACATGCCGGAGAAGCTCGCCAGCGACAGCAGCAGCCCGGCGTGGGTGGCCGACAGGCCGTGGGATCTGGCGATCGTCGGCAGCCAGCTCAGCGTGCCGTAGAAGCCGAACGACTGCGCGCCCATGAACACGCTCACACACCAGGCCAGCGGGCTGCGCCACAGGGCACGGATGGGGGTCCCGTGATCGTCGTCGTCGCCGCCGGCCTCCTCGCGCACGTGTGGCGCCCAGAGCAGCAGGGCAAGCGCGGCGGGCAGCGCCCAGAGCGCTACGGCGCCCCGCCAGCCCAGCCCGGTGAGGCGCTCGATCGGCACGGTCAGACCGCCCGCGATGGCGGCCCCCGCCGACAGCGCGAGCGAGTACAGCGCCGTCATCATCACGCGCCGGCTGTGGAAGTCGCGTTTGATCAGCGCCGGGACGAGCACGTTGCCGACGGCGATGGCTGATCCCAGCAGTACCGTCCCGAGAAACAACGCGGTCACCGTCGGCACGAGCCGGATGACGGCGCCGGCGATCACCGTGGCCAGTACCAAGGTCAGCGCCGGCCCCATGCTGAAGCGCCGGATGAGCCGCGGAGAGGCGAGCGCCGCGAGCCCGAAACAGAGCACGGGCGCGCCGGTCAGCAGGCCGGCGCCGACCGAGCTCAGTCCCGTCCCGGCGCGGATCTGGCCGAGCACCGGCGGTACCGCCGCGACCGTTAGGCGCAGGTTGAGCGCCGCGATCAGCAGGGCCGCCGCCAGCGACCCCCGCCTAGGCATCAGCGGCGCTGCTGAAGCCGGTCTTCACGCCTCGATCCTACGCGGTCGCGAGCGAGCGAGTGGCGACGTCCGCTTGACGACGTGCGAACATGTGTTCGATGTACGTGGAGCTGCACGCGCACTCGGCCTACTCGTTCCTGGATGGCGTCTCGCTGCCCGAGGAGCTTGTGATCGCCGCGCTCGAGCAGGGCTACGAAGCCCTTGCGCTGACCGACCACAACTCGGTCTCGGGCTCGATGGAGTTCGCCCAGAGCGCGGCCGCGCTGGGTTTGCGGGCGCTGCACGGAGCCGAGCTTGACCTGGATGACGGCCGCCACCTGACGCTCTTGGTGCGCGACGCGCGCGGTTGGTCCAACCTCTGCCGGCTGCTGACGCGAGCACACCGTCACACACGCGAGCGCCCCGGCGAGCCAGCCCAACCGCAGGTGACGCTCGACGATGTGCTCGCCCACGCCGAGGGGCTCGTCTGCCTCAGCGGCTGCCACGCGCGAGGGGTTCACGACGAGGCGACGCTCGTGCGGCTGCGCGAGGGCTTCGGGTCAGAGTGGCTGCGGGTCGAGCTGCAGCGCCCATACCTGGAGGGCGACCGCGCGCGCAACCGGCGCCTGGCGGGCCTCGCGCGGCAGCTGGGCTTGAGCTGTGTGGCCACCGGTGACGTGCACGCGCACGCGCGGGCACGCGGGCCGCTGCAGGACGCCTTTGTGGCACTGCGCCTGCGCTCGACGCTCGACGCCTCAGAGCCGGACCGCCGTGGCAACTTCAGCCACGTGCTGGCATCCCCGGCGGCGATGGCGCGGCGCTTCGACGAGTATCCGCAGGCGGTTGCGGAGACCTGGCGGCTGGCCGAGACGCTCGAGTTCGACCTGCGCCGTGATCTGCGCTACAGCTATCCGGGCGCTGAGGACCAGAGCAAGCTGCGTGAGCTGTGCGCGCTCTGCGAAGCCCGCCTGGGCGAGCGCTACGACGGCGGCCCACAGGCGCTGCGAGAGGAGGCTGCCGCGCGCCTGCAGACGGAGCTCGCACTGATCGACGGGCTGGGCCTGGCAGGCTTCTTCGTGCTCCACCACGAGCTGCTCGAGCTCGCGCGTGAGGTTGCGGTGGAGGTCCGCGGCCGCAGTGCCGGCGGGCGCGGAGGCGCAGGGGCGGGTGGCGCGGCGCGGTCGCTCTTGCCGCCGGGGCGCGGGCGCGGCTCGAGCGTCTCCTCGATCGTCTGCTACCTGACCGGGCTCTCACACGTGGACCCGATCACCAACCGGCTCGCGATCGGGCGCTTTTTGAGCGAGGACCTGAAGGCGCTGCCCGACATCGACCTGGACTTCCCGCGTGACATCCGCGAGGTGTTGATCCCGCGTGTCTCGGAGCGCTTCGGCTCTGACCGCGCGGCGCTGGTGGCCGCCTTTCCGACCTACCGCGCGCGCGGCGCGATCCGCGAGCTTGGCAAGGTGCTGGGACTGCCGCCGGGGGAGATCGAACGGGTCGCGCGCGGCAGCGAGGGCTGGGATGCGCGCGGGGTCGGGCGCGACATCGAGACCGCCAGCGGCGGCGCGCCGCTGACCGGCCGCTGGGCCTGGCTGGCGCGACTGGCAGCGCAGGCGCACGGGCTGCCACGGCACCTGAGCCAGCACCCCGGCGGGATGATTGTCGCCACCCGCTCGCTTGTCGGCTGCTGCCCGGTGGTTCCCGCGGCGATGGCCGGGCGCTATGTCGTGCAGTGGGACAAGGACTCGTGTGCGGACGCCGGCTTTTTGAAGATCGACCTGCTGGGGCTGGGGATGCTGTCGGCCGTGGAGCGCTGCGTGGAGCTGATCGCGCACAGCCGCGGAGAGCAGGTCGACCTCAGCCGCATCCCGCACGACGACCCGGCGACATACGAGGCGATCCAGGGCGCGCAGACCACCGGCGTCTTTCAGATCGAAAGCCGTGCGCAGATGCAGTCGCTACTACGCACTCGCCCCGAGAACCTCGCCGACATCGCGATCCAGGTAGCGATCGTGCGCCCTGGGCCGATCCAGGGCGGGGCTGTGAACCCCTACATCGAGCGCCGCCAGCGGCTGCGGTCGGATCCGGACTACCAGATCCCCTACGAGCATCCGTCGCTCGAGCCCGCGCTGCGCGAGACGCTGGGGGTGATCATCTTTCAGGACCAGGTGCTGGAGGTGGCGGCCGCCTTTGCCGGCTTTCGGCCGGGCGAGGCTGAGGATCTGCGCCGGGCGATGAGCCGCAAGCGCTCGCAGGCGGCGATCGAGGCCCACCACCGGCGCTTCGTCGAGGGCGCGATGCGCCTGCACGGCGTCGATGCGGAGCTGGCCGAGCGCGTCTTTGCCAAGGTCAGAGGCTTCTCCGGCTTCGGCTTCCCCAAGTCACACGCGGCCGCCTTTGGGCTGCTCGCCTACCAGTCAACCTGGCTGCGGGTGCACTACGCGCCGGAGTTTCTCTGCGCGCTGCTCAACGAGCAGCCGATGGGCTTCTACCCGCCGGACGCGCTCGTGCACGAGGCGCAGCGGCGTGGGCTAGAGGTGATCGCACCGGACGTCAACCGCTCTGGCGTCGAGTGCACGCTCGATGCTGAGGGGCGGGTGCTGATCGGCCTGGGCTACATCCGCGGCGTGCGCCGGGCGGAGATCGAGGCGCTGGTCTGCGAGCGGGACCGGCACGGGCCGTTCGCGAGTCTCGCGGAGCTGGCCTCGCGCGCTGGAGCCGGCGCGCCGGCGCTCGATCTGCTCGCCTGGGCGGGGGCGTGTGACGCGCTGGCGCTGGCGGGGGCGGGTGACGCGCTGGCGCTGGCGGGGTCGGGCGAGCCGGCCGCCCTGAGCCAGCCGGTCAGTGTCTCCGCGCGCCGGCTCGCCCTATGGCAGCTCGGGGTGGCGACGGCGGCGTACGGCATGCGTGACGGCGCCACCCAGCTCGCGTTGCCGCTCGAGCTGCCACCGGCGCCGAGGCTGTCTGAGCTCTCCAGATGGGAGGCGCTGATCGCTGATTACGCCACCCTTGGTCTCACCACAAGCTCACACCCCATGGCGCTGCTGCGCCCGAGCCTGCCGCGGGACTGTCACGACAGCCGCGGGCTCGAGCGGCTCGCGCATGGTGCCCGTGTCCAGGTGGCGGGCCTGGTGGTGGCCCGCCAGCGGCCAGGCACGGCTGGCGGGGTCGTGTTCGTGCTGCTCGAGGATGAGGCTGGCGTGATCAACCTGGTGGTGGCGCCGGCTGTATATGAACGCCACCGGCTGGCTGTTCGCAGCGAGCCGCTGCTCCTGGTCGAAGGGCGGCTGGAGCGCCACGCCAGCGGTGGTGGGGTGACCAACGTGCTCGTGCGCAAGGTGAGTGCGGTCCAGGCGCCCGGTGCCGTGCTCGCCAAGGTTCAGGACTTCTCGCCGCTGGACGCGCGTGCGCTGGCCGGCCTCGCGGCTGGCGCGACATCACGCGCGCGCGCACGGTAAGGTCTCCGGCATGGGTGTGGTGATCATCGTCGCAGCTGCCGTTCTGGTGCTCGCAGTCGGCGTGGCCTACGGTGCTACACGGGCCAGAGCCTCAGGCCGGGCGAGCGGGAGCACAAGCGTGAGCACGCCGCCGCTGACGGCGGCCCTGGTGCTCGTATATCTGGGTGTCGGCATCATCGTTCCGGTCCTCTTGGTCTTTGGCAACCGCCGCAGCTCCACCATCCAGGCTGGCGGTGTCAAGCTGACGGCGGCCATGCAGGTCGGGCGGCAGCTGTTTGCCGAGCACTGTGCGGTATGTCACACGCTCGCGGCGGCCAACGCGGTCGGCCAGGTCGGGCCAAACCTCGACAACCTCAGGCCGTCGGAGGCGCTGGTGCTGCGGATCCTCGCCAACGGCTGCCTGCAGAAGCCGGTCGACGCCAGCTCCGGCGAGACCTGCCTGGGTTACGGCACGATGCAGGCCGACATCGTCGAAGGCACCCAGGCCAAGGACGTCGCCGAGTTCGTGGCCCGCGTCGCCGGCCACCCTTAGTGGAGCACTTAGCGCTCAGGCTGAGGCAGCGGCGATCAGGCTCGGGTAGGCGGCGAGCGTCAGGAAGTCTGGCAGTTCGTCTGCGAGCGTGACCGCCTCGAAGATCGCGCGCGCCAGGGCCGGCCTGCCGGCCGCCCAGACCTCCTCGCCCACCTCGGCACGGATGCGGTCAAGCTCGTCGTCGAGCAGCGCTTGCACAAGCGCGCGGTCGATCGTGCGACCGTCGGGCAGGCGTACCGCGTGCCTGATCCAGTGCCAGACCTGAGAGCGGGCGATCTCGGCGGTCGCAGCGTCCTCCATCAGGTTGTTGATCGCGGCCGCACCGCGGCCACCGAGCCAGAAGGAGAGATACTGGAAGCCGACGCTCAGGTTGTTGCGCAGGCCTGCCTCGGTTACCTGCCCGGGGGTCGAGCTCACCACCAGCAGTGGCTCCGCCCGCGCCGGAACCTCGTCGCGGCGTCGCTGGATCTGGTTTGGGCGCTCCCCGAGCACGCGGTCAAATTCGGCCCGCGCGACGCCCACCACGTCTGGGTGCGCGACCCAGGTCCCATCGAAGCCGTCGGCCGCCTCTCTGGCCTTGTCGTCGCTCACGGCGGCGATCGCGCGGGCTGTCACCTCCGGCTCGTTGCGGTTCGGTATCAGCGCCGCCATGCCGCCCATCGCAAAGGTTCCCCGGGCATGGCAGGTGCGCACCAGCAGCTCGGTGTAGGCGCGCATGAATGGAACCGTCATGCGGACCTCGGCGCGGTCTGGCAGGACGTGCGCCCGGCTGTCACGGAAGCACTTGATCATCGAGAAGATGTAGTCCCAGCGACCGGCGTTGAGCCCGGCGCTGTGGTCGCGCAGCTCAAACAGGATCTCGTCCATCTGCATGGCGGCAGGAACTGTTTCGATCAGCACGGTCGCGCGGATGGAGCCGCTGGGGATCCCGAGCGCGGCTTCAGCGTGGTTGAAGACGTCGTTCCACAGGCGGGCCTCCAGGTGGTGTTCGAGCTTCGGCAGGTAGAGATGCACATGCCGGCCCGACTGCACCAGCCTGCTGGCGTTGCGGAACACGTAAAGCCCGAAGTCGACGAGCGCACCGGAGACGGGAACGCCGTCGCAGCGTACGTGCGCCTCGTCGAGGTGCCATCCGCGGGGGCGGACGAGGAGCGTGGCGGGCTCGGGGCCGAGCTGGTAGCGGCGGCCGTCCGACGCGTCGTAGGTGATCGTGCCCGCGAGCGCGTCTGAGAGGTTGAGCTGGCCGTCAATCTGGTTGAGCCAGGTGGGGGCGTTGGCGTCCTCGAAGTCCGCCATGTAGCCGCTCGCCCCCGAGTTCAGGGCGTTGATCACCATCTTGCGATCGGTCGGGCCGGTGATCTCCACCCGCCTGTCGAGGTAGTCCTGGGCCGGCGCTGTCACCTGCCAGGAGGTGTCGTTGCGGATCGCGGCAGTCTCGGGCAGGAAGCCTGCAGGTGCCGGCCGGCCGCGTCGTGCTTCAAGCAGCTCGAGCCTGCGCTTGCCAAAGCGGGCGTGGAGCTCGTCCAGGAATGCCACCGCCTCTGGCGAGAGCACTGGTTCGAGGTGAGCGGCAGGTGGTGGCGCGATAGTGAGAGTCACGGCAGATACAAGCTGGTGGATCTCTGGCATAGTCTACGTCCAGCGGGCCCCGCGGGTGAATCGTCCAAACTCCGGGTTCGCTGGAGCGAATGATCTGCGTCCGTCCGAACGCCTTGTTAGGCTGCTCGCCGTCAAAGCTGGTCCCCGCGCCCGGACGTGCGTCATGGGCAGGGAAAAAGCACGAGCGGGAGAGCGCGATCTCAGATGTCGCCCGCGGGATCGACATTCACAGATTGGCAGCAGGTGCAACGGGAGTCCCGTCTAATCATGGATGAGGACATCAGCTGGTCCGAACCTCCGCGGCGCCGGCGGCGGGTTGTCAGCGACGAGCCGATCCGAGCACGCCGCCGGACCTCCGGGGCACCCTATGAGGCGTCGCGTCAGAGGCGATCGGAGGCCGAGTTCGGGCTCTCACGCGAGCTGCCCGACTGGCAGCAGGATCCGCTGGGGGCAGCGCTAGAGGAAGAGACGGTAAGCCGGATCGAGCACGCGCAGGCGCGCGTGACGCCGCGGCGCGAACGCGCTGCCAGGCGCGACCGCCAGCCCGCTGCCAGGCGCGACCGCCAGCCCGCTGCCAGGCGCGACCGCCAGCCCGCTGCCAGGCGCGACCGCCAGCCGCGCACGGAGAGACGCTCGAGTGCGCGTCCATTCGACCTCTCCGATCTCGGCGCCCCCGATGCGGGGCTTGGCGCACGCCGCACCGTGCTGATCACCGGGCATGGCGACGAGCGCTACATCCCGGCGCTGACCCGTCGGCGCACGGCGGAGCTGCGCTTCCATGAACGCCTCACCTTCAGCCCGGACCGGGCCGGCCTCTGGGCCGTGCTGCTGGGGATCGCGCTCGTGATCGGCGCGATCGCCCACTAGGGGCCACACGTAGCAGGGGTTTGCCACCGGCCAGTCGCCGGCCTCACTCGCCCGAGAGCTGGCTAGACTTATCAACCGTAAGTAGGTTCTGAAAGTAAAGAGCCTGTGAACGAGGTGTCGGCGATGACCACTATGAGCAGATTTCAGATCCACGACGAGCTCACGGCGCCAGAGCGTTCCGTGCCCGTGCTCCGCGGGGCGCTGTCCGGTGGTGGCCAGCTCCCCAACTTCCTCGGCGTGCTGGCCGGCTCGCCGGCGGCACTGCGCGCGTACGCACGCTTTCGCTCGGAGCTGCGCCACGGCAGCCTCGGGCTCGCGACGCTCGAGCGCATCTCGCTCGCGGTTGCGGCGCACCACGGTTCCGAGCAGGGCGTGATCAGCCACTCGCGGGCGGCTCGTGCGGCCGGTCTCGGCATCGATGAGATCGGCCTGGTCCGCCACTTCAGCTCGGCGGACCCGCGCGAGGCGGCGCTGCTGCGCTATCTCCACGCACTGCTGACCGACGGACGCCCCCCAGCGCACCTGCACGAGGAGGCGCACGAGGCCGGCTGGACCGACGAGCAGCTGCTGGAGGCGATCGCCACCGTGTCGCTCGAGAGCTTTGTCGCGATGGTCAGCCTCGCCGGCGACATACCGCTGGACGGCTCCCCTGAGGAGTCGCGCCTGCTCCGGGCAGCGTAGAGTTGATAGCCCATGCAGGTACGGGGTGAGTGCGAGGACAGTGGCTCGCGCGAGCGCGCTGGTGAGCAACGGCTATACGGCCGCTGCTGTCCCCTCTACCACGAGGCCGTGGAGCTGATCGGCCGGCGCTGGACGGGGGCGATCCTGCGGGTGCTGATGGACGGGACCCTGCGCTTCTCTGAGATCGGCCAGGCGGTACCGGAGCTCTCCGACCGCCTGCTGGCGGCACGGATGAAGGAGCTCGAGTCACGCGGGATCGTCGAGCGCACCGTGTACCCCGGGCCGCCCGTGAGGGTGGAGTACGCCCTATCGGAGATGGGCCGTGAGCTTGGCCCGGCGCTGTCACAGCTGCAGGACTGGGCTCAGCGCTGGCTGCCGCGACGCGGGTGAGTTTGGCTGGTCTCGCTTGCTCGTGGTGCCCTGGCTGTCGGCGGGCGTTCGCTCGCGCCTGGATACGCCCGCCAGGTTGCTGATGCGCTGCATGGGCTCGTCCGTGTGCGCCTTCAGCCACGCCCAGCTGCTCACCAAGCCGCTGCGGCAATTCCGGCGTCATCCCTGACCTGACCCTGTGAGCGGGTCGTGGTGGCTAGCGGCCACCACG
>JAJYHG010000200.1 GCA_021784895.1 Actinomycetes bacterium
CACCGGGTGATCGCGCTGATCCGCGCCCGCCAGGTGGGCGACCGCAAGCAGCGGGTCGGCGCTGAACCGGCGCAGTGCAGAGGGACGTAAGCGCATCCGGCGGGCACGTTATCGCCACCGTGACCGCGCGCGCAGGCACGGCAGCGACGCCGCTCACAAGCGGGCATGGCAGCGTCTCCGCAGATGCGCGAGGATGTGTTCATGAAGAGCTTTTCGACCGCGGACGTACCCGACATACCAGGCCGGCGCGTGATCGTGACCGGCGCCAACAGCGGTATCGGCCAAGTGGCCGCGACCGTCCTGGCGGCAGCCGGTGCCGAGGTTGTGCTGGCCGTGCGCGACCTGCAGAAGGGACGGGCCGCCGCCGCACGCATGCCGGGTCGCACCGAGGTGCGCGCGCTGGATCTGGCGAGCCTGGACTCGGTCCGCGCCTTCGCGGCCGGATGGGAGGGTGAGATCCACCTGCTGATCAACAACGCCGGCGTGATGGTCCCGCCACTCAGCCGCACAAAGGACGGGTTCGAGCTGCAGTTCGGGACCAACCACCTGGGCCACTTCGCGCTCACCAACCTGTTGCTGCCACGGGTCAGCGGCCGCGTCGTCACCGTCTCCTCGGGCGCGCACCGGGCCGGAGCGATCGACTTTGACGACCTCAACTGGGAGCGCCGGCGCTACCGTCGCTGGGCCGCCTACGGGCAGTCGAAGCTCGCCAACCTGCTGTTCACCAAGGAGCTGCAGCGGCGTCTGACCGCCGCCGGGTCGCCGGTGCTCGCAGTCGCCGCGCACCCGGGCTATGCCGCCACCAACCTGCAGTCACACACCGGCAACGCGCTCTGGGACCGGCTCGGCAACCTCGGTAACGCGCTCTTTGCCCAGAACGCCGCAGCGGGAGCGCTGCCGACCCTCTACGCCGCCTTTGCCGACATCCCTGGTGACAGCTACGCCGGACCGGGCGGCTTTCAGGAGATGCGCGGTGCGCCCCGGCTGGTGGGCCGCAGTGCCCGCGCCCAGGACGAGCAGGTGGCGCGGCGGCTGTGGGAGGTGAGCGAGGATCTCACCGGGACGCGCTTTCCGCTCTGAGCTCAGAGCCCTGAACGGGCCGCTGCTCAGAGCGCCGTCATTGTCACGCTCGCCTCGAGCGTGGAGCGGGCCGGCCCGCGGTAGATACCTCTGATCGGCGGCACGTCGGCGTAGTGGCGGCCGTGGCCGATCTTGACGTGGCGCTCACCGGCGAGCCCGCGGTTGGTCGGGTCGACTCCTACCCAGCGCGGGCGTTCATCCGCCTGCGGGATCAGCGCCTCGATCCAGGCGTGGGTGTCGACCTCAACCGACGGCTGCCCCGCCGCGTGTGCGCCAGCGGCCGCATCGCCGTTATGGCTGTGCGTGTACAGGTAACCCGACACGTAGCGGGCCGCGATCCCCCGCGCGCGCAGGAGGTTCAGCCCCAGGTGGACAAAGTCCTGGCAGACGCCGGCGCCGATGTCGAGCACGTGCGCGAGCGGCGAGTCGACGTAGGTCGCTCCCTTGCGGTAGTCGAGCCGGCCGGGGATCAGCTCGGCGACGAGCAGCACGGCGTCGAGCGGGCTGGCGGCGTCGTCTATGGCCGACCTGAGCTCTGCCAGCAGGGTGTGGCCCGGGGCGTCGTCGGTCTGCATCAGGAACTCGGTTCCCGCCTCGCGGTAGCCATCCTCGGCGATCTGTGCCCAGCCCGAGCCGCTGGGCGCGGGAGCAGGTTCGGTGGTGACGTGGGCGAGCGCGTCGATGATCAGCTCGCGGTGCGGCCGCGTGACCTCGAACTCGACCACGTCGGTGCCGAAGTAATCCTCGTGACGGTGCTGGCGCGCGTCCGGGGTCAGCCTGAGGGTGAAGTCGTCGAGCCGTTGACAGCTGGTCGAGGCGGGCCGCACGCGCAGCGCGTTGATGTTGTCGGCGACGTCGGCCTCGTACCGGTAGCGGCTCAGGTAGCGGATCGCGAACTGCATCGGCTGAGTTGTATCGACGTCCACGGTCACGATGTCGGCCCCCGGCCCCGGCCCCGGCCCCAGCCCCAGCGCTCAGCGCTCGAAGTGCAGGGCCGCGACCGCCGCCACGGCGAAGTAGCGCTCGTCGATCTCGCGGTCGATCAGCTCGAGCTCGTCGGCCGCGCGCGCGAGGCTCGCCGCCAACGGTTCGGAGACCGCTGCCATGCGCTGCTGGAGCTCGAGTTCCGCGATCAGGCGTCCGAGGCGCAGGACCGGTGGCGCCGAGCGCGGCGCGCGGTCGGCCGTCTCCAGGGCGTCGCGCAGCGCCTCCAGTGAGGCGCGCACCGAGCCGGGGTACTGGGCCTCATACAGCAGAAAGCGGCCGACGCTAGAAAGCGCCGGCGCGCGGCGCAGGTGTCGGCGGAAGGCCTGAAAGCCGCCGACCGCCTGCAGCAGCGCTAGCGCCTCGGCCTCGCGGGCCGCCTCGCCCTCGCTCTCGCCCTCACCTTCACCTTCACCCTCGCCCTGGCCCTCGGCAGCAGCCGCGGGGATCGCCACGCGCAGCATCCGCAGCACCATGTCGGCCTCCTCGATGCGGCCGCCCGCATCCAGGAACGAGCGCGCCTCATCGCGCAGCATGGTCTTCTCCAACAGGCCCCAGAACAGTGCGCAGCGCTCCTTGACCTCCTGATAGACCGAGTATGGCCCGGTCGCGAGCGCCGCCTCCAGGTCGTAGCGAGCGAGCGACAGGTAGAAGGAGTTCAGTGCCTCCCACATCTCGGCGGAGACGACGTCGCGCAGCGTGCGTGCCCGCTCGCGCGCGCGGTGCACGCACGAGACCACCGATGCGGGACTCTCGGTGTCGAGCGTCAGCAGCGGGGCGATCTCCGCTCGGCCGAGCGGTCCGGCCACACTTGGCGGCGCGGTCCCGGCCACTGGCAGCGCTCCCGCCTCCCCGGGCGCCGGCGGCTTGGCCCCGATCACCGCCAGCACCCCGGCCCAGCTGAGCGCGATCCCGGCCCGCGCCAACGCACTCCCATCCGCTCCGCCGGCCTCCACGCCGCCAGCCACGTCGGCGTGAAAGGCGCCGTCGAGCATCCGCGCCGTGTGCTCGGCGCGCGTGACATCCCGCCCCAGCCAGTACAGCTCCTGGGCGATCCGGGCGAGCATCTAGGCAGGCCGCTGACCAAGCGGGTCAGCGGCCGTAGCAACCGCGCCACGGCGGCCCTGCTGTTGCTGCTGGGCCTGCCCGTGCCAGCCGCCGAAGCGCACGTCGGGCAGCCTCGGCGGCTCGCGGGCGGCGAGGCCGGGCGGCAGGCCGGGCTCGGCGTGGGTGTCGCCGTCGGCGAGTACCCAGGTGTCCTTGGAGCCCCCGCCCTGCGAGGAGTTGACGATCATCGAGCCCTGCTCGAGCGCGACCCGCGTCAGGCCGCCGGGGACGATCCGGATCTCCTCGCCGAACAGTGCGAACGGGCGCAGGTCGACGTGGCGCGGCGCGAGCCGGCCGTCGCCGGTCTCGGTCGGGGCGGTCGAGAGGTGCACGAGCTCCTGGGCGATGAACAGCTCCGGCTCGGCCTCGATCAGCGTCGCCTCCCGCTCGAGCTCGGCGGCGCTTGCCTGCGGCCCGATGAAGACACCCTTGCCGCCGGACTCAGACGTCGGCTTGATGACCAGCTCGTGCAGGCGCCCCAGCACCCAGGCGCGCAGCTTCGGGTCGCTCAGCAGGTAGGTGGGGACGTTCTCGAGGATCGGCTCCTCGGTCAGGTAGAAGCGGATCATCTCGGGCACGTAGTGGTAGATCGCCTTGTCGTCGGCGACGCCGGTGCCGATCGCGTTGGCGATCGCGACCGAGCCGGCACGGTAGGCGCGGACCAGGCCCGGCACCCCCAGCATCGAGTCGGCGCGGAAGGCGAGCGGGTCGATGAAGTCGTCGTCGAGCCGGCGGTAGATCGTGTGCACGCGCTCAAGCCCGGCGGTGGTGCGCATGTAACAGGTGGCGTCGCGCACCACCAGGTCGCTCGCTTCGACCAGCTCGATCCCCATCTCGCGGGCGAGGAAGGCGTGCTCGAAGTAGGCGCTGTTGAGCGGTCCGGGCGTCCACAGCACCACCGTCGGCTCGCTCTCGGGGGCGGGGGCCACCGCCTGCAGCGCCTCGAGCAAAAGCGACGGGTAGTTCTCGACCGGGCGCACCCGCTGGCCCGCGAACAGCTCTGGCATCAGGCGCGTCATCGCGAGGCGGTTCTCGAGCACGTAGGAGATCCCCGACGGCGTGCGCACATTGTCCTCGAGCACCCGCCAGCCGCCGTCGCCGCCGCGCACCAGGTCACAGCCCGAGACGTGCGTGTAGACGCCGCCGGGGGCGCGGATCCCGTGCACGGGCCGGGCGAAGCTGGGCCGGCTCACGATCAGCGACCACGGCACCACACCGGCGCGGACGATCTCACGCGCGTGGTAGACGTCATCGACGAACGCGTTGAGCGCCCGGATCCGCTGCGCCAGCCCGCGCTTGATCACGGTCCACTCGCCGGCCGTCAGCACGCGCGGCACGAGATCCAGCGGGAAGGGACGGTCCCGGCGCGCGCCGTCTGAGCCCGCGACCTCGAAGGTGATCCCCTGCTGCATGAAGATCGTGTCGCGCCGGCGCCCAGCCTCGAGCAGTGCCTGCGGCCCCATCCGCCGTAGCGTCTGCACCATCGCCGCCACGTGCGCGCGCGGCTCCCCGCCCGGTGCGAGCAGCTCGTCGTAGCAGCCCTCCGGGATTGCGTAGCCGTCAATCAGCGTGTCGGCGAGCATCAGTCGGTCCAGCTTAGGCGCGTCGGGCGGGTGCGGCCATGCGCGTAAGGCTAATCCCTGGGCGCCGCGGGTTGGACAGCTGGACAAGTCGTGCGCGTCCCCGCTGGACCGGTGAGCTACGTTTTCCCTGCGGGCGGTGCTCCCGCTGTCGCCCGCCCGCCCGGCCCGCTTCCGCCCTACTGCCCTCGCCACTACGCTTGCCTGCAGATGAGGGTCCTGGTCACCGGCGCAGGGGGAATGCTCGGCCGCGACGTGTGCGCGGCTGCGCTTGCGGCCGGCCACGATCTGGTCGCGCTCACACATGCCGACCTCGATATCGGTTCGCGGGAGGCGGTGACGGCGGCGGTCGCGCGCGAGCGGCCCGGCGCGGTGATCAACTGCGCGGCGTGGACGGATGTCGACGGTGCGCAGGCCGATCCTGACGCGGCGGCGGCCGTCAACGGTGAGGGCGCCGGCTTCGTGGCGGCGGCGGCGGCGGCGGTGGGCGCCTGGCTGGTGCACGTCTCCACCGACTATGTGTTTGACGGCGAGAAGGGGGTGCCGTATGTGGAGTCTGATCAGACTGGTCCGCGCTCCGTGTATGGAGCCACGAAGCTGGCCGGTGAGCGCGCGGTCGCGGCTGCGGCGCCCGGCGCGCACACGATCGTGCGCAGCTCCTGGCTGTTTGGGACCGGCGGGCGCTGCTTCCCGGCGACGATGCTGCGCCTGGCGGCCGAGCGTGATGTGCTGACCGTGGTTGACGACCAGGTCGGCTGCCCGACCTTCACGGGCCATCTGGCCCCGGTGCTCGTCGAGCTTGCCGTCGCCGCACGGCCGCCGGGGGTGCTGCACCTGGCGGCGGCCGGCGAGTGCTCGTGGTATGAGTTCGCCGTGGAGATCATGCGCGCGGCTGGCGTTGACGTCGGGGTGCGGCCCTGTAAGACGGCCGAGTTCCCGCGGCCGGCGCAGCGCCCCGCCTACAGCGTGCTGCGCTCGGCGCGGCCGCTGGCCCCTGCGCTGCCTGATTGGCACGACGGGCTGGGCGCATACCTGGCGGCGCGGGTGGCGGTATGAAGCTGCTCGTCACCGGCGGCGCCGGCTTCATCGGCTCAAACTTCGTGCGCCACGTCTGCCGCGAGCGGCCCGGCTGGGAGGTGGTGGTCTACGACGCGCTGACCTACGCCGGGGACCGGCGTAGCGTCGAGGGCCTGGATCGCGTCTCTCTGGTGGTGGCCGACATCTGCGACGAGGGCGCGCTGGACGATGCGGTCGCGGGCGCCGATGCGGTCGTGCACTTCGCCGCCGAGTCCCACAACGACAACTCGCTGCAGACGCCCTGGCCGTTTGTGCAGACCAACCTGGTCGGCACCTACCAGGTGCTCGAGGCGGTGCGCCGCCACGGCCGCCGCCTGCATCACATCTCAACCGACGAGGTGTACGGTGACCTGGCGCTCGAGGACCCGGCCCGCTTCACGCCCGAGACGCCGTACAACCCTTCGAGCCCGTATTCCAGCACCAAGGCCGGCTCGGACCTGCTCGTGCGCGCCTGGGTGCGGAGCTTCGGCGTGCGCGCGACGATCTCCAACTGCTCAAACAACTACGGGCCCTACCAGCACGTGGAGAAGTTCATCCCGCGCCAGATCACCGAGCTCCTGTCGGGGCGCCGGCCGAAGCTCTACGGCAGCGGCGCCAATGTGCGCGACTGGATCCACACCGAGGATCACTCCTCGGGCGTGCTCGCGATCCTGGAGCGCGGGCGGATCGGCGAGACCTACCTGATCGGGGCTGACGGTGAGTGCTCCAACCGCCGCGTGGTGGAGCTGCTGCTCGGGCTGATGGGGCGGGCGGCCGATGATTATGAGCTCGTCGATGACCGGCCCGGCCACGACCTGCGCTACGCGATCGACGCGCGTAAGCTGCGCGACGAGCTCGGCTGGCGGCCGCGCTATGGGGACTTCGAGCGCGGGCTGGCGGACACTGTCGCCTGGTACCGCGACAACCGCACCTGGTGGGAGCCGCAGAAGGCCGCCACCGAGGCGCGCTACGAGGTGCTGGGGAGATAGGCACGCTCGCGCAGCTTGAGGCAGACCTCACCGCCTGCCGGCGCTGCCCGCGCCTGGTGGCCTGGCGAGAGCAGGTGGCGCTGGCGCGCCGGGCCGCGTTTGCAGATCAGGAGTACTGGGGCCGTCCAGTGGCAGGGTTCGGCGACCCGGAGGCACGGATCGTCGTGCTCGGGCTCGCCCCGGCCGCCCACGGCGGCAACCGCACGGGCAGGGTCTTCACCGGCGACCGTTCCGGCGACTGGCTGTTTGCGGCCCTCTGGCGGGCGGGGCTGGCCAATCAGCCGCAGTCGGTCTCCGTCGATGACGGGCTGCTGCTGCGCGACTGCTGGGTGACGGCGGCGGTGCGCTGCGCGCCACCCGCCAACCGGCCGACGCCGGAGGAGCGCGACCGCTGCTCTGTCTGGCTCGCTGCGGAGCTTGACCTGCTCTTGCGGGCGCGTGTGGTGGTCTGCCTGGGGGGCTTTGCCTGGGACGCGGCGCTGCGCCTGCTGGACGGCGTGCCACGCCCGCGCCCCCGCTTCGCGCACGGCGCCGAGCTCTCTGGCCCGGGGCTCACGCTGCTCGGGAGCTACCACGTCTCGCAGCAGAACACGTTCACCGGCCGGCTGACCGAGCCGATGCTCGACGCTGTGTTCGCGCGGGCGCTTCAGCTGGCGGGCAGCTGACGGGCAGCGCGCTCTGCGTTGTCCTCGAGGATCGACAGAAACCGGTAGACGGCGTGGAGGATCTTGCTGTAAGGCGCGGCGAGGATGGCCGCAACCACCAGGGAAAGATGGGCCGTGAGAACGGCCGCGTAGGCCGGCGTGTCGCGCAGCGCGAGCGTCAGCAAGCCCGTGACCGCCAGGAGATCGAGCGTGACCAGCAGGCCGTAGTCTCGCGCGGTCATCCTGGCGTCCGCAGGCACGGTGTCCATCCGTGCTTTCAGGATCAGCAGCCCGCTGCAGCCGAGCACCACGCTTGCTCCCCCGGCGATGCCGAGTCCGACGGGGACCGACGCGATCGGATATGGCGGCTGGGCGCCGAGCAGGTGTTGAGCGACGCTCGCCGATACGGTCGAGAGCAGCAGCGCTGCGAAGCCGTAGAGAATCGCTGCATGAAAGCGGCGGCGAGCCGGCGTCGGCTCCTGATCGGGGTAGGCGCAGCCGGCCCCGCCACCTTTGAGGTACCGCAGCTGCCCTGCGTCCGCGATCGTCTGCAAAACAACGGCCCAGCCCAGGCGACGGGTCGCGCTGCCCCGGATCTCGGTCCAGTGCCGCCTGGCCATCCTCAGCATGGTGAGTGCGCTCCAAGCTGACGCGATCAGGACGAGGGTGACGAGGGCTGCGTAGGGAATCACGCTGTAGGGAGATGCAGAGCTACCGTGAACGCCCGTGGGCGGCTGCGTGCTGCGGCTGAGCTGGGCTGCAGCCAGCAGGAGCAGCGCGGCGATCACGGTTACGGCTGCCGTGCCGTGCCAGCCTCGGAGTGCCGGCGGCATGGCTTTCACCAACGTGCGTCGCTGCCGGTCATAGGTGGCTCGCCGCAGCGCGGAGAACAGCTGCGGCGGGTTCACGGCAAAGGCGTGCGGCGGTGAGTACATGCAGGCGTAGAAGCAGTTCCTGCAGTCGTGGCAGAGGTGCGCCAGCTGCGTCAGGTCGCCTGCGGTCAGCAGCGGCCGCCGTTCCAGGCCCGTGAACACCGCGCAATAACCGTCGCAGTAACGGCAGGCGTTGCAGATCCTGAGCTGGCGCTCAGCCTCCTCGAAGAGGCCGCCGGCCGCCTTCCCGGCCAGTTCAGGCGTCGACACTCGCTGCTGCTCCTGCTGCTCTCCCGGCGATCCGCCCCCAGACGGTTGCAATCGTGAGCCCAAGGCCGGCCAGGTAGCCGGTTGGCAGTATGTTGCCCGCCATGATTTCGCCTGCCGCAAAGACGTTTGCGAAGACCGTGCCGTCGACTCGTTTCACGTTTGCCTGTGCGGTCACCGCTGCTCCCAGGTTGGCGAAGGTGACGCCGGGTCTGATGGCCACCGCGTAGAAGGGCGGCCGATCGATGCGCTGCGCCCAGTTGCTCTTCGGCGGGTGCAAGCCGATCGTGCAGAGTCCGTCTTTGCGTGACGGGTCGAATGTGCCTGTGCCGGTGATCGATGCGTTATAGCTCGCGACCGTGCGGCATACAGTCCGCTGGTCGAGGCCAAGCATGCGCGCGAGGCTGGCGATGCTCGTTGCCTGGAGTGGCCGGCACATCGGCGGACGGAAGGCGCCATTGACCTTGGCATCCCAGATCGAGTAGGCCGTTTGGCCCGGCAGCCCGGCTAGCGCCTGTCCCCAGGCTCCGTACCGTTTGGGCAGGCTGTCACCCTCGTCGCAGAAGCGCCGGCCCGAGCGGTCGAGAAGAATGCTGAAGGGAATGCTGTCGATGCGTGTAGCGATCCCGCCATCGAATCGCGGTGAGCGGGCATCCACGGGGACGGCGTGAAAGCTGTGCGCCTGGCCCGCCGGCGCCGCTCCGTGGGCGTACAGGGCCCTGAGCACGGTGCCGTCGTTGTAGCCGGTGCCACGAACGTGACAGTTCGCGGCCGAATCCCCCCACTGCTGAAGCAGCCAATCCTGATCGGCTGCGCACCCTCCGCTGGCGCACACGACCGCGCGCGCTGCGAGCTCACACGCGCGTCCCTCGACATCGACCACGGCCCCGGTGCACCTATCGCCGTCGATCAAGAGGTCCTGGGTGACGGCGTTGTACAGGACCTTGACTCCCATCTGCGCGAGTTTTGCGTGATAGGCGTTGACCAGTGCCTTCCCGCCGCCGAGGACGAGTCTGTTGGTGCGCCCAAGCTGGCGCGCGGCGCTGCTCAGCGGCTGCCAGTGGACGCCATGGTCGCTCGCCCACTGCGGGACGCTCTCGGACTCCATTACGGTCAGGGCGGCAAGCTCCGCATCTGTCTGTGCGCCGGCCACGGTGTGGAGGTCGCTCAGAAAGTCGTCATTCAGGTAGCTGCCGGTGTTGTAGGCGCCTGCGGTCCGGTGCACGCAGCGGATGTTGATCGCGTGCCGGGTGTTTCCTCCCCGCAGTCCGACCGGAGCACGCTCGAGCACAAGCACGCGGCGACCCAGGTGGCGGGCTGAGATCGCTGCCACCAGCCCGGCGTTGCCCCCGCCGATGACGAGCACGTCCCAGCGCGCCCCCAGAGTGCTGTTGGTGACCTGGTCAGAGTCTCTTGTCCGCCTCATGACGCCGGATCGAGTCTGGCATCACGCCGCACCGAGCTCGGCGAGCGTGC
>JAJYHG010000187.1 GCA_021784895.1 Actinomycetes bacterium
GCCGAGGAGACCGGTTTGATCATCGAGATTGGGCGCTGGGTGCTGAGCGAGGGATGCCGGCAGGCCCGTGAGATTCGCGGTCACGTGAAGGGCGGCTGCCTTCCCAGCGTCGGTATCAACCTCTCGGTCAAACAGCTGTTTCACAGCGAGATCGTCTCCGACGTGCGCCGGGCGCTGACCGAGGCTGACCTTCCGCCAGAGGCGCTGACGCTCGAGATCACCGAATCGGTGATGATGACCGACACCGACCTTGCCACCAGCCGCCTGCAGCAGCTCAGAGAGCTCGGTGTGCGTCTGGCGATGGATGACTTCGGCACCGGCTACTCATCGCTCAGCTCGCTCAGCATGTTCCCGCTGGACGTGCTCAAGATGGACCGCTCGCTGCTCGCGGCAGGGGCGGCGCCGGTCACCTCTGGGCTGGCTTCGGCCGTCCTGCGCTTGGGCGACACCTTCGGCCTGGAGGTGGTGGCCGAGGGTGTCGAGGATCCCGAGCAGTCGAACACCCTGCGGGAGCTCGGCTGCGACACCGGGCAGGGTTTCTACTTCGCGCGGCCCATGGATGCCTTGCAGCTTGTGGAGTTCCTCGAGTTCTACCCGAGCGCGGTCGACGAGCCTGCGGATGCAAGGTGAAGGCCTGAGCCGTGTAGGTTGCAGCGAGTTCCGCGCAATGCGGGGGAGTAACCGTACCGCCAGAGATGTTCGTGACAGCTGCGGAGCAGGTCTGTCCCGGCTCGCGCTCGTGCACGAAGGACGGGCAGGGCCGGCTATCGTCGGCGGCCTATGCTGGGCCGGTGTCGTCGGAACACATCAGCGCCGCGAGCTCCCCAGGCTGGAAGTGGGACCCATCTCTGTATGCGGGCACCGCCCGGTTCTACTCCGTCGGTCGGGTCGCCTACCCGGCTGAGCTCGTCGATCTGCTGGTCACCGCGCTTGAGCTCGACGGATCCGGACGACTCTTGGACGTCGGCTGCGGTCCCGGGTCGTTGACCCTGTTGCTTGCGCCGAACTTCGCACAGGCGTTCGGAATCGATCCTGACGCTGGCATGCTGAGCGAGGCTGCGCGACTCGCCGCCGAGACGGGCGTGAGCAACGTGACCTGGCGGCAACTTCGGGCTGAGGAGCTGCCGGCTGATCTTGCGCCGGTGCGATTGGTGGCGTTCGCACAGTCTTTTCACTGGATGGATCGCCGTCGCGTCGCGAGGACCGTGCGCGGCATGCTCACCGACGACGGCGCCGTCGTGCACGTGCACGCGACGACCCATCAAGGCGTTGACAGCGGTGCTGAGCTGCCCTATCCCCGTCCACCTCACGCGCGGATCGCCGAGCTCGTGCAGCGCTACCTCGGCCCGGATCGTCGGGCCGGAAAGGGCGTGTTGACCGCGGGCACACCCGACGGCGAGGACACGATCTACCGCGCCGCTGGCCTTACCGGCCCGCAGCGACTGGAGGTTCCCGAGCGCATCATCGATCGCACCGTCGATCAGGTCGCCGCTGGCGTGTACTCGCTTTCCAGCGCCGCCCCGCACCTGTTCGCCGACCGCCTCGAGCAATTCGATGCTGATCTACGCCAGCTACTCGCCAGCTCCGCACGCGATGGGTGGTTCAGCGAAGAGTTCCCCTCGATCGCCATGGACATCTGGCGCTAACTCTCCATCGAAACAGCAGCCGGCTCGAGCCTCGGCAGCGCCCCGTGGGACGCTGTCGCGGCTTGGCCCCGCTGACCGCGCAATCCGGGTGCGCTCGGCTATCCCGGCCAGAGGCCCGTCGCGAAGTGAAAGCAGGGCGGGCCTTGGTGCTCGTGGCACTCAAGGGAAGCGCCCGTGGAGTCGCCGATGGGCTCGTTCGTAGACGGTCCGCACGCCCGGCCGCGGATGGCGAGGCCCAAATGCGACGAACACCCAGACGAGGGCGCGTTGCTCGTCCCGCGCGAGCTGCACGACCATGCCGAAGGGTCGCTCAGACGCGGTTCCCTCTCCGAGAGGTAGATAGACCTTTGCGCAGCCCGCAAGACGCGTGCCATCGACACCCTCGGACTCACAAGCGCGGGCAGCGGCGAGTGCCGGACCTTCGAGCTCAAGGCGTTTGCGGGTGCTACCGGCGACCTCAAGCGCGCGCCCGGAGAACCCTCGTATCGCTTCATGCCAGACACGCTCGTCAAACCTGACCGGCAGGCGGCGACCGCGGGCGACACCCGCCACGGGTCAGCCTTCGCCGTCGGGCGAACCCAACTCGCCCATGAGCGCCGAGAAGTCCTCGCCACTGGTAGGCGTCGTTCCAAGCCGCGCATGCACGCCATCCCACGGTTCGGGCGTCGTGATCGCCAGCAGCTGCGACGCCAATCGGTCCACCCGCTCGGCAACCCGCTCGGCCTGCTGCGCACTCAATCCGCCGACCGCCGACATCGAACGCTCGACGATCTCAAGCTCCCGCTCAAGCTGGTCCACAGAGTCGTCGGCAGGCACGGCTCTAACGGTAGCTCTCGCGGGCGACATCACCGCGCATCACGCACGGCATCAGGCGCAAGCGCCCTGCATGCCGCGCAAAGTAGGTCTGAGTTCGTGTTGGTCGAGATACTCGCTGCGCGACTGAAGGCAGCGAGAGGCGCCCTCGCCGCCGTGGCGAGCGGCTGCGAGGTGTGTATCAAGACTCCCGAGGAGTGATAGCTGCCTTGGACCCCTCGGTGACGCCCGCCGCGAGCGTATTTCGTAGTTGCTCTCGGGCTCTATGGACTCGGACTCGCACAACGTTTGGCGAGAGGCCCAGGATGACCGCGACCTCGCGCGGGGCGAGATCGTCCCACGCGAGCATCGTGATGATCTCCTGATCAAGCGGGGACAGTGACGCCAGAGCCGTGAGCGCCGCCTTGTTGGTGGACGTGATCGCTCCCGAGCGCTGCGCAGCGAGCGCTAGTTCGTGGGCGGCTTCCGCTTCGCGGTCAGCGGTTGCGCGTTCCCTGCGGAGTACGTTTCTGGCGACCCCGAAGAGCCATGGCCGGGCGTCGTCGCCAGACGGGATGCGTTGACGCTTTTCCCAGACGATCCGAAAAGTCTCTGAGAGACAATCGGCTGCATCTTCGGCGGTAAGACAGCGCCGAAGGAGGAAGGCGAGCAGGTCCGGGCTCGCCTTCTCGTAGAGACAATGGAATCGCTCATCGTCCTCCCGCGACGCCTTCTGACGGTGGCCATGAGATCCTCCCCGTAGGCGGCCGTTGAAACGCCCCGCTGGTGGCCATGGTTTTCCCCGTTTGGTGGCCATGGTTTCTCCCCACATGGTTCTGTCCTTTGCTGCCGGTAATCCGGGCGCGTAATTGTGTTGCGCGATCCGGGAGGGTGGCTGTGAAGAAGGGTGAGGAAGCGATGGAGATTCTTGAGGCGTATGACGCGACGGGCTCGTTCCGTGCGGCGGCGGGGGGGACACCGAAGTCGGGCCGGCACAGTTGCGAAACCGTGGCAAGGCGCTTGTCCGGGTCCGTTTCGTGGCGTGATGCCTTTCCAGATAAGCGATCGTCCGCTCGACTCGCGCCGCGACGATGCCGAGGCTCGGGGCGATATGTGCAGATTTCTGCACATTTCCTCCACGGCTCCCCAGGAGATGCCGTTTCCGTGGCAAACCACTTGCGCGACCGGAATCCTGTGATGGATGCAAGTGCACGACGTAGTCTTCGCGTATGAGGCGTACCTTGCCCGCCGTCGCCGCGATGGTCCTCGCTTTCGGCGTTGCTGGCTGCGCGGGCACCGGGCTGTCTTTCCTGGGCGCCGGGGAGGCCCACACGACTGCCTCGAACCGCGCGCAAGCAAACGCCGATGCGCAACGGCTGTTGGCGATGGTTCGAGTTCCGGCTGGCTCGGTTGTGGCTGCCACTCCGCATGACACCGGGTTCGAGCAGACCGGTGATTTCGTCGGCGGGGCGTCGGCCAGTGCGACCGCATCTCGCACCTGGATCATCCACGACGACACTTATCGCGCCCTGAGCTTTGTCGTCGCGCACCTGCGCAAGGGTTCGAGGTTGATGGGCACCGGAAGCGGTAGCCCTGGCGGGTACGTCGAGCAGATGCGTTACTGGCCGCCCGTGAGAGGGATCTTGGACGGCCGCTGGCTTGAGATCACCGCATACCGCCTGGGGACGCGCGCCTACCTGACGGCCCGCACGCAATCGCAGTGGGTCGTCACGCGACGGGCGAGTGAACGAATCCCGGCGAACGTCAAGAAGGTGACGATCAAGGTCACCAACGCGAGTGGCCGGGCTATCGACCAGTTGACGATCACCAAGCCGCAGATCGTGCACCGGTTGGTTCGGCTCTACAACTCGCTGGGTGTCATCCAGCCCGGCACCATGAGCTGCCCGTTGGAACGGGGAGGATCGCTTGCGCTCGGGTTCTACGGGTCGGCGACGAAGGTGATCGCGACTGCGACTTCCTCCACGTCTGCGACGGCAACCTGGCCGCCATCGACCGCCGCATGGGAATGCTTCCCGATCGCGTTCCGGCTCGAAGGACACAGCTACCCAAGCCTCAGCGGCAACGTCATCACGCCCCTCGCGAAGCTGATCCACGCCAAGCCCTAGCCGTAGCCGTACATAGGCACGGGCGGCCTACGCCTAGACAGCGACAGACCTACCGTCGGTATCGCTCCGCCACGAACCAACAACTCCTGCGAACCTGGCCGATCGCCTGCGCCTTTGCGCTCGCGGCGGCTGCCCCTACGGCCGGCGGAAGATGGAGTGGGTCCCGATCCGTCGCCAGATTACGTGCGGCTCACCGGACCGGACTTCGTCACCGTACTGGAACGTCGCGCGACCATCCGGTGCCCAGCTCATCTCCCACACACGCGGATGTCCCTGGACGCGCTTGACCCGGAGCGCCGGGCTGAAGCCCTGGCCGCCAGCGACCAGATCAGCGATGAACTGGACGAGGGCAGCACGGAACGCGCGCTGCTGCTCCGGGGTAAGCCGGTCCCAATCGCGCCAGAACGACGCGAGCACTTCACGCGTCGGCATCGAGCGGCTTGGTGCGCGCGTCCAGCGCCGCTAGAAACTCCTCATCGCTGTCGTAACCGGTCGCCCGGCCCGCGAGCCGATCGGCCTCGGCCTCACGCTCCATCGACTGCCACTCACGCGTCCAAAACCAAGCCTGACCAGGATCGATCCGCCCTGCGGTGATCTCCTCGAGCAGCACCGCCGCTCCATCCACCGCCTCATCAGGCAAACGCTCAACCATCTCATGCAGCTCAGCTCTGGTCATTACCGAATTGTGGCACGCACCCGCAGCCCCACCGATACACCGAACCTCGCCGCTGTTCGAGGCTGCGGGCACGACGCGCTCGCGACCTCACCAGATGCCCGCGGGCACACAAAAGCACAACCAGTTCCCGACCGCCGTCTCGCCCCTCCTCCTCGCCAGAAGCGCTAACGCGGTACTCCCCTTTGGTCGGACGCTCACCGTGCCTCTGATGGGCGACTTGCATTGAAGGAGGGCCAGGATCAGCCGCCCCAGATGGCGCGCGATCGTGACCGCTGCGCTCCCGCTCAGGATCTCGCTGCGCTCGATCAGGTTGACGCGATGCTAGTTGCAAGGGCCCTCGACGGCACCTCGTGGACAGCTCCAGTCGTCGCGTGCACCGGCCCCTCCAAGAGGACCCATACTGTACGCACAGAGTGCTTGCGTCCCCAAGCGTCCCCTTCCGTGCCGTAACGTCCCGGGCGCTGAGGAGTTGACTTCGACGGTCAGCCGCGCCGCGCGCGAGTATCCGCCGCTCGGACGGAGATGTCGTCGATCGCAGCCGGGGAGGGGTGGTCCTTGGCTACCCAGATGACCTTGGCCTGGTCGAGCGGCACGTCGATCATGTCGAGCGTCTCACCGTCGTCGCTGCTGATCTCGACCAGGGCGCTGTCCTTCCACAGCTCCAGGACAACTCCCTCGGTCCCGGCCGGCCAGGCATGATCGGCTTCAACGCCGGCGATCTCGGCCAGCAGTTCTACGACGTCAAGTTGCTCCATGGCCTCAGATGATCGCACGACCGGCGACGCTCTCAAGGATTCCTCCGCCGTGAGACGTACGCTGTGGTCATGCGGGGCGGCTTGTCAGGCTCGATGATCCAGCCAGTCACCACGTCTCGCAGTCGGCCGTTGCGGCCGAGGATGGGCACAACGACCGTGTAGCGGACGCCGTGGGCGTCACTCCGGTGCCCCGGAGACCGGGATGTTCCGGACCTTCGCGAGGATCTGGTCGCGTAGCCAAACCCAGTCCGCCTGTTCGAATCCGAGGGCCGATCCAAACACACGGGCTTTCGCGCCGCCGCGTGCGTGATGCGGATTCAGCGCGTAGTCCCGCAACTTCCCATCCGGGATGTAGGCGTGCTCAGCGCCGGGGAGGTAGATCGGTTCGGCCTCAGGCATCGGTCGGCGACGAAGCCTCAGCTGGATCGGCAGCAAGGCTCTGGTCGTCGCCGAACGCCTTCGCCAGCCGAGCGGCGGCGTCAGCCTGCTCGCGGTAGTGCGTGTAGCGCATCGTTGTGCGGACCTCTGCATGACCGAGCCAGTTCTGGAGCTCGATGATCGACTCGGCGCCCCGTACCGCGAGCGTCCCGAACGTGTGGCGCAGATCGTGGAAGCGGATCGGGCGCAGGCCAGCGCGTACGCAGGCGGCGGCGAAGCGCCGACGCAGGGCTGAGCCGTCGAGGTAGCTACCGAGCTCGCCGGGAAAGACGAGGTCGTCATCACTGACGAAATCCCGTCGCTGGCCGAGTTGTGCGAGGACGGCCGCGACCTCCGGCACCAGCGGCACGACACGACCGTGGCCGGACTTGGGGGCGGTGAGCTGCCCGTTCGCGTAGCTGCCTGAGACACGGATCGACGACCGCTCGAAGTCGACGTCGCGCCAGCGCAGCGCGATCAGCTCGCCACGACGTAGGCCGGTGAACGCCGCGGTCAGGAAGATTGCGCCGTCCTGGTCGGAGGCGGCGGCGCGCGCCAGCGCGTGTACCTCCTCAGGCGAGTAGAACTCGAAATGGGTCGCGTCGTAGCGCTCGCGCAGCTTCTCGACTTCGCGCGCCGGGTTCGACGACAGGCCGTGGACCTTGCGCGCCCTCTCCATGATCCCGCCCAGAACAGTCAGCAGCTTGTTGCGGGTGCGATTGGTGAGCGGCCGGGCACGCCCTTCGCCGAGGCGGGAACGCCAGACCTCGATATGCGCTGCTGTGAGGTCCTCAACCGGCAGCTCCCCGAACTCAGTGACGAGCTGTTTCGTCGCGGATCGGTACTCGACCAGCGTCGAGGGCTTCACTGCGCGGTCGTGCTCGACGTAGCGCAACCACTCCGCGGCGGCATCCGCAAAGGTTGTCCCGGTGCGCACCAACCCCGGGAGCGTGCCGCGGCGTACCTCCGTCAGCGTGTCGCGAAGCCAATCCTCGGCGAGCCGCTTGGTGAAGTACCCGGCGGGTGGGCGCCCACGTTCGGTCCAGGCTGGTCCCAGCAACTTCTGCACCTGGCGACCGTCGGGTAGGCGGTATTTCGCGTAATAGACCGGTCCGCGCTTGCGATCGACGCGGAAAACGTGTCCCGAGGGGCGCTGCGGACGGGTGCTCTCCGGACCGAACATACACCCTCACCGGGACACATTCGGGACACGGTCTGTTGGCCAGCCCGACAAAGCAAACGCAAAACACTCCGTTTACAGGGCTTTGTTGAAGCGGGCGACGGGGTTCGAACCCGCGACCTTCGGCTTGGGAAGCCGACGCTCTACCAACTGAGCTACACCCGCACAGGCCACATTCTATGGTGAGTCGAGCAGGGGCGAACTCCGGCTACTCTGTGTGCGATGCGCAGGTACCTGGTGCCGGGTGTTGTCTCGCTGGTGGTGATCGCGCTGCTGGCCGTGCTCGCATTCGGCGTCAGTGCCAACGGCCCCGGCAACGCGCTGGCGGCGCGGGTCAGCCGTGGGCAGAAGCCAACGGCCCCGAACTACACGATGCGCCTGCAGCTGCTCGGCAGCTCGCGCCGCCTGAGCCTGAGCCAGCTGCGTGGCAAGGTCGTGATGCTCAACGTGTTCGCAGGCTGGTGCATAGCCTGCCAGGACGAGACGCCGCTGCTGCGCCGCGCGCAGCGGCTGCTGCGCGCGCATGGCGGCGTGCTGGTCGGCATCACCTACCAGGATTCCAGCACCGATGCCGCTGGCTACATGCGCCGCTATCACCTGAGTTATCCGGTGCTGCTGGACCCGGGCGACAGCTTCGTCGGCCCCTACGGGGTCAACGGCGTGCCCGAGACGTTCATCATCGCTCGCAACGGTGACGTGATCGCGGCCCGGACCTACCAGCTGTCGGGGCAGTGGGTCAACCGGACGCTCGACCGCGTGCTGGGGCTGGCGGCGTGATCATGCGGCGCCTGCTCGCCGCGCTTGTCGCGCTCGCGCTCGCGGGAGCGCTGGCGGGGAGCGCGATCGCCGCGACCCCCGGCTACACCACCGCGCTTGCGCAGTTCATGTGCGTCTCCTGCCACGAGCCGCTCGAGCTGGTCGACTCGCCCCAGGCGATCTCTGAGCAGCAGTACATGCGAAGCCTGTTGGCCAAGGGGCTCGACATGGCGCAGGTCAAGGCCGGCATGGTCGCCCAGTACGGCCCGGCCGTGCTGGCTCAGCCACCCGCCAGCGGCTTCAACCTGACCGTCTACGTGCTGCCGCCCGTCGTCTTCCTGGGTGGCGTGGCGCTGCTGCTGTTCACGCTACCCAAGTGGCGGGCACGGTCGCGGCGTGCGGCTCAGCTGATGCTGCCGGTCGCCGAGCCGCTGACCGGCGCCGACGCCCAGCGCCTGGACGCCGAGCTTGACCGTTTCATCTGAGCGCCGGCGTGTCTACATCGAGCTGGGTGCGCTGACCCCGAGGAGCTCGAGCACGACAGCGAGCTGGGTGCGCGTCGCCGCGCACAGCGCGATCCGGAATGACTCGGTCTCTGACGGCTCTGCGCCGACGACCTTGCAATCCCGGTAGAACGCGGTGAAGTCCTGTGCCAACTCCAGCGCGTAGGCGGCCATGCGATGGGGCGCACGCCGTTGCGCCGTCTCGGCGCCCTCGTCGGGCAGGGACAGCAGCTTCCTGATCAGCTCCTGCTCGGAGCTGTGGAGCTCGCCCGCTGGCGAGCTCCACCCGGCATCGGCTGCCACCGCGAGCGAGACCCGTTCATCGCCGACCCTGGCGAGCATCGAGCTCAGGCGTGCGTGGGCGTACTGGATGTAGTAGACCGGGTTCTCCGACGAGTCGGACCGAGCGAGGTCGAGGTTCAGGTCGAGCGTGCGCTCATGCGAGCTCTGCAACATGAAGTAGCGTGTGGCGTCGACGCCGATCTCGTCCAGCAGTTCGTCCAGGGTGACAAACTCGCCGCGCCGCTTTGACATCGCTGTACGGGCGTCGCCCTCCACGAGGTGCACGAACTGGAGGATCAGTGGCTCGAGCAGATCCGGATCGTTGCCGAGCGCCTGAAACGCTGCCTTCAGGCGTGCGACGTAGCCGTGGTGATCGGCTCCCACGGGCAGCAGCTGGCGCTCAAAGCCGCGTTCGCGCTTGTTCTCCATGTAGGCGACATCAGCGGCGAAGTACGTTGGCTCGCCGCCGGAGCGCAACAGCACACGGTCCTTGTCGTCACCGAAGGCAGTGGTGCGCAGCCAGACGGCGCCCTCGTGCTCGTACACGTGCCCAGCCGCGCGCAGGCGGCTGAGCGCACGCTCGAGCGGGCTTGGCGTGCCTTCGTGCAGGGTCCGCTCGCTGAAGAACGTGTCGAAGTGCACGCCGTAGCGCACCAGCGTGGTCTTGATCCGCTCGAGCAGGATCGCGACGGCGCGGCCGGCGATCGCATCCACCGGCACGGCTGGGTCATTCGCGTCCGCGATCTCAGCCGCGAGCTCGGCCACGTAGGCGCCCTGGTAGCCGTCCGCGGGCGGCTCCTGTCCGAGTGCGCGTGCGCGGACGGACTCGCCAAGGCGCTGGATCTGCGAGCCGGCGTCATTGAAGTAGTACTCGGTCGACACGCTGTGCCCGTG